>DATKRE010000134.1:0-115193 GCA_035532335.1 Xanthobacteraceae bacterium | reverse complement strand
TTCGAGATCACCGCCATCGACGGCGGGAAGTAGTGCTGCAACACTTCGTCGGCATAGACGCCGGTCTCGTAGCGGCGCGCCCGCGGCGGCCACTCGATCTGGTAGTAATCCTGCCGCGTGCGGAGCTGCATGACGTTGCCGACATTCGACAGCGGATAGGGCAAGGTCTTCGACGTCATCAGGATGGTGCCCGCCGGCATGTTGGGATGCACGCGGATATCGAGCGTCTTCGGGCCGGCCATCGAGAACTTGTTGAGATAGGTGCGCACCATGACGCCGCCGCCGAGCGCGCCCTGCTCGGCATCGAACACGAAGCGCTGCGCCGCGTTCGTACCGCCGGCCAGGATCTTTGCCGACAGATTATTGGCGACCTGCGAGGACACCCACATGGTGTCGGGGGACAGCCGGTAATTATCCCAACGGTTTTTGAGCCCAGCGTCGATCTCGACGATGCCGCCGGCGCCGTCGCCGGTGAGCGTCGAGCCGGTGCCGACGGTGCCGGTGGCGAGATAATCGACGTAGGCGTTGGAGCCCGACTTGAGCGCCTGATAGAGCAGGCCGTCGAACACCAGCGCGTTGGTCGAGTTGTCGCTGCCGCCGAGCGATGCCGCGGTCTGGGTGCCTGCGGCGTTAGCAGTCATGACCAGCGAATTGATGGTCGTGATGGCGCCGAGTACTTCCGAGCCGGCCGCGCCCCAGAACCAGGCATAGCCAAGCGCGCCGATCACCGGCGCAACACTCGCCGCGATCGAGCCACTGGTGCCCGAAGCAATCGATGTCGTGGCGTTGGTGGATTTTTGCGCAGCGCCACCGCCGAAAGTGTCGGACGAACCGTCGGCATTGGCCCGCGTGATCGCGCCCTGGATGCCGCCGGTCACGCTACCGTTGACGATGCCGTCGAGCGACAGCGCAACGCAGATCACGCTATATGGACTCGCGGCGGCGGTGAGCGCGCCGCCGGAGCTCGATGGCGCCAGCGACGGTGTCGGCGTCGCGCCGAGCCCGACCGAGGTGTTGCCGCCAAGGATGAGCAGCTCCTCGCCGAGCATACAGGCTTCGAGCCCGACCTTGGCGCCGATCGCTTTGACGTCGTCGAAGCCCATGCCGGCGTATTGCGCCTCGAAGTCGACCGAGGTCTCGATGCCGATGCCCTTGTAGGCGGCGCTGTAATCCTGCGTCGACACTGCCTGCACGCCGCCGCGATTGCCGCCGGAAACACCGATGCGCAGCCCGGTGGTGTTGACGCCGGTCACCACACGCCAGTTGGCCTGGATGCCGCCCTTGCCGGACACGCGCGGGATTTCGTTGCGCAACGGCGTCAGCAGCGGATAGAGGAATTTTGCGCCGAGCTCGAGGTCGTAATAAGTCAGGCCCGACGTCGGCGAGGTCGACTCCGAAAAAGTGGAGGTCTTGGCGAGCGGATCGCCGGGCAACGGATTGGCATGCGCCTTTTCGATCTCGGCGAGGAAACCGCCGGCGCTGGCGAGCGCGGCGTTATAGTCCTGCACGGTGCGCGGCATGGTCGACTTGGCAAGCACATGCGACAGATTGGGCTGATACATGGTGTCGGTCCTGTTGTTGGGTGGATGAAAATGGTCAGCCGTCATTCCGGAGCGACGCCAACGGGTCCGGCCCTAAGTGGCCGGCCCGATGACTGGCTACGCGTCGGGTCCGGAATCCATACTCACGGCCGGCGGTTATGGATTCCGGGATCGCGAGTTCACTCGCGCCCCGGAATGACGAAAGAAATGAAGCGGCGCTAATCCTTGCGGGCGCGCAAACCCGGAATAGCGCGCATCGGATTGGACTGCGCTTTACGGATCGCAAGCTCGGCCAACGCTTCGAGCGCGCCGGGCCGCTCAAGCAGTGTGTCGGGTGCGGCGAATTGCGAGTCTTCGCTTTTTTCCACCACCCGCACCGAACTGGCGCCGAGCGGCAGCGGCTGGTCTTCGATCGTCTTGACGCGCGCCGTCATCTGGTCGAGCCGCGTCATCACTCCGGCAAGCGCCTTCGCCAAGGGTTGCTCGATCGCCTTGGCGAGTTTTTCCGCCTCGTGGGCGACGGCGTCGCCGTGCTCGCCGGCTTGCGGCGAGAAAGCCGGATTGGCTTCGACATTGGCGCCCGGAATATGCGTGGCGGCACAGCAATCGGGATCGAGGTCGGCGAGAAGGTCGTGGGCCTGTTTGATGCGCTGCTTGTCCGCCTTGGAATGTCGCGCGCCGATCTTGGCAAGATCTTCGCCAACGTCATTTCCGGCAGCAGCGATGGTTTTGAATTTTCGCAGTTCGGTCGAGCCGTCGGCCTTGATCACCGCGAAGGTAGCTTCCGGCAGGCACGGATGATCGACCAGTGACACTTCCAACGGCTCGGCGGTATAGCGGACGAGCGAAGGCCGATCCGGATCTGGCCACCGCTTCAGATAGCGGCCGCCATGCGAGAACCCGGTATAAACCCCCTCCTCGACCTTTCGCCATTCGTCGTCGTCGACCACCTTGCCGCAGATTTCCACTTGCTTGTCCGCGTCGTTGAACGCGATCTCGACGAGCTTGCCGGCGGCGACACTGCCGTGCATGGCGCGCAAATTGCCGAGGCTCCGGCCATCCGTCGCATCGGCGAATTTCTGCGACCATTGCCGGTAGAGCGGTTTGGTCGAGGCATAATCGCACACCTCGCCGGCAACATCCGGCTTCTCGGCGGTGACGACGCCATAAACCAGGCGCCGCGCCGCATCGATTTTGGTGATCGGCACGAAGATCTTCATGTCATCCATCACGGACTCCTTGTTGCGTTGTCGCGGCTCGGCGGGGCGACGCCGACCCCCGTAACCGATATCGGCCAAGCCACCGGCCAAAACTGCCGCTGGCCGCAAAAAATGGTTGCAAGTACGGGCCTTTAGAGCTCCCCCGGAGCGCCCATTCAGAGTCGGGTGGAGATCGGCCAATAGATCGGCCAATTCTCGTTGAAATTAACATCTTTTGCTTGTATGGTCATATACTTACGAAAAGACGAGTTCGGCCAAATTGACTGAAACCGAAACACCTCAACGAATCGAGCCGACGCGGCTGGAAGACGTGTCGTCTGCTATTTCGGACGTCGTTGCAGAACTCTCGGCCGCAACCGCTGCGCTTGGCGCGACACTTAATCCACGCACCGCAGCCAATCTTGCTGGCCTCGTGCGGATGATGAATTCGTATTACAGCAATCGAATCGAGGGGCAAATAACTTTACCCGCAGATATTGCCCGCGCCGTCGAAGGAAAATTTCACAAGGATAAAGAACGGCGCAATCTACAACTCGAGGCGGCGGCACACGTTCGCGTACAGGCCGAAATCGATCGTCTGGCCCTTGAACATAAGCTACCTGAACCAGCTTCGTGCGACTTCATTCGCTTGCTTCATCGCGAATTTTACATCGAAGCCCCGAAAGAGATGCTTCTTATTCGGAGCAAAAATCACCAATTCCGGATGGAGCCTGGCGCTTGGCGGTCCGGAGCGGAAGAAGATGTTGCGATCGGCCGACACATACCCCCGTCGAGCGCTCACGTCCCAGCGTTCATGAAATATTTTGAAACTCACTACCGTTTTCACAACCTTGGCAAGGCCGGACGAATTTTGGCTATCCCTGCAGCACATCACCGCTTCAACTACATTCACCCTTTTCCTGATGGGAACGGACGGGTGAGCCGTCTCATGAGTCACGCCATGGCGCACGTTGCCGGCATCGGAGCTCACGGACTCTGGTCGATCTCGCGCGGGCTGTCGCGTGGCCTGAAAGGCCCTAGCGAATACAAACAAATGATGGACCACGCTGACACGCCTCGACAAGGCGGCCTCGATGGTCGAGGCAACCTTTCGCTCGGGGCCCTAACCGAATTCACGCTTTGGTTTCTCCGCGTTTGTCTCGATCAAGTGGAATTTATGTCGCGGCTTTTCGAGATCGAAACCCTCGCTCGGCGTCTTCGAAATTGCATTGAAAAAAACGAAATGCTCAAACCTGAAGCCACCTACCTGCTTGAAGCGGCACTCATTCGCGGTGAAGTCGAGCGCGGAGATGCTCCGCGCATCACAGGTCTGCCGGAACGCACCGCGCGGCGGCTTGTGAATGATGTGATCGAAGCCGGATATCTTGCCTCGACCACTCCTAAGGGCGCGCTCTCATTGCGCTTCCCTGACGGAGCGCTGGACGTGCTTTTCCCGCGACTTTATCCAGAAATATAGTCAGAGGTAAATGTAGCTCCGGCGCTCGCGCATTTCGTTGAGCGTCAGCGCACCGAGCTTGACCCGGCCTTCCAGCGCCGCTTCGTTCTCGGCGGCGCCATCGTCTTCATCGAGCCAATGCAATTCGAGATCGGGTGAAGCTAATTCATCGACGATAATCTCGTCGATCAAACGATATGGCCCCAATTTGAGGTCCCGCAAAACCTTATCAACCGCCGCTTTCTGATCGATCTCTGGCATAGGGCGCTCGACATCCCGGACCACGTCGCGCGCCTCCATAGCGTTACGGAACTTTCCCTGGCGACGTTACACTTGACGGACTAGGCCCTATATATGGGCTATCGGTGGATCGCGATGCCGCACTGGATTGGGTTATAGCCGCCCCGAACGCACGACTGATAAGGCTGAAATAGAGCCACATTGCCGATGCGATGATGATCGCAACCCCAAGAATTAGCGCGGCTTGCGATGCGGCTATCCATTAGCCCTTAGCCCTTAGCCCTTAGCCCTTAGCCCTTAGCTGCCTTCGACTTTTTGGGCGGTTTCACGACCTTCCAAAAGGCTTTGTCGAAAGCCTTGGCGTCATCGGACGCCCCTACCTCGCGGGCCATGTCTAGGAACCGCTTGTGGCGGTCGGCATTTGTAATTCTGGCCTTCGTTTTATGACGCACTCTTGCAAAAATATAATGCCGATCAGCCGCGCGTGGCGGCGGGCGGCTCCGGGGGTGGTCCGCATCGGCGTGATCCGGACTGCCCTCGCCGCGATAACCCTGCGTCGTGAAGGCGCAAAGCTGATCTTCCAGCACCGCAAAGCGCCCAACGTGATGCACCAGGCCCTGCTCGTACAGCGCCGAAACCGGCTCCGCCCGTAGCGCCTTGCCGCGTGAAGCCGAGATCACCTGCACCGGCGCGTGCGGATTGGCGGCGCGGATAACAAAGCGGACCATCTCGCCGCCGAAATTCTCCTCGGCGACGATCCGGTCGGCCGCGAACTCGTTATACGCCTGCACCGCCGCGCGGCCCCAAGCCGCCGGACCGTCACGCAACGAACGGTCGGCCAGCACGTAAGCGTGGCCGTCGTCGCCGCGCGCAGCAACGACGATGCCGATCTCGTCGGCCCGCTCGTCGTCACGGCCGGCAGCGCCGGATGGATCGACTGCCACCACCACGCGGCGGCGGCGTTCAAGCGCAAACTCGGCGACACGGCCGCGCGCAATGCTTTCGTAGTTGAACAGCGCGCCGTCGAGATCGTCGATATAAGCGCCTTCGAAGAATCGTTTGCGCTGCCGCTCCGGCAGGTTGCGCAGGCTGTCCAGATACTCCGCCGAGAGGTTTTCGGCATTGTCGCCCGGATTAAGAAACATCCGCGCGTAATGCTCGGGATCGGCGAGCGGTGTGCGCGAAATCGGATCGCGCTTCTCGCCGAACAGAATGTTGGTCCAATGCCCCTTGTTGGTCGGGTTGAGGTCGTAATAAGCGGCTTGCCGCAGGCCTTCCACCACCTGCGCCAGCCGGGTCAGCGCCACCAGCACTGACGCATACGGGATTTGCGAGACTTCGTTTAAAAGGATGGTGGAATATTCCTTGCCGAGAATTTTCTCCACCTGGTCCTGATCGCCGAGCCCGCCGATCCAGATCTCCGACCCGTTCTCCAGCGAAAAATAGCCCTCGGCACGATGCCGCTTGAGCCGCCGGCCGGGAAACGCCAATCGAAATATCTTCGGCAACGTGTCGAGCGCCACCGACGCGCGTGCGGCATTGGCGTGCAGGCGCAAAATGGCGTGGCGCGAATTCTTGGCGCGCAGCGCTCTCTCGGCGATCTCGTGCACCAGCAAGGTCGTCTTGCCCGATCGCGAGCCGCCGACCAGCAACGTGTGCCGCTGCGTTTGCAGAAGCCGCTTGGCTTCTTGCTGCCGCGGCGTGAACCGAAATTGCGACGCACGCGGCACCACCACCGGTGGATTGGCATCGTCTGGCATTCGCGTCCGCCATTTTCTTGATGGTTGTCATCTCAAAGCCCAAGACAACGATCAGGATCGTGCGAACGCTATGTGCTAACGATGGCTCATCCGAGCTTGATGTTCACGGCGCGCAGGCCGCGGGTGGTCTTCTCAACGTCGAAACTGGCGGCTTGGCCTTCGTAAAGCGATCTGACTTCGGGCGGCAACTCGGAGCGATGCACAAAGACGTCGCCCGATCCGTCATCCGGCACGAAGAATCCAAAGCCTTTGGTCTCGTTATAAAACTTCACTTTTCCAATCATGCTCACAGTGCGGATTCCTCATGGGTAGGACGAAAGAACAGCGTCTTTCATTCCGGAACGACCGACAGGCGCGGTCGCCGTCGGCAACCGCGCTCGGATCGAAAAGAAACTTGCAGGGAGCGGCGGGCGCAGTTCTGCAAGGCCCGCATGCACGCGATGAAATGCCGGATCAAAGCGTCGCTGTCAAACCGGCGAGCGCCGCGCCAGCGGCCGATGCTGCGCAATGTGCCGGAATTTCCGGCGCAATAAATTTTTGTCGAGAAGCGGAGAAAATCGTCGCGCAACGGCGCGGCACGCGCGCACTCGCTTTGATTCTCAGAGTCACCTTAGCGCCGCGGCGAGATCGCGCACCAGATTCACCCGGTATTTATTGAGCCATTGCCCATAGGGCGGCATTTTTTCACCGCGCTCCAAGGCGTCAAGCCGCAAGCGGCGATAGGATTGATTGATCGCCTTCAGCTCGCCGGTGCCGCGAAAACGCTCGAACTCGGCAGTAACGCGGGCGATGATTGTTTCTGCGTCGGCGAGAATATCCGCTTCCGCGTGGAGCGCGACGTTGTGGCGTTTCGCTGCCGCGGCAACGGCTGCGGCGCATTGAATCGTTGTCGGAGCGCGGCACGCGCGAGCGTTGGCGGCGTGGCGGACCATCGCCCGCGTCGCCGCAGCGGCGATGCGCTCGGCGTCATTCATGCGCCGGCACCACCAGCGTGCTGGCTCAGTCTGCGGCGTCCGGATGGCAACATCGGCCGAGAGCGCAGCCAAGCGGCTGCCGGCCGGATCGGCGACCCAAGCGATTGCAGCGAGCCTCAGACCTTCGCAATAGGCGATGACCATATCGGCGTGCAAATCGGCGTGGCTGATCGGCCGGTCGGGTCCGGCATCGACTCGGGTACCAAGCGGGTTCATCGGATCGGGACGCGCCGGCGAACCAGCTCCCGCAAAATGATGCGCAAACCTTGCAACTTGCGGACGTTGAAAGTGCGCCGGGTGAGCTTAATCCGTTTCAGGCCGGCATCGATGTCGCTATCAAGCGCCGACCACAGCGACCCCAGGTTGACCGCGCGCGCAACGTGATGAAATTCCGCGCCGGACAGAAACGCGGCCGGCCAGTGCAGCGCCTCCTCCATTCGGGCGACCTCGGCCGGTGTCGGCGGAATGCGGACGCGATTGCGTAACTGCGCCATGCGTTCGAGCTCGCGTGTCTCGAGCTGCGCGTTGAGATCGCCACGATCGCAAACGTAGTAAGGCATCGAATTGACGTAGCCGCGCGGACGCGTGGTGATTGGCAGACGCGCCAGCACGCGAAAAGCTTCTTCCAGTCGCTCCATGACGGCGAGGAGCGACCAATGATCGTGCACGCGGCGCGCCGACGCCAGCCGCGAACCGGACAGCGCGGACATGCCGATGGCGCCCAGGATACCGGCACGATCCCCGCGCAACTCCGCCCGCGCCGCCACGGCGGCACGCTCGGGCAGCGGCGCAACTCGCGCGCCGGGTTGAACGATGCGGTCAGGCGGTTCGCCGGATTTCACCGCGATCACCGTCCGGCCGCACGCGCATGAAATTGCGTGGCCGGCCGCGCGATGCCGACGCTGATCGCCGGCGAATAGGCGCGGCGCATGTGTTTAGCGCAGTAGGGTATCCCCTGCTCCAGGTCCGCTTCCGGTAAGCCGCAGAAGAAAAAATTTGGCGCGCCGGGCCGCCCATGCGGCCAGCGACACGTCGCATTGGTAAGCTCCAGCAAAGATTTGTGCTGCGTGAGCGGCTTCGGAGCGATTGGCGGCGGCTTGATTTGCCGGCGCCGCCGGCGCGATGGAGCCGCGGAATGCTGACCGGCCGTTGCGGCCCTCTTCTTCCTGCCGCCGGCCGGCTCGGCATCGAGCCGAAGCCGAAAGACTTTTCCCAACACTGCCGAGCGCGACTTGCCGCCAAGGCGCTCGCCGATGACGACAGCCGTTTCGCCGGCCGCCCACAGTCGTTTCAGCAATTCAATTTGTTCGGCCGGCCACGATTCGCCTCGCATGACGAGCGACTCCATTCGGCGGCGTTGGCCGCCGCCGGCTCTCAGAGGGTGAAGGACGGAAAAGCCCCATTGGGGTCGTCACTGAATATGACTATAGTCTCTTGAATAGTGACCGTCAAGTCACCATTTTAGAAGCTGGTTGCCCTACACTGGATTGGTGACAATTCGCCCCATGGCACGTCGGATTCGGGCTGCCCCACCGAAGAGCGGGCTTTACCACGCGCGCGAAGCGCGCCGCATGTCGCGCTCCGAGTTGGTGCGGCTTTCGGGCATTTCGAAGCAACAATTGTCGCGGCTTGAGAGCGGCCAGATTCGGCTGCGCCTCGATCACTTGAAGCCGTTTGCCAGCCACCTCGGCTACACCCCCGAGCAGATGCTGCTGTGGGGGCGTTATCCCGGCACTGGCAGCGGGCATATCGAATCAAGCGATGTGTTGCGCGAAGAAGCGGGCCAGGACGAGCCGTTCGGCCCGTCGCCCGGACAGGTGCCCGAGCTCGACACCCGCGCCGGCTTGGGCGGCGGCGGGACACCGGCCCGCGAAATGCGCAAGGACGGCCGGCATGCCGACCCACTTAAGCCCGAAGGATGGCTGTTTCCTGCGAGTTTCGTGCGCGAGCAGCTGCACACCTCGGCGGCCCGCCTGCTGGTGCTCGACACCAGCGGCGACAGCATGGCGCCGACCATCATGTCGGGCGAACGGGTCATCGTCGACACCGGACACAAGACCCCGACGCCGGACGGCCTTTATGGCATTCGCGACACCTTCCAGAGCATCGTCATCAAACGTTTGCAGGTGGTGCGCTCCTCGCGTCCGACCCGGGTGAAGGTGATTTCCGACAATCCGAATCATCCGAGTGAGGAAATCTCGCTCAACGAGCTTGAGATCGTCGGCAAGGTTCTCTGCTGCCTCAAACTGATCTGAGCGGGCACCGGCTTTTCCAGCCAACGACGACGCCGAAACATCAGCATCGACGGCCGCTTCTACCGTTGACCCTGAGTCGCTGCCTGCACCCAGGCTGTCGCCGCTCGTCACAGATATTGTGTCGCAGCCTTGACCGTCGTCACAGTTTGAGTTACATGAAGCGCGCGCGTCCCGAATGCCGGGATGCGCCCAAAGCAAGCCAAAACGGTTCCCGATGCCCTCCGCCGAAACGCGCCCGAATGCGCGTTTGCCACGCCATGCGCGCGAGACCGCCCGCATTCGCCGCGCCACTGCCGCCGCTCGCGCCCAGGGCATGCCGGCGATGGCGATCGCGCTCGCCGAAATCGAGACGGCCTTTGACGATGCAGCGGTCGTCAGTAGCTTCAAGATTCGCATCGAGCGCTTGCTGCGGCTCCCTCCCGGTCACCCTACCCTGCGTGCCCGCTATGGCGCGCGCGCGATGATGCTGGCTGGATACGACCTGAATGGCGCAACCGTCGCCGTCGAACGCTGGTGGCGAAAAGAACGCAAAGCCTTCCAGATTGCCTGCGCGCTCGGCGGCGGCACGCGTCTTTCGCTTGACGTATTGGGCGAGCTTCGGCTCGTTTTGCGACTGATGCGGCGAAAACGCATGCAGGCGGAATACGACGCCTCGCTCGCCGCGCTGTGCGAAGCGCCGATGAGGCTCGCCGCCGAATGAAACACGTGCAGCGTTATGCCGGTCCGGGAGTGACGACGCGGATGTGCAGTTCGCGCAACTGCTTGGCGGTCGCCTCCGATGGCGCCCCCATCATCAAATCTTCGGCCCGCTGGTTCATCGGGAACAGCACCACCTCGCGCAGATTGTCTTCGCCGCACAACAGCATGACGATGCGGTCGATGCCGGGCGCGATGCCGCCATGCGGCGGCGCGCCGAGCGACAAGGCGTGCAGCATGCCGCCGAATTTCTGCTCCAGTACGCTCTCGTCATAGCCGGCGATGGCGAAAGCTTTCTTCATCACGTCGGGCCGATGATTGCGGATCGCGCCGGAAGAAAGCTCAACGCCGTTGCAGACAATGTCGTATTGGATGGCTTTCAGCGACAGCACCTTGTCGCGTTCGGCTGCATCGAGTCCAAGAAACTCCTCGGCCGGCATGTTCGGCATCGAGAATGGATTGTGGGAGAAGTCGATCTTCTTCTCTTCCTCGTTCCATTCGTACATCGGAAAATCGACGATCCAGCACAGATCGAAGCGGTCCTTGTCGATCAGGTTTAAGTCTTCGGCAATTTTAGTCCGCGCGGCGCCGGCGAATTTGTAAAATTTCTCGGGTTCACCGGCGACGAAGAACACCGCGTCGCCATCCTTGAGCCCAAGCTGCGCCCGCAGCTTTTCGGTGCGTTCCGGTCCGAGATTGCTGGCAACCGGGCCTCGACCAACTGGATGCTCCCGGTCTTCATCGAATTGGACACTGGTCATTTTAGCGCCGGTCGCCGGATCAGTTTTTGTCGGCTCAACCGTCGGAATATGTCTAGAGAAGAAAATATAACCGAGGCCCGGCTGGCCCTCGCCTTGCGCCCAGGAATTCATCCGGTCGCAGAATGCACGCGAGCCGCCCTTTGGCGCGGGGATCGCCCAGACGGCGCCCTTCGCGTTGGTCTCAAGGATGCGGGCGAAGATCTTGAAGCCCGAGCCGCGAAAAATGTCCGACACGTCCTGCATTTCGATCGGATTGCGCAGATCCGGCTTGTCGGTGCCGTATTTGCCGATGGCCTCGCTATAAGGAATGCGCGGAAATTTCGGCGTGACTTTTTTGCCGTCGCCGAACTCCTCGAACACGCCGCGGATCACCGGCTCGACTGCGTCGAACACGTCGTCCTGGGTGACAAAGCTCATCTCCAAATCGAGCTGGTAGAACTCGCCGGGCGAGCGATCGGCACGCGCGTCCTCGTCGCGAAAGCAGGGCGCGATCTGGAAGTAGCGATCGAAGCCGGAAACCATGATCAATTGCTTGAATTGCTGCGGCGCCTGCGGCAGCGCGTAGAATTTTCCCGGATGCAGCCGCGACGGCACCAGATAGTCGCGCGCGCCCTCCGGTGACGACGCGGTGAGGATCGGCGTCTGGAACTCGAAGAAGCCCTGCTCCTTCATGCGCCGGCGCAGCGAATCGATAATTTGACCGCGCTTGATGATGTTGTTGTGCAAATGCTCGCGGCGCAGATCGAGGAAACGGTAGCGAAGCCTGATGTCCTCGGGATAATCGGCATCGCCGAAAACCGGCAGCGGCAATTCGGCGGCCCGGCCCAGCACCTCGATTTCGCTGATGTAGACCTCGACGGCGCCGGTCGGCAGCTCAGAATTCTCGGTACCGTCCGGCCGGCGCCGCACCTTGCCGTCGACGCGCACCACCCACTCGGAACGCAACGTCTCGGCGACCTTGAATGCCGGGCTGTCCGGATCGGCCACCACCTGCGTCAAGCCGTAATGGTCGCGTAGGTCGATGAACAGCACGCCGCCGTGGTCGCGGATGCGATGGCACCAGCCGGAGAGGCGAACCTCACTGCCGATGTCGGTTGCTCGAAGTTCGCCGCATTTATGGCTGCGGTAGCGATGCATGCTTAATTCCGCCCGACCGAAATAGGAGTGAAAAGGTGGCGCACAACCACATCGGCGGCACCGACTTGTCAAGCGCCGGGGCCGGTCAGGGGGAAAGTCTCGACAGAACGCCCGCCGATCTGCACACTTCCCGGCGCAAGGACTGAACATGAAGAAAAAGAAGACGCCCAAGCGGCCTTCGGCTGCGCCGATGACGGCCGCCGAGGCGGTGGTCGAAACGCTGATCGGGCACGGCCTCGATACGATCTACGCGCTGCCGGGGTTTCAGAACGACGTCCTGTTCGACGCGCTATTCAAGGTCTCCGACCGCTTACGTACGGTGCATACGCGCCACGAGCAGGGCGCCGCTTACATGGCGCTCGGCGCAGCGCTGGCGACCGGTAAGCCGCAGGCTTACGCCGTGGTGCCGGGACCGGGACTTCTCAATTCGGCGGCAGCGCTCCTAACCGCTTACTCGATGAACGCGCCGGTGCTGGCGCTGGTCGGTCAGATTCCCGACGCCGATATCGGCCGAGGCTTCGGCCATCTGCACGAAATCCGCGACCAGCAAGGCATCATCAAGCGGCTTGTCGACCATGCGGAGCTGATCCGTAGTCCGCAACAAGCGTCCCGCGCCACCGCGCTGGCGCTGCGGGCGATGCACACCGGCCGCCCGGGACCCGCCGCACTCGAATGCGCCATCGATGTGTGGGGAAAATCCGCTCCGGTGCTGCTGCAATCGCCGCTGCCCCCGCCCGCGGTGAAGATCGACACCGATGCGGTCCGGCGCGCCGCCAAGCTGCTTGGCGCCGCGAAGCGTCCGCTGATTATTTGCGGCGGTGGTGCTCAGGATGCCGCCGCCGAAGTCACGGCGCTGTCGGCCATGCTGCAAGCGCCGGTGCTCGGCTATCGACGCGGCCGCGGCGTGCTCGACAGCCGCGACCCGTTAAGCGTGACGCTGCCGCTTGGCCATGATCTGTGGGGCGAAGCCGACGTCGTGCTCGGCATCGGCACGCGGCTCTTGATCCAATTTGAGCAATGGGGAGTCCGCCGCGATCTCACCGTCATTCGCATCGATGCCGATCGCACGGAGCACAGTCGCCGGCGCAAGCCGAAGGTCGCGCTGACCGGCGACGCCAAACCGATTTTGCAGACATTGCTCGCGGAATTGCCGGCGTACAATGGCGAACGCACGTCTCGCCGTGCGGAAATGCAGGAGCGACAGGCGAAATGGCGGCGGCGTCTCGAGAAGCTCGCGCCTCAAATCGCTTTCCTCGAAGCCATACGTGCCGAGCTGCCCGAGGACGGCATTTTTGTCGATGAGGTCACCCAGCTCGGCTTCGCGGCGCGCTTGGCGTTTCCGGTGTACAAGCCGCGCACGTTCCTTTCTCCGGGTTACCAGGACAATCTCGGCTGGGGTTTTGCCACCGCGCTCGGCGCGCAAAACGCCCGACCCGACGTGCCGGTCGTGGCGATATCGGGTGACGGCGGGTTTATGTTCACGGCCAACGAGCTTGCGACCGCCATGCTCCACCGCATTCCGCTTGTCACCGTGATTTTCAACGACAGCGCTTTCGGCAATGTGCGGCGCATCCAGCAAGAACGCTTCGGCAACCGGCTGATCGGGAGCGACCTTGCCAATCCCGACTTCGTGCTTTTCGCCAAGAGTTTTGGCGCCGAAGCCGTGCGCGCCAGCGGACCGGAGGAGCTGCGCGCGGCATTGCGGCGCGCTTTCGCGCATCGCGACGGACCCACCGTCATCGAAGTGCCGGTGGGCGTCATGCCGAGCCCGTGGGAATTCATCCAGATGAAAAAGTTCACTTAGCGGCGTGGCGGCAGCTATTGCGGCCCTTGCCACCCGCATCGCCCCTGCACCAAACTACCGGCCCGAATGATGTCCGATTCCGCCACCAAAGCCGCGATTGCGCCAATCGTCTCGACGTCGGAGCTCGCCGCCGTCTGCCAACGCATGGCGGCGCACCCCTTCGTCACCGTCGACACCGAATTCTTGCGCGAAACCACCTACTATCCGCTGCTTTGCGTGGCGCAGATGGCGTCAACCGAGGAGGCGGTCGTGGTCGATGCGCTCGCTCCCGGCATCGATCTGGCGCCTTTCTTCACGCTGATGGCGGACGAGAAAGTGATGAAGGTGTTCCATGCCGCGCGGCAAGACATCGAAATCGTCTGGCATCTCGCCAAGCTTATCCCGCAGCCGATTTTCGATACCCAGGTCGCCGCCATGGTGCTCGGTTACGGCGATTCCATTTCCTACGACCAGCTCGTTCAACGCATCACCGGCGACGCGCTCGACAAATCCCACCGCTTCACCGACTGGACCCGGCGGCCGCTGTCCGCGGCACAGCTAACCTACGCGGTGTCCGACGTGACGCATTTGCGCGACGTTTATCTGGCGCTGGTCGATGACCTCGGACGGCGCGGGCGCGTCGACTGGGTGCAGGAAGAAATGAGCGTGCTGACGTCGGCCGACACCTACCGGATGGATCCGGAAAACGCCTGGCGGCGGCTCAAGGCCCGCGTACGCAAGCCGAAAGAACTTGCCGTGCTGATCGAAGTCGCAGCCTGGCGCGAGCGCGAAGCACAGTCGCGCGATGTACCGCGCTCCCGGGTGGTTAAGGACGACGTCCTCGCCGACATCGCGGTGCAGGCGCCGACCACCACCGAGCGGCTGAAGAATTTGCGGTCGCTACCGAAGGGTTTCGAACGTTCGCGTTGGGGCGAAGCCATCGTCGCGGCGGTCGCCAGCGGGCTCGCGCGCGATATGAAAACGCTGCCTCATATCGCGCGGATGCCGACGTCCACGAACGGCACCGCAGTAGTCGAATTGCTCAAGGTGCTGCTGCGGATGATTTCGGAGCAGCATCACGTCGCCGCCAAAGTCATTGCCACCGTCGACGATCTGGAACGCATTGCCGCCAACGATCAGGCGGAGGTACCGGCGCTGCACGGGTGGCGGCGCGAGCTATTCGGCGAAAAAGCGCTCGCGCTCAAGCACGGCGACCTGGCGCTCGCCATTGAAAAAGGCAGAGTCGCTGCCGTCGAGCGCGGCTGATCGTTTTTCTTTCGGGGTCGAACCGCAGACTAGTGGAGCGGATTTGACATTCGCTACCCACCTAGCGGCAGACCTCGTGAAGCGAATGTCAGATCCAAAGCTCCACTAGGACTCATATTGCTAGTGGTCCTTTTGATTCTAACATTCGCACGAGAGGGTGCCGGACACGGATGCGAATGTTAGAATCGGACCACTAGGTGCCGCCGAATTTCTTCGTACCGGACCATAGCGAGTAAACGTAGCCCAGCAGCAGAATGGCGTAGGTCAGCACCAGAACCCAGCCGGCCGGATTCATAAGGTGGCTCAGCGTCGCCCAAAGCGAAACCACAAAGCCGAGGGCGTAGCCGACAGTACCGCCAATCAACAGACCGCGCAGCGCCGTCCAGTCGTGCGAGGCCCGAACGAACCAATTGATGAGTCCGAACTCGATCAATGTCAGGCCCAGCAATCGAAAGCCCAGGACCGCGCCGGGACCGGGTGGAATGCCGTAGGTGCCCAACACGGCATTCGGAGCCAGCAGAAGCCCAATTCCATTCAGAACCGAAATGACCGCGATTACAGCAAAAAACCGCTTAAGATTTTCCATGGATCCCCTCCCCTGGGGTGCCGCTTACGGCAAAGCGCGCCATTCAACCCGAACATTGCGCGTTAGGCAACGCGCCCGCGCGATACGACTAACCCAGCAGCATCACCGGCTCGCGCCCGATCAGCCGGGAGAGTGCTCGCAACCGGTTGAGCACCCGATCTCCGCCCAACGCCGCGAATTCGCCGGGAAGCCTTAGTGCGAGCCGGTGCCGCTCGACGCCAAGTCGGGTTTTCGGCAGCACGCCGGGCATGGCCGCTGAAATCACATAAGCGAGTCGCATCGCGGCACCATGCACCCGCGCGCGATCGATCATGCGCGTCGAAGCAAGCTCGCGCAGCCGCGGCGACAACTCGTCGTCGATGACCAATCCGACATGCCGATAAAACACGGCCAGCGCCAGGTAGGCCCGGCCCGGATGATCGATGGCGGTGAAACCGCCATAGGCGATGATATTGAGCGACTGTTCACCCCGATAATCCGGATGCGCCCGCCAGCCGATATCGGCCAACAGACACGCCGCATGACGAAGCCTGCGTTCCTCGGCCGTTTCATCGAGACCGGACGACGCCATGAAGCGATCGGTCCAATCGATCAATTCTTCGCCGTGGCGCGGCGAGCGGGAGCGCAAATAGTTGAAATCGCGCGCCGCTTCGATGAGCGCGTCTTTCCTTTTCTCTTTTTTCTTGAGCAGCGAATACAGCAACCCTTCGCGAACGCCGAGCGCCGAAAAGGTCACTTGCCGCGGCTTGCCAACGCGCAGCACGTGATCGAGCACGAGCGCGGCGTAGGGAAGCAGCGGACGACGGGCGTTATTCACCACTTCGATGTTGGCCAGCGTGTTGACGTCGACCCGGTGCACCAAACGGGCGAATTCCAGCGCTTCATCGGCGGCAATGGTGTAGCCGTGCATCACATGCAGCGGATATCCGGTTTGCCACATGTGCAGCCGTGCCAACGCGCGCCAAGTGCCGCCGACCGCATAAAAGGTGCGATCCCTGCATCCTTTGAGCATCGGCAGAGCGCCGAGCGTTTTCTTCACGTATTTATCGGCCTTCTTGAGCGACCTGGAGGAAATGTCGACCAGGGCCAGACCGCCGAGCGGCCGGGTCAAGCCGCGTCCCGATCGCGTACCGTGAACGTTGACGAGCTCAAGCGAGCCACCGCCAAGGTCGCCGACCACGCCGTCGGCCTGATGCACCGCGGAGATCACGCCGAGCGCGGTCAACTCCGCCTCGCGCTGGCCGGACAGAACTTCGATTTTTGTTTGAATGATCTGCTCGGCGAGGCTGATGAAGGCGCGTCCGTTCTTAGCGTCACGGCAGGCGGCGGTAGCGATCGCGAGCACCTTCTGCACGCCCATCGTCGTGCATAGGGCCCGGTAGCGTTTGAGCGATGACAAAGCCTGCTCGACCGCATCGGCCGCGAGCAAGCCGGTGGTCTGTACCTCGCGGCCGAGACCGCACAGCACCTTCTCGTTGAACAGCGCGGTCGGGCTGCGTGAAAGTCCCTCGTAGACCACAAGCCGCACTGAATTCGAGCCGATATCGACGACGGCAAGCGGCGGACCGTCACCGAGGCGTCCGGATACTTCTAGGGCACGGCTCATCTTTGCACTTCAGCGCAGGGGTTGAACCAAAGTTTTCCGCTCAGGTCCGCTCGGCGCGGTGCGGCAGCCGGGGACTGGAATCCTTGGGTGACTTACCCCGCCCCGACAAGCTTGGATTGGTCATGAAATAGGTGTGGGCATTGAATTTGTCCTCCTGCCCGCCGGGCTTGATGCGGGAAGAGGTACCGTCAGCCAGTAGCTGCCAGCTTTGTTCGTTGTCCTTCAAGTTCGCCACCATGATCTGGTCGAGTACCTGCTCATGCACGGTCGGATTAAGGATCGGGCAGAGCACTTCAACCCGCCGATCGAGATTGCGCGGCATCATGTCGGCGGAGGAGATGTAAACCGCGGCCTTGGGATGCGGCAGGCTGTGGCCGGCGCCGAAGCAATAGATACGGCCGTGTTCGAGAAAGCGTCCGACAATCGACTTGACCCGGATATTTTCCGACAGTCCCGGTACGCCCGGACGCAGGCAGCAAATGCCGCGGACCACAAGTTCGATCGCCACACCGGCGCTGGAAGCTCGGTACAGCGCGTCGATGATGTCGGGATCGACCAGCGCATTCATCTTCATCCAGATTCCCGCCGGGCGGCCGGCTTTGGCCTGGGCGATTTCCTGGTCGATGTGTTCGACCATGCGTTTGCGCAAAGTCAGCGGCGAAACCGCCATCCGTTCCAGTTCGGCGGGTTCGGCATAACCGGTCACGAAATTGAACACGCGCGCGACGTCGCGGGCGATGACCGGATCGGCGGTGAAGAACGACAGGTCGGTGTAGATGCGCGCCGTTAACGTATGATAGTTGCCGGTGCCGACATGCACGTATGAAGCAAGCGCCGAGCCCTCGCGGCGGACGACCAGCGACAGCTTGGCGTGGGTCTTGAGTTCAATGAAGCCGTAGACCACTTGCACACCGGCGCGCTCCAGGTCGCGCGCCCACCGGATGTTGGCCTCCTCGTCAAAGCGCGCCTTGAGCTCGACCACCGCGGTGACCGACTTGCCGGCTTCGGCGGCTTCGGCAAGCGTCCTGACAATGGGAGAGTCGGCGGACGTGCGGTAGAGCGTCTGCTTGATCGCAACGACGTTCGGATCGAGCATCGCCTGATGGAGGAAGTCCACCACCACGTCGAACGACTCGTAAGGATGGTGGACGATGAGGTCCTTTTGCCGAATGGCGGCGAAGCAATCGCCGCCGTGATCGCGGATACGTTCGGGATAACGGGGCGTGTACGGTACAAATTCGAGGTCGGGCCGGTCGAGCTTGGCGATTTGCGACATTTCACCGAGCGCCAGGACGCCGTCGACCTTGAACACGCTGTCATCGGTGGCGCCGAGCGCGCGCTGGACAAAGCGCTGCAACTCCGACGGCATGTCTGCCTCGATGTCGAGCCTGATCACCAACCCGCGGCGCCGCCGCTTCAGCGCGGTTTCAAACAGCCGCACCAGGTCTTCGGCCTCTTCGAGGATTTCCAGCTCGGAGTCGCGAGTGACGCGAAATGCGCCCAAACCCTTTACCGTGTAGCCGGGGAACAGCTTACCGATAAACAGACTGGTGGCGCCTTCGACCGAAATCAGGCGCGCTGCGCCACCCTCACCCGCCTGCGGCAGCCGCACGAAACGCTCGATACGGTTGGGCATGCGGATCAAAGCGTTCATCGCTTTGCCGTCCTTAGCCCGCGCAAGCTGGAGCGCGATCGAAAAGCCGAGATTGGGAATGAAGGGGAACGGATGCGCCGGATCGACCGCTAGCGGCGTCAGCAGCGGAAAGATGTGCGAAAGAAAGTAGTCTTCGAGCCACGCTTTTTCCGATTTAGCGACGTCGGGGCCGTCGATCAGAACGATGCCGGCCTGCGCCAGCGCCGCGCGCAGTTCAAGCCACTGCGCCTGTTGGTCCTGAACGAGAAGCACGACGCTTTCGGCGATACGCGTCAGCTGCTCAGCCGGCGTCAAACCGTCCGGGCTTTTGGTGCCGATGCCGGCACGCACCTGGGCCCGAAGGCCGGCGACTCGCACCATGAAAAATTCGTCGAGGTTGTTCGCCGAGATCGACAGAAACTTCAACCGTTCGAGCAGCGGGTGCTCGCGATTGGTGGATTCTTCGAGAACGCGGCGGTTGAAATTAAGCCAGGATAATTCCCGATTGATGAAGCGGTCGGAGCTCGATGCCAATTCCGAAGTCGGATGTTTTTCGGCCGGCTCGGCGAGCCGCACGGGCGCAACGAGCCGCCGTGCCTGGCTGCTTTCGAACGCAACGGCTGTGGCTTGGCCGCGATCGGCCATGACTACTCCTGATTCCGCCGCCGTCACCCTCACCGCACGCGGTACCGATCCTATGACGCCTTGGAGTGAGATAACGCGGCGGGCCATCGCTCCGTCAAGCCTAGCCGGGCTGCATCTCCCGGATAGCTGCTCGTTAAAGACAATAACTCATAAAAATCAATAATTTGTATCACGCCGGTCGCCGGCCACCCCCTCCATCGGCCGGGCTCGCGAAACGAAAACGGCCGGACCCTATCCGGCCGTTTCGCCTTACGGATAATAGCTTAACTTCTTCGGCGACCCGAACGTTTTCGGAAGCGATCAGGCAACGATGAAGCGATCGGCGTTCATCACCTTGACCCACGCCGCCGCGAAGTCTTGCGCGAACTTTTCCTTTGCGTCACCGGAGGCATACACCTCCGCAAGCGCGCGCAGTTGCGAGTGCGAACCGAAGATCAAGTCGACGCGGGTCGCGGTCCACTTGGGCGCCTTCGTCGTCCGGTCACGGCCTTCGTAAGTGTCCTCGCCGGCCGGCTGCCACTCCGTCGCCATGTCGAGCAGGTTGACGAAGAAGTCGTTCGTCAGCGTCTGCGGCTTCGTGGTGAAAACGCCGCGCTTGGACTGACCGGCATTGGCGCCCAGCACACGCAAACCGCCGACCAACACCGTCATCTCGGGCGCGCTCAGCCTGAGCAATTGCGCCCGATCGATCAACGCCTCCTCCGGCGACATCAGCGACTTGCCGCGGAAATAATTGCGGAAGCCGTCGGCAACCGGTTCGAGCGGCTTGAAGGAGTCGACGTCGGTCTGATCCTGCGATGCGTCCATCCGGCCAGGCGTGAAGGCAACCTTGACGTCGTGCCCGGCTTTTTTGGCGGCCTTCTCGACGGCTGCGCAACCACCCAGAACGATCAGATCGGCGAGCGAGACCTTCTTCTTGCCCTTGTTGAAAGCCATTTGGATCGCTTCGAGTTTCTTAAGGACCTTCGCCAGATCGGCCGGCTGGTTGACCTCCCAATCCTTCTGCGGGCTAAGCCGAATACGCGCGCCGTTCGCGCCGCCGCGCTTATCGGAGCCACGGAACGTCGACGCCGAAGCCCACGCCGTCGAGACCAACTGCGAAACCGAAAGACCGGACGAGAGAATCTTCGTCTTCAGAGCGGCGATATCCGGCTTGCCGATCAGCGGGTGATCGAGTTTGGGGATCGGATCCTGCCAGATCAGTGTCTCCTTCGGCACCAGCGGGCCGAGATAGCGCTGGATCGGACCCATATCGCGATGGGTGAGCTTGAACCACGCACGCGCGAACGCGTCCGCAAACTGATCCGGATGTTCGAAAAACCGCCGCGAGATTTTTTCGTAAGCAGGATCCATCCGCAGTGCGAGGTCCGTGGTCAGCATGGTCGGCACATGCTTCTTCGATTTGTCGAAAGCGTCCGGGATCGTGGCGGCGGCATTTTTCGCCTTCCACTGCGGAACGCCGGCCGGGCTCTGCGTCAGCTCCCATTCGTTTTCGAACAGGTTCTTGAAAAAGTGGTTGCTCCATCTGGTCGGCGTTTGCGTCCAGGTGACTTCCGGGCCGCCGCCGATGGTATCCGCCCCGAAGCCGCTGCCATGCTTGCTCTTCCAGCCGAGGCCCTGATCCTCAAGCGCAGCGCCTTCCGGCTCCACCCCGACCAATGAAGGATCGCCGGCGCCATGGGTCTTGCCGAACGAATGGCCGCCGGCAATCAGCGCGACGGTCTCTTCATCGTTCATTGCCATGCGGAAGAAGGTTTCGCGGATGTCCTTAGCTGCGGCGACCGGATCCGGCTTGCCGTTTGGTCCCGCCGGATTGACGTAGATCAGTCCCATCTGCACAGCGCCAAGCGGATTTTGCAGCTGGCGTTCGCCGCTATAGCGTTCGTCACCGAGCCAAGTCCCTTCGGGACCCCAGTAAAGCTCCTCAGGTTCCCAGACATCGGCGCGACCGCCGGCAAAACCGAACGTCTTGAAGCCCGTCGACTCCAGCGCAACGTTGCCGGCGAGGACCATCAGGTCGGCCCAGGAGATTTTTCGGCCGTATTTCCGCTTGATCGGCCACAGCAACCGGCGGCCCTTGTCGAGGTTTACGTTGTCCGGCCAGCTGTTGAGCGGTGCAAAACGCTGCTGACCCGCACCGGCGCCACCGCGGCCGTCAGCGATGCGATACGTGCCAGCGCTGTGCCACGCCAAACGGATGAACAGTCCGCCGTAGTGACCGAAGTCGGCAGGCCACCACGCCTGCGAGTCCGTCATCAGTCCTCGCAACTCCTTGATGACGGCTTTCAGATCGAGGGTCTTGAATTCCTTGGCGTAGTTGAACTCCTTGCCCATCGGATTGGACAGGGAGGAATTCGTGTGAAGACCCTGCAAGCTCAGCTGGCCCGGCCACCATTCACGGTTCGAGTGCCCTTGGGAAAACGGGCACTTACCCGCTGCCTTGTCGTCGGTTTTTGCGTCCATGTTTTTCTCCGATCCGGTGTTGCCGTTGTCTTCAAGTCGAACCGCTACCGCCGCAGATTGCGGATTGCCGGCGGATCTGACGGGCGTTGCCGGATATCTAGCGCCGACTACCGATCAGGTCTAATCGTATTGCCTACTCGATGCGATAAGTATAACTTATCGGCGTGATTACTTTGCGCCAGCTTCGATATTTGGTTTCGCTCGCCCACCACCGGCATTTTGGCCGCGCCGCGGATGATTGCGCTGTGACCCAACCCGCTTTGTCGATGCAGGTGCGAGAACTCGAGCGCGAGATCGGAGCCGAGCTGGTGGAACGGCGGAGCGGCAACATCGCCCTCTCCGAGATCGGCGTCGAGGTGGCGCGCCGCGCCGAACACATCCTCGCCGCAACCCGCGACCTCGTTGATTTTGCCCGCCACCGCGATGTCCTTTCCGGCAAGCTTCGTCTTGGGATCATCCCAACGCTGGCGCCTTACGTGTTGCCCCGCGCGTTGCCGGAACTGCAAAAATCACATCCGTTGCTGCGGTTGGAAGTACGGGAAACCCAAACCAAGACGCTGCTCGAGGAGCTCGTCGCCGGCGAACTCGACACGGTGATGCTGGCATTGCCAACCGATGCCCCAGACTTGCAAACGCTGCCGCTGTTCCGGGACCGATTCATGCTGGCGATGCCGGCGTCCGATCCGCTGCCGGCGCTCCGGCGGGTCGCGGTGGAAGATTTCGACCAGCGTCGGCTTATCCTGCTGGAGGAAGGTCATTGCCTGCGCGACCAGGCGCTGGCGTTCTGCGGTACCGCCAACAGCGACGCACAGGCGAGCCTCGGCGCGACGTCGCTGGCGACCGTCATGCAGATGGTGGCGAACGGATACGGTGTGACGCTCTTGCCGGAAGTCGCCGCCGAAATGGAGGCGCGCGACGGTCGCGTCAAACTGTTGCGTTTCGTCGAGCCGCAACCGGCCCGCATCGTCGGGCTCGCCTGGCGACGCACGTCGCCGCGCAAGCGCGATTTCTTGGCGCTCGGCGAGATCGTCGCCGCAGCGACGAGCCTCGCAACCAGGCGTAAGATCAGCCGCGGAACAGCTCGGCGGCAAGCGCGCGCGTAACCGGTCGCCGCTGTCGCAGCGCTTCGTTGTCGAGGGCTACGACCGCCGCTCTTGCCGCGGCAAACGAACGCTCGATATGCGTCGACAGATATCCCACCACCGCTTCATCGAGCGCGAGCTGACGGTCGCCGGCCAATTTGACAAGGACGGCACGCAATATCGCATCGTCGGGCGCTTGCAGCGACGCAACCGGCAGCGCACGCAGCCGCGAAGTGAGATCGGGAAGCATCGTCGGCCAGCTTGCCGGCAGCACGCTCGCGGTGAACAACAGGAAGGCGCTTTCCTCGCGCGCAAGATTGATCAAATGGAACAACGCCCGGTCATCGGCATTTGTCGCGGCATCCTCGACGACCAGCGCACCGGTGGCCAGCGCCGATGGCACGTCGGCTTCGGTGAGCGCACGCGCCGTGGTTATGCGCGCTCCCGCCGCAGAGGCCCACACCATGGCCAGATGGGTCTTGCCCGAGCCCTCCGGCCCAACCAGCGCGACGGCATTGGCGGGCCAATCCGGCCAGCAGTCGACGAGCGTAAGCGCCTTTTCATTGCACGGTCCCGACAGGAAATCCTCCCGCGCATAGCTCTCGGCGTGGTCGAGCGCGAGCGCAAGCTGACGCGGGCGTTGAGCGACGGCACTCAATGTGGTCGCTCGCCGGTAAACATCGGACCTGCACGATAACGCCGGCCGGCGAAGACCGCGAACGCGGCGATCCAGACAACACTAAGCCGCTCGAACCGCATAGCCCACGTCCCTGCGGCGATCGGACGATCAGTGCCCGGTCCCGAACGAATTCATGTGGCGGAGCCACTCGGCGAGATAGAAGGCGATCGAGAGCAAGGTCAAGACGGCAACCAGTCCGACACCGGTCGCCGTAACCGGCGCAATGTTCAAGCCGAATGCGTATTCGGCCAACACCCAGGTAGCGAGCAGGATTTGCGCCAGCGTATTCGCTTTCGAAACCGGCAGCGGCTTGATCGGCATCGGCTTCCCCAGCATCAAGGAAAGCATGAAGCCAGCGATGATCATGATGTCGCGGGAGACGACCAGGATGACCAGCGAGATCGGCAAGGCGGCGGCAATGCCAAGCGCGACGTAAATCGAAACGATCAGCGCCTTGTCGGCCAACGGATCGATGTAGGCGCCAAGTTCGCTCGTCATATGGAAGCGCTTGGCGAGAAAGCCGTCCACGGCGTCACTGATGCCAGCGACCACAAACAGGAAAAAAGCCGCGCGCATTTCGCCGGACGTGATCGCCCAGACCACGATCGGCACCAAGATGATGCGCCCCAACGTTATGAAGTTTGGAATACCCAAAACCTGTGCCCCCGATCCCTGCCCCCCATTATATAAGCGCGGCGGCGCGCTTGCGCACCCGGCGATTCCGACGTAGGAGGCGCCGAACCGCCCGTTCTACGGCATGGAGCCATCGACAATTGGTGCGTCCGTGACAGAGGCACGCTACGCGGCCGCCGGCGTCGATATCGATGCCGGCAACCGCATGGTGGAATTGATCAAGCCGTTTCTGCGCAAGACCGCGCGTGCCGGTGCGGATGCGGAGATTGGCGGCTTTGGCGGCCTCTTCGATTTGAAGGCAGCCGGCTTTTCCGATCCGCTGCTGGTGGCTGCGACCGACGGAGTCGGCACCAAGGTCAAGATCGCGATCGAGATGTCGCGCCACGACACCATCGGCATCGATCTGGTCGCGATGTCGGTGAACGACCTGGTGGTGCAGGGAGCGGAACCGCTGTTCTTCCTCGACTATTTCGCCTGCAGCAAGCTCGACCCGCAGGTGGGTGCAAACGTCGTTTCCGGCATCGCGTCGGCCTGCCGCGACGCCGGCTGCGCCCTGATCGGCGGCGAAACCGCCGAAATGCCCGGCATGTATCAGCACGGCGATTATGATCTCGCCGGCTTTGCCGTAGGCGCGGTCGATCGTGCGAGCCTGCTGCCGCGGCGCGATATCGTGCCGGGCGACCTGGTGATTGGCCTCGCCGCGTCGGGCGTCCACGCGAACGGATTTTCGTTGGTGCGCCACGTGGTCGCCGGGTCCGGGCTCGCCTGGGACGCAGCCGCTCCGTTTGATCCCTCGCGCAGCCTGGGCGAAGCCTTGCTCGCTCCAACGCGCCTGTATGTGCGCTCGTGCCTAGCCGCAATTCGCGGGACGAAAGCCGTCAAGGCGCTCGCTCACATCACCGGCGGAGGATTTACGGAGAACATTCCGCGCGTATTACCGCCCGGATTGTGCGCCTCGATCGATCTCGACCGCGTCCCGGTCCTGCCGGTCTTCAAATGGCTGGCGGTGACGGGAAAAGTCGCCGAACCGGAAATGCTGCGCACATTCAATTGCGGAATCGGCATGATTGTCGTGCTGGCCGCCAACGAAGCCGACGCGGCGATCGAACGCTTCACGGCAAATGGGGAAACCGCGGTGCGGCTCGGCGAGATCGTCGCGCCCGACGGCGATGCGCGGGTGAAATTTCGCGGACATCTCGACTTGTCCTGGCAAGACTTATGACCCGCAAGCGCGCCGCGGTGCTGATTTCCGGCCGGGGTTCGAACATGACAGCGCTGATCGAGGCGGCCGAGGCCGACGATTATCCCGCCGAGGTTGCGCTGGTCGTATCCAACCGTCCCGACGCCACCGGGCTTGAGCGCGCCCGCGACGCGGGCATTCCCACCGCGGTCGTCGATCACGCTCCGTTCGGCGAGGATCGCGCGGCGTTCGAGCGGGCGCTTGACGCTACGCTTCGGGAACACCGGATCGATCTGGTGTGTCTCGCCGGTTTCATGCGTCTTCTAAGCCCCTGGTTCGTCAGCCGCTGGAGCGGGCGGATGCTGAACATCCATCCAGCGCTGCTGCCACAATTCAAAGGACTGCACACGCACCGGCGCGCCCTCGAAGCCGGCGCGAAGCAGCACGGTGCGACCGTGCATTTCGTTGTCCCGGAAATGGATGCAGGACCGATTGTGGAGCAGGAATCGGTCGCAGTGCGTGAAGGTGACACGGAAGCGACGTTGGCCGCACGCGTGCTCGAAATCGAGCACCGGATTTACCCGCGCGCGTTGCGCGCGCTGGCGGAAGGCAAAATCGGTCCAGCCGCCGCAACCGGCCAAGCGCCGGCAGACTAAACGCAAAAGCCCCCGGCGGCTAAGCCGGGGCTACAGGATCAGAATTTTTCCGAATAGTGCGCTCAAGCCACCTTGAGATTTTCCGCTGAGCTGCGGCCGCGATTGGTCACGAGTTCGTACTCGATTTCCTGGCCCTCATTGAGGGTGCGCAGACCGGCACGTTCGACGGCCGAAATGTGGACGAACACATCCTTGTCGCCGCTTGCCGGCTTGATGAACCCGTAGCCTTTGGTCGGATTAAACCATTTGACGGTGCCCTTTTGCATCGTCTGTCTCCTCAGTCAGTCCAAGATGCGGTGAAGACGCTGAGCTGGAACCGCACGCCGGTCGAAAGCGGTGGCTGCGCGCCACAAGCCAGATTTTGGGAAAGTCCGAAACGATCGTGTCGCCAACGTATCGTCAAGTGACAGCACCGGCTGAAAGGCCAAAATCCGATTGCCTGTAAAAACAAGCGGACAAATACGGCGCAAGCATGGCCCGTCGCGCCGTCGATGTACGGCGTTCATCGTTGCATCGAGCTCAACGTTATTGAAGCAGCGTCACGCGGACGCTTTCACGAAACCGGCGGCATCGCCGACGTGGCGTCGTTCAACCGATGATTTCGTTGGCCGAGAAGAATTGCGCGATTTCTTTTTGCGCGGTGTCGGCTGCATCGGAGCCGTGCACCGAGTTTTCGCCAATCGACCGCGCGAACGCCTTACGGATGGTGTTCGCAGCCGCCTTTGCCGGATCGGTCGCTCCCATCAGGTCGCGGTACCCGACGATCGCATTTTCCCCCTCAAGCACCTGAACGACCACCGGCCCGGATGTCATGAAGTCGACCAGCTCGCGAAAAAACGGCCGCTCGCGATGGACGCCATAAAAGGTCTCGGCTTGCGCGCGGCTGATCAAGGTACGCTTCTGCGCGATAATGCGCAGTCCCGCCTTTTCGATCATCGCGTTGATCGCGCCGCTGAGATTGCGCGCCGTAGCATCCGGTTTGATGATTGAAAACGTGCGCTCAACGGCCATCAAAATTATCCCTTGGAATTTTCGGACGAAGCGAAAGTTCGCGGCTTATAGCCGCCGCCAATCGTCCCGACAAGCGGAGCCCGTCGGCGTCGAAGACGGGCACAGCCTTAGGTTTTATCGGCGGCGTTCGGCGGCGGTTTGGGTTTCGCCGGCTTTTTCTTCGCGATTTTTTTCTTCGAAGCTTCGGGCGGCGGCGCCGGCATTGCGATGCCGTCCATCTCGGTCAACCGGCCGGCACCGAAGCGGTAGTCACCCGGCCGCGCTCCGCTGCTGTAAGTGAGCAACACGGTTCGATATCCGTTCGGATTCTTGCCGAAATTGATCGTGGTGGGCCGGCCCAAGCGGCCGACCACCTCGCATTCGCTCATGCCGATGGCGATACCGCCGCCGATCAGGGAAGCCGTATCGGCCGAAACTTGGCTATCCGCAGCGTTTGCGCTTTTCAGCTGCGGCTGCGACACGGGTTGTGGTTGCACCGGAAGTGCCCCCGGGGCAGGCGCCGCAGGACAAGCGCCACTGGCGTCGATCAGGTCATTTGCCGTGATTGGACGCTGTTCCTTGGTGCTATCCGTTAAACTCGAATAGGTGTAGCTGCCTTTGCTGCCGAGCGCGTCGAACGGCTTCGCAAACCAGGAAGCGCTCGTATCGAAATTATTGTTGGCGCAGCCGCCGAGGGCAAACACCATCGTCAACACCACGAACACGCCAGAACGATACGACCTTACAAACACCCGCATCCCCGTAGACTTGCCGGCCCGCATGGCAGATTGCGCCAGTTTATGGTGTGATCGTGGCAAAACCGGGCACGACGCTTCCATACATAATCAGATTGCATCCTATAGAGTGAAAAAAGGTAAAGGTAAAAACTCTTGATAAAGCAATCGCTTACTGAGGTCTGCCGCCACCAGGACGGCTGGCAATGTGACCTTCATCACGGACCGTCTGGCCAAATGGCAGCACAGTAACCTCGCGGCCCAAGCAACGTTCGCAGAACCACACGTCCCAGGGACTGTTCATGCAATTACAATTCGTTGGCTGTGGCGACGCCTTTGGGTCGGGCGGACGCTTCAATACCTGTTTCCATCTGGTTGGACGCGATTTCAACGTACTGATCGACTGCGGCGCGAGTTCCGTCGTGGCGATGCACAAGCTTGCGATCAACCGCAACGACATCAGCACCATCTTCCTAACCCATTTCCACGGCGATCACGTCGGCGGCGTTCCGTTTTTCCTGCTCGAAGCGAACTTCGTGCTTGATCGCGAGCGTCCACTGACCATCCTCGGACCGCCCAGCCTCAAATCGCGCTTTAGCGACATCATGGAAGTCGGCTTTCCCGGTACGCGTGACCTGAAATTGAAATTTCCGTTGCAACTGAAAGAGCTCGAGATCGGCAAGCGAAACGACCATGGCGAGTTGCGGGTGACGCCGTTTCACGTCAAGCACGACGATCGCGCCGGTCCTTGCCTGGGCTTCCGGTTCGAGGCGGAAGGGAAAGTCATCGCCTATTCCGGCGATACCGAATGGACCGATTCACTGATCGACGTGGGCCATGAAGCCGATTTGTTTATTTGCGAAGCATTCACGCGCGACAAGCCGGTGCCGACGCATATGACGTTGTCGCTGCTTGAGCGTCACCTCAACCAAATTCGCCCGAAACGTCTTATCTTGACGCATATGGGCGACGACATGCTTGCGCGCCGGGCCGAAATTCCGTTTGAGACCGCGACCGACGGCATGGTCGTCGAGATTTGAGCGCGGCGTTCAGGCTCCCGGCGATACGGCGGGCTTAATCAATTTCTTGATGGCGACGAGCGCCGCGTGAGCGGCAGCCCCGTTCGGACCGCCGCCTTGCGCCATATCCGGACGGCCACCGCCGCCTTTGCCGCCCAGTTCGGCGACGCCCGCTTTCACCATCTGCACCGCGTCGTTCGCGCCGGTGAGGTCGCCGGTGACGCCAACCACCAAGGCGGCCTTTCCTTCCGGGTCGTTGGCGATAAGAATCACAATGCCCGAGCCGAGCTTTTTCTTTCCTTCGTCGGCAAGGCTGCGCAAATCCTTGGCATCGACGCCGCTCAGCGCCTTGGCCATGACCTTGACGCCGCCGATAGTCTCGACCCCTTCATCGCCGTCGGCGGATTGCCCCCCGCCCATTGCGAGTTTTTTCTTCACATCGGACAATTCGCGCTCGAGTTTCTTGCGCTCATCAAGGAGCGCTGTGATCCGCCCCGGCAGATCGCCGACCGGCACCCGCAATTCCGACGCACCGGCCTTGGCGAGCCGCGCGAAATGATTGGCGTTGGCGCGCGCAGCCTGCGCGGTCAGGGCCTCGATGCGCCGAACGCCCGAGCCGACTGCGGATTCGCCGACCACGGAAATAAGGCCGATATCGCCGGTGCGGTCGACATGCGTGCCGCCGCACAACTCGACCGACCAACCCATCGTGTTGCCGCCGCTCTCGCCCATGGCGACGACGCGGACTTCGTCGCCGTATTTCTCGCCGAACAACGCACGCGCGCCGGAGGTGATGGCATCGTCACGGCTCAACAGTCGGGTAATCACCGGAGCGTTCTGCAATACGACTTCGTTAGCAATGTCCTCGACGCGATCGAGCTCCGCGTCGGTCATCGGCTTCGGATGCGAAAAGTCGAACCGCAGTCGGTCCGGCGCGACCAGCGAGCCCTTTTGCGCCACGTGATCGCCAAGCACTTGGCGCAGCGCTTCGTGCAGGAGGTGCGTCGCCGAGTGGTTTTTTCTGATGGCGCCGCGCCGGGCATGCTCGACCTTAAGCTCAAGCGCGGTGCCGATTTTGAGCGTGCCCTCCTCGACCTTGCCGAGATGCACGAACAGATCGCCGGCGCGTTTCTGCGTGTCGGTGACGGCGAAGCGAACCCCCTCGCCGATCATCACCCCGGTATCGCCGATCTGCCCGCCGGATTCGGCGTAGAACGGCGTCTGGTTGAGGATGACCGCTCCGACCTCGCCCTTTTTCAGCTCCGCTACTTCCTTGCCTTCCCGTACCAGCGCGACGACCGCGCCGGCGGCCGTTTCCATTTCATAGCCGAGGAAATCGGCGCCGCCGAATTTTTCGCGCAAACCGAACCATACCGCCTCGTCAGCGGCTTCGCCCGAACCCGCCCAGGAAGCCCGCGCCTTCTTCCGCTGCTCCTCCATTGCGTCGGTGAACGACGCAATGTCGACGCCGATGCCGCGCGGCTTGAGTGCGTCCTGGGTGAGATCAAGTGGAAAACCGTAGGTATCGTAAAGCGTGAACGCAGTGACACCGTCGAACATGTCACCGTGCTTCAATTTTTTGCTTTGCTCATCGAGGATCGCCAGGCCTCGCTCGAGCGTCTTGCGGAAGCGGATTTCTTCGAGCTTCAGCGTCTCGGTCATCAAGCCTTCGGCGCGATGCAATTCCGGATAGGCCTGCCCCATCTCGCGGATAAGCACCGGCACGAGACGCCACATCAGCGGGTCCTTAGCGCCGAGAAGTTCGGCGTGGCGCATGGCGCGGCGCATGATGCGGCGAAGCACATAGCCGCGGCCCTCGTTGGAAGGCAGCACACCATCGGCGATCAGGAAGGCGCTCGCGCGCAGATGATCGGCGATGACGCGATGCGAAACCCGGCGGTCGCCATCAGAATCGACGCCGGTCAAGTCCGCGACCGCCTCGATCAACGCCCCGAACAGATCAATCTTGTAATTGTCGTTGGTGCCTTGCAGCACCGCCGCCATACGCTCGAGTCCCATGCCGGTGTCGATCGACGGCCGCGGCAGATCGATCCGCCCGCCGCCGCCGGCGAGTTGCTCGTATTGCATAAAGACCAGATTCCAGATTTCGACGAACCGGTCGCCGTCGGCATCGGGACTGCCAGGCGGACCGCCGGGAATGCGATCGCCGTGGTCGTAGAAAATCTCCGCGCATGGACCGCACGGTCCGGTATCGCCCATGCTCCAGAAATTATCGCTGCCGGCGATCCGCAAAATCTTGTTGTCGGACAGGCCGGCAATTTTCTTCCACAGCCGCAACGCCTCGTCGTCGTCGATAAAGACGGTGACCAGCAACTTCTCGGCGGGGATGCCGTATTCTTTCGTAACCAGTTTCCAGGCAAGCTCGATGGCGCGCTCTTTGAAATAATCGCCGAACGAGAAATTACCGAGCATTTCGAAGAAGGTGTGGTGGCGCGCGGTGTAGCCGACATTGTCCAGGTCGTTATGCTTGCCGCCGGCACGGACACATTTCTGCGCCGTGGTCGCCCGGCTGTAGGGGCGCTTTTCCAGGCCCGTGAAGACGTTCTTGAATTGCACCATGCCGGCGTTGGTGAACATCAATGTCGGATCGTTGCGCGGCACCAGCGGCGAGGAGGGCACGATTGCGTGCCCTTCGCGCGCGAAAAAGCCGAGGAACTTCGACCGGATATCGTTGACGCCGCTCATCTAGTGTCCAATTCCCAAGTTCGCACGTCCTATCCGGCCCCTCTGATGCGAACTTCGGAATCAAAGGGACACTAGTGGTCCGATTCTAACATTCGCATCCGTATTCGGCAGCTTCTCATGCGAATGTTGGAATCAAAAGGACCACTAGCAAATATGAGTCCTTAGTGGAGCTTTGGATTTGACATTCGCTTCACGAGGCTGCCGCTAGGTGGGTAGCGAATGTTAAATCCGCTCCACTAGGTGGGTAGCGAATGTTAAATCCGCTCCACTAGCAAGTTTATAATTCTAGTGCAGTTTTTGGATTTGAAATTCCTCGTTGCGTCCGCGGCTGAACTGGAGGAACGTCAAATCCACCGCACCAGCCGCAACTCTCTAGCGGGACACGGCCAAACACGCAATTGCGGGGAACCGGCAAACCCTATAAGCGCTCTGTCTCCGAAGCGTGCCCCCGCCGAGTTCTGCCATGCTTGATGCAACGACCCCCCTTCCCCGCACTCTCGCCGAACGGTTGCGGACAGGCCGTTTTGTCATGACCGCCGAAGTCGCTCCGCCGGTGTCCTGCGACGCGCAGGACCTGCTGCGCAAGGCGACGCCGCTGCGCGGTCTCGCCGACGCGGTCAATCTGACCGACGGCGCCGGCGCCCGCGCTCACATGAGCGCGCTGGCGGCGTCGACTATTTTGCTTGGCGCCGGAATCGAGCCGATTTTGCAGATCACCTGCCGCGACAAGAACCGCATCGCTCTGCAGAGTGAGCTGATGGGTGCGGCCGCGCTCGGCATCAGTAACATTCTTGTGCTAACCGGCGATGACCCGAAAGCCGGCGATCAGCCCGACACCAAGCCGGTGTTCGACGTCGATTCGCGGACGCTGCTTGCAACAGCCCGCCAATTGCGTGACGAGGGCAAGCTGCCGACCGGGCGCGAAGTGGCCGGCAAGGCCGCGTTCTTCCTTGGTGCCGCCGATATGCCGATCGATCCGCCGGCGGATTGGAAGCCAAGCGGCCTACAGGCCAAAGTCGCCGCCGGCGCCCAGTTCGTGCAAACCCAGTTTTGCATGGATGCGGCGCTGCTCCGTCGCTATTGCGACGCGCTCAAACGCGCCGGCCTGACCGAACAACTCGCCATCATCATCGGCGTTAACCCTCTGCGCTCGGCGAAATCGGCGCAATGGATGAAAAGCCACCTGTTCGGCACCATCATCCCCGACGCGATGATCGCGCGCATGGAGAAGGCGACCGATCCGGCCCGCGAAGGCATCCGTATCTGCGTCGAACTGATCGAGGAGCTCGCCACCATTCCCGGCATCGCCGGCGTCCACATCATGGCGCCGGGCAACGATGCGGCGATTCCGGAAGTCATCGCCGCGGCAAGGAGCCGGGTGCAGAACGCGGCGGGTTAAATCGAGCCGGCGGCCACTCCACGGTCCGGATGTCGACCTCCGATTTCAGTGTGCGATGCACCGGACATTCGTCCGCGATCTCCATCAAGCGGGCCCGCGAAAGGGATCCTTGATCAAATGTGCCATTTTTGACACAATCCGGACCGATGATAGATCGATCGAAGAAGATCGCGGCCCGCTTCTATCTGAGCGCAACGGGGCGCCGTCCGGTTCGGGAATGGTTGCTTGAACTTTCGAAGGTAGACCGTCGCACTGTCGGCAAGGACATTCAAAAGGTCGAGTTCGGTTGGCCCTATAGGCATGCCGTATTGCAGACCGCTCGGCCGTGGTCTGTGGGAAGTACGCAGCGATCTTCCAGGCGGACGCATCGCGCGCGTGATCTTCTCGATCATCGATGGCGAGATGATTTTGCTGCATGGTTTCGAGAAAAAGTCGCAGAAAACGCCAAGCAGCGACTTGATGCTTGCGCTCAGACGCAAGCGGGAGATTGACAAATGAGCGGACGAAAGAGGGCCAAGCCAAAACGCGGTTCGATCGATCGCAGCGAGACTTTCGACAGCTTCCTGGAAAAGGAAGGCCTTCTCGCCGAAACGGAAGATGCTGCAATCAAGGAAATCATTGCCGACCAGATCATGGTCGCGATGGGCGAGCAGCATCTCAGCAAATCGGAGATGGCGGCACGTATGAAGACGAGCCGCAGGCAGCTTGACCGGTTGCTTGATCCGAATAATCCGTCGGTGACGCTTGCAACCTTGCGGCGGGCAGCGAGTGCAGTGGGAAGGAATTTGAGGGTAGAGTTGGAATAAAGACTTCCTACACAATGGAGTAAACCGGTGCTTGGGTCAGACTCAGAACTAATCCGAGTTCCGCTCTTTAAGCGCCTCCCTTGCCAGGTCGCGCTTGCGTCCGGGTGACCCTTCACCGCGCACAAAGGCCTGATAGTGACCATTACCCCTGGATGGATGCGCTACGTGCACGAATTTCACGCCGCCTGCAAAATATCCAACCTCATTGAGGGGAGTGATATTGCCGCGCTTCGCATTGAGAACTCCCTGAAGCGCAGCGATATAAGCATCGGTATTGCTAAGCAAGACAACCAGTTTCGTGCTGGATGACAGATTGACGAGATACTGATCAACACAATTCACGACAAAGTCGTAGCCCGACGAGTTAGATCGGAATGCCGGAAGAACATTAGGACTGTCAGCAGTATGAATTCCCTTCTTTCGGTCGAGACCGGTTAATGAGCAGCGAACAACACTCGCGAAAGCAAAATCCAATTCCGCTGAGGTGAAGCGTCTTTCAAATTGCTCCGATCTTTCATCCGGTAACAGTCCCACTGATTGCAGAATTTCAAGAACGCGATGCCGAATGCCTTTGAATGCAACTTTATCAAACGGCTCGCCAGCATAAGCCCGCGATTGCGTGTTGCCCTTGCTGATACCCAACACAAGGGTAATAGGTTGGCTGGCGCCCCAGTATCCTGGATCGTGCACCAGCTTAAAATCACCTTTGTGCTGAATGTCACCGCCGCGGGGCCAGCATCTCCTACACTTCAACGGTCCATGATAAACGTCAAACGACATTGCACGACTTTCATCAAGAATTTCCTATCTCCCAAGCTCCCGCATCGCCGCGTCGAGGCCTTCGAGCGTTAGCGGATACATCCGCCCGCCAAGAACCTGACGCATCATCTTGATTGAGGCCGTCATCTCCCATTCGCGCTCGGGCACCGGATTGAGCCAGACGCAGGACGAATACGTTGCCGCAACACGCTGCATCCAAGTCTGGCCGGCTTCCTCGTTGAAATGCTCGACCGAGCCGCCGGTAGCGACGATTTCGTAGGGCGACATCGATGCGTCGCCGACGAAGATGACTTTGTAATCGTGCGGATAGGTGTGCAGCACGTCCCAGGTCGGAGTCGTGTTGGTCCAGCGCCGCGCGTTCTCCTTCCACACTTTCTCGTACAGGCAATTGTGAAAGTACAAATGCACCATGTGCTTGAATTCCGACTTGGCGGCCGAGAACAATTCCTCCGTCGCCTTGATATGCCAGTCCATCGAGCCGCCAATGTCGAAGAACAGCAGTACCTTGATGGTGTTGTGCCGTTCCGGGCGCATCAGGATGTCGAGATAGCCCTTATGCGCGGTGCCCTTGATGGTGCCGTCGAGATCGAGTTCGTCGGGAGCGCCGGTGCGCGCGAATTTGCGCAAGCGCCGTAGCGCAATCTTGACGTTGCGGGTGCCGAGTTCGACATCGCCGGCGAGATCCTTGAACTCGCGCTTGTCCCACACCTTCACGGCGCGGAAGTTGCGGTTGCCATCCTGGCCGATACGCACGCCTTCGGGATTGTAGCCGTAGGCGCCGAATGGCGACGTGCCGCCGGTGCCGATCCACTTATTGCCGCCTTGATGCCGCTCCTTCTGCTCCGCCAACCGCTGGCGCAACGTTTCGAGAAGCTTGTCGAGGCCGCCGAGCGCCTCGATCATTTTCTTTTCTTCATCGGTGAGGTGCTTCTCGGTCAGCTTCTTAAGCCATTCGAGGGGAATTTCGGCGGTCAGCTCCTCGCCGATAAAATCGAGGCCCTTGAAGACATGGCCGAACACCCGGTCGAAACGATCGAGATTGCGTTCGTCCTTCACCAGCGTCGAGCGCGACAGATAGTAGAACTCCTCGATACGGCGTCCGGCGACGTCCTTCTCCATTGCCTCCATCAGCGTGAGGTATTCGCGCAAGGTCACCGGCAGGCCGGCCTGTTTCAGCTCATGAAAAAAGGTCGCAAACATCGCTGGCGTCGGCTCGTTTCCGCAGAATCCACACCATGATGAAGTTCGCCCACAGCGGACGCAACCGAGGCCTCTTCGATAGTCTAAAGATATATCTTGCGTTACATCTTATTATGACCTATCTAAAGATATATCGAAACGCAAAGGAGAAAGAAAATGCGTGGGCATTGTGAAGGTTACAGCGAGAAATGGGGTGTAGGCCGGCACCGCCGTGGGCGCTTTGGCGGCCACGGTTTCGGCGGTCGGCATGGCTTTGGCGGCCATGGCGGCATGGACCCGGACAATATGCGCGCCGGGCGCATGCTGGCGCAGGGCGACCTCCGCCTGATCGCGCTGGCGCTGATCGACGAGGCGCCGCGGCACGGCTACGAAATCATCAAGCTGGTCGAGGAGAAGACGGCGGACTGGTACTCGCCGAGCCCCGGCATCGTCTATCCGACGCTGACCTATCTGGAAGAGGCGGGCTACGTCACTGTCTCGGCCGAAGGGTCAAAAAAGCTCTACACCATCACCGACGAAGGCCGCACGTATCTCAAGGCCAATCGCGACCTGGTCGACGTGGTGCTGGCGCGCCTGAGCGCGCTCGGCGAACGGGTGAACCGCTGGCGGCGAACCGCACGCGGCGAGCGCGACGATCGGACCTCGTTGCCACCTTTGACCGAAGCCGCGCTTGATCATCTGCGCGAGACCATCGGCAAGCGTCTCGAAGGCGACGCCGAGGCCGAAGCACATCTGGTGGAGATCCTCGCCCGCGCGGCGGCGCAGTTGCAGCGCAGATAGCTCAAACCGGAACGCGGACGCTCGCCCGCAATCCGCCGAGCGGCGAATCGCCAAGGGTGATGTCGCCGCCGTGCGAGCGCGCGATGTCGCGGGCAATCGCCAGCCCAAGCCCGGTGCCGCCCTCGTCCTGATTGCGGGCGTCGTCAAGCCGAAGGAATGGCTTGAACACGTCTTCGCGCATGGCGGCCGGAATCCCCGGCCCGTCGTCGTCAACCGCGACGGTGAGCCAACGATGATCGCGGTGGCCGTTGATCGCCACCGTCGAAGCAAAGCGGCCGGCATTGGACACTAAATTCGCCAGGCAACGCTTGAACGCCGCCGGCCGCACGGTCACCTCCGGCTTGCCATAGAACGCGACCGTTGCCCGGTGGCCGTGACGCTCGCTGTCGCCGCGCAGCTCTTCGAGCATCGCGGTCATGTCGGTCGGCGCCGGCTGCTCGCCCATGTCGCCGCGCGCGAAGGCGAGATAGGCCTCGAGCATGCCGGCCATCTCGTCGATGTCCTTCTTGATCGCCTCCACCTCGGGTCCGTCGCCGAGCAATGCCAGTTCAAGTTTGAAACGCGTCAGGATCGTGCGCAGATCGTGCGATACGCCGGCCAGCATCGTGGTGCGCTGCTCGATCGCGCGCTCGATGCGGGTTTTCATTTCCAGAAAGGCGGCGGCGGCACGCCTGACTTCCCGCGCACCGCGCGGACGGAAATTGGTCACCTCGCGGCCCTTGCCGAAGGCTTCGGCGGCATCGGCAAGCCGCACGATCGGCCGGATCTGATTGCGCAGAAACAGGATCGCAATGGTCAGCACCACGACTGAGGTCGCCACCATCCACAACAGGAATATCCAGGAGCTGGAATCGTAGGCGTCGGTCCTTCGCGCGATCACCCGCATGATCGTGTCGGGAAGCTTGATGCGGATTTCGACGATCGACGAACGTCCAAGCGTATCGATCCAGAACGGCAGGCCGATCTGCCGACGGATTTCGTCCGACAACGTCGCATCAAGTTGCGAAAAGAATGGCTTCGGCCCGGGCGGCGGCAATTTGGCCTCCGGGAGGAAATCGACCACCAGCCCCAGCCGATCCTGCGCGATGCGACGAAGTTGCGCGCGATCGGCACCTTGCGGATAGGTCTTATAGACGTCGATCAGCGTGGAAATATCGCGGGTCACCGCCGATGACAGGTAATAATTGACCACTTTCCATTGCCGCTCGACGAACATGAAAGCGACCAGCGACTGCAACACCACCATCGGCATAATGATGATGAGCAGCGCGCGGGCGTACAGCCCTTTTGGCAGCACCGTCTTGAACCAAAGATTGAAGCGGCCCCAGCGCCGGGCGATCGGCGCCGTGATGGTTCCCGCCGCGGCGGCGGCGCTCGTCGCGCTCAAAAGGTGACTGGCAGCGTTGCGCAGGCGCCCGGCGCCGCCATCAAAGCTGGTCATGGGGTCGCCACCAAACGGTAACCCAAGCCGCGCACGGTCTGCACGATCAGCGGATTGGCCGGATCGCGCTCGATCTTGCGGCGTAGCCGGTTGACCTGCACGTCCACGGTGCGTTCGCTCACGTTGTCGCCGTTACCGGCAAGCGCTTGCCGCGGCACGGTTTCGCCGGTGTTGGCGGTAAGCACGCGCAGCATGTCGCGCTCACGGTCGGTGAGCCGGATCGTCTCTTCGCCGCGGCGCAATTCCCCGCGCGCCAGGTGAAAGACGAACTCGCCGAAACGGACGGACGCCGCCGGCGGCGCGCTCGGCGGCCGCGCCCGACGCAGGATACTGGCGACGCGGAGCGAAAGTTCGCGCGGCTCGAACGGTTTGGCCAGATAATCGTCGGCGCCGATTTCAAGTCCCTCGATCCGGCTCTCCTTCTCGTCCCTTGCGGTCAGCATCAGGATCGGCACTGCGGAGCCGGCGCGAATAGCGCGGGCAAGATCGAAGCCGTTCTCGCCCGGCATCATCACATCGAGGATCAAGAGATCGAAGTTGAGGCCATCAAGCTTTGCTCTCGCCTCACGGGCGGTTTCGGCGGTGGTGACGCGGTAGCCCTCACCGACCAGGAAACGCGACAATAGCACGCGAATACGGCGATCGTCATCGACGACGAGCAGATGAGGCGCGTCATCGGCCGGGTTCACGGCGAGCGCGGTCATCTGAACTATTCTCGGCCGTTCGATCGCACGTGATCGGCGTGCGCAATCATGCGCAGGACCCGTTCGCGATCGTCCGCGCCAATCATGCCGGCAAGAAAACGCCGCGCCACGTCGCGGCCGGCCGGCCCTATTTCGTCGATCACCCGTCCGATGCGCGCGGTCTGCAAGCCGGCAAGCTTCATCGCCAGCGTTTCGCCCGCAGGGCTGACATAGAGAAGCCGTTGACGACGGTCGTCGGCGCCTTCCTTCTGCACGACGTAACCTTCGTCGATCAGTTGCTTCAGCACGCGCCCGAGCGATTGTTTGGTGATTTTGAGGACGTCGAGCAATTCGGCAACCTTCATGCCGGGATTGCGATTGACGAAGTGCAGGACGCGATGATGGGCCCGGCCAAATCCGATCCGGTCGAGTACCTGGTCGGGATCGCCGACGAAGTCGCGATAGGCGAAGAATAAAAGCTCGATCAGGTCCCAGTATGGCTCGCGGCCGTCGGCGACCGCATCGTCTTCGATAGCGGCGCGCGGCTTGCCGGGTGTCGTCAAACTGATATCAGCCATTATGTCAGCTATATTGACATATTTCGGTTTGATTGTTACCCCCAAAAGCACAATCTCACGGCCATCTCCCGCTCATTGCGCGAGATTGCCGGGCGCTAAAAAGGCGCTTCCATAGGGCTGCAGCGACCATACCGGGAGTCTCGTCCCGACGCAAAAGCCTGCGGCCGAGCGCAAAAGGCCCAAGACGCGCGGCAAAAACGGTAGGGAGCGGGCCATCCATGCCCAGGAGGCAGCGCCATGGCAGTGCCCTTCGACCAGCGTCCTGATCTAGTCTGGTTCGACGGCAAGCTCGTTGCCACCGCCGACTGCAAAATCAACGTGCTGACCCACGGCCTGCATTATGCGAGCGCCGTGTTCGAAGGCGAGCGCGCCTATGGCGGCGAGATTTTCAGAGGGGCCGAGCACTCCGAGCGCCTGAAGCGATCCGCACAGCTGATGGACTTTGAAATTCCCTACAGCGTCGCCGAGATCGACGCCGCCAAGCGGCTTGTTCTGGAAAAGAACAATCAGAAGGACGCATATGTCAGGCCGATCGCCTGGCGCGGCTCCGAGCAGCTCGGGGTTTCGGCGCAACACAATAAAATCCATCTCGCTATCGCGACGTGGGAATGGCCGAGCTATTTCGATCCCGCCCAGCGCCTGAAAGGTATCCGGCTCGATCTTGCCGACTACCGCCGGCCCGATCCGAAAACCGCACCGGCGCTGGCCAAGGCTGCCGGACTCTACGCGATCTGCACGATCTCAAAACATCGCGCCGAACGCAGAGGCTTTGCCGACGCCATGATGCTCGACTGGCAAGGCCGCGTCGCCGAATGCACCGGCGCCAACATCTTCTTCATCAAAGACGGCAAGATCCATACCCCGACTGCCGATTGCTTTTTGTCCGGCATCACCCGCGCGACCGCCGTCGCGCTCGCCAAGCGGCGCAATGTCGAGGTGATCGAGCGCCGCATCATGCCGGAAGAACTCGCAAGCTTTTCCGAGTGCTTCATCACCGGCACCGCCGCGGAAGTGACCGCCGTTTCGCAAATCGCGGACTGGAGTTTCACGCCCGGCCGCGTCACCCAGCAGTTGATGAGCGACTATACCGCCGAGGTGCAACCGAAGGGCAACGCCGCGGCGGCCTAGCGTTTCGCCGGGCAATCGCGCCAGGCCCCCTTTCCGCGGCGGCGACGTTTTCGCTGAAGCCGGGAATGCGGTAGGATGCGATCGTAATGAATCAAGCCGTACGCCCGCGCATCGTTGCCTCTGCCTGTCCGCACGACTGCCCGTCGACTTGTGCGCTCGAGGTCGAGGTTTTGGGCGACAACAAAATCGGTCGCGTGCGAGGCGCGGGCGACAACGAATACACGGCCGGCGTCATCTGCGCCAAAGTCGCCCGCTATGCCGAGCGAGTTCATCATCCCGACCGGCTGACCCGGCCGCTGCGGCGCATCGGAGCCAAGAACAGCGGCCAATTCGCGCCGATCTCATGGGACGACGCGCTCGATCTCATCGCCGAGAAATTCGTTCGCGCCGAACAGGCGCACGGCTCCGAAGCCGTCTGGCCTTACCTCTACGCCGGCACCATGGGCTATGTGATGCGCGACGGCATCCATCGTCTGCGCCACGCCAAGAAATATTCGGGCTTTCTCTCCACCATCTGTGTCAATCCGGCCTGGAGCGGTTTCATTGCCGGCACCGGCAAACTCGCCGGCCCCGATCCGCGCGAGATGGCGAAGTCGGACCTGGTGGTGATCTGGGGCACCAACGCGGTGAACACCCAGGTCAACGTGATGACGCACGCGACCCGCGCGCGAAAACGGCGCGGCGCCAAGATCGTCGTCGTCGACATCTACATGAATGCCACCATGCGGCAGGCCGACCTGCCGGTCCTGATCCGCCCCGGCACCGACGGCGCACTCGCCTGCGCAGTCATCCATTGTCTGTTCCGCGACGATAAAGCCGACTGGGATTATCTTGAGCGCTACACGGACGCGCCGCGCGAGCTCGCCGCGCACGTCCAAAACCGCGATCCGGTGTGGGCGTCGCGGATCACCGGCTGTCCGGCCGCGACGATCGAAGATTTCGCCCGGCTGATCGGCGAGAACAAGCGCGCCTATTTCCGTCTCGGCTACGGATTTTCACGCTCCCGCAACGGCGCGACCAACATGCACGCGGCAAGCTGCATCGCCGCGGTCACCGGCGCGTGGCGCCACGAAGGCGGCGGCGCCTTCCATAACAACGGCGGCATCTTTCATCTGGATACCAGTCTGATCGAAGGCACCGACCTGCGCGATTCCTCGATCCGCATGCTCGACCAATCGCGCATCGGCGCCATCCTGACTGGCGATGAGGACGCACTGGGCGGCCCGCCAGTCACCGCCATGCTCATCCAGAACACCAATCCGGTTTCGGTTGCGCCAGATCAGGAGAAAGTTAAGCGCGGCTTTGCCCGCGACGATTTGTTCGTGTGCGTGCATGAGCAGTTCATGACCGATACCGCCAAGATGGCGGATATCGTCTTGCCGGCGACCATGTTTGTCGAGCACGACGATTTCTACACCGCCGGCGGCAGTCAATACATTCTGCTCGGCCCGAAGCTGATCGATCCGCCCGGTGAATGCCGCTCGAACCATGAGGTGATCTGCGAGCTGGCCAAGCGCCTCGGCGCGCACCATCCGGGCTTTGGCATGACAGCGCGCGAGTTGATTGACGCGACGCTGCAAAAATCCGGCTGGGGCACCTTGGCGGAACTGGAGGCCAAACGCTGGATCGATTGCCAACCGGATTTCGCTACTGCGCACTATGTCGACGGTTTTGCCTATCCGGACGGCAAATTCCGCTTCAAGCCGGATTGGCCGACCGTGCCATTCCGGCGTTGGCGTCGAACTTATGATGCGCCCACAATTCCGTCGTTACCCGACCATTGGGAGGTGATCGAGGAAGCCGACACCGAGCATCCATTCCGCCTTGCCACCTCGCCATCGCGCGGCTTCCTCAATTCCACTTTCACCGAAACACCGACCTCGCTCGCAAATGAGTGGCGTCCCAGCGTCATGATCCATCCCGAGGACGCTATGGTGCTTGCCGTCGCGGAAGGGGACGAAGTCGAGCTTGGCAATCGGCGCGGCGCCGTGCGGCTGCATGCGCGGTTGTTTGACGGCGTGCGGCGTGGTGTCTTGATCGCGGAGTCGCTGTGGCCAAACTCGGCCTATCCGGATGGGCGCGGCATCAATACGCTGACCGGCGCCGACCCGATCGCGCCGTTCGGTGGCGCAGCTTTCCATGACAACAAGGTATGGCTGCGCAAGCTAGTGGAGCGGATTTAACATTCGCCACCCACCTGGCGGCGAACTCGCGAAGCGAATGTCAAATCCAAAGCTCCACTAGAACTTATATTTTCTAGTGGTCCTTTTGATTCTAACATTCGCGTGAGAAGCTGCCGAATACGGATGCGAATGTTAGAATCGGACCACTAGCAAGCTAATTTCAAAATTACGCGTAACGGGAGTAAACAATGCCGCGATTGCGTTATATCGAAGAAAGCGAAAAGACGCCGCACACGCGCGAGCTGATCGAGTCGGCCAAACGCACCGGCGCGCCCGATCCGCGCGTGGTGAGCCTCATGACGCGCGGCAAACTCGGCATCGCCTGGGTCGAGTACTGGAACAAGCTCCTGTACCAGGGCGTGCTGCCGCACAAACTCAAGGAAATGTGTCGCATCAAAATCTCGGTCGCGCATCAGTGCGGTTACTGTTCGACGGTGCGTTCGAACGTCGCCAAAGCCGAGGGTTTGACCGAGATTATGATCGGCGACTTGTTCGACTATGCCGGTAGCAGCCATTTCACGCCGCGCGAGAAAGCCGCCCTGCACTACGCCGACTTGTTCAAGCAGGGCGAACACGCCATCGACAAGGATGAGGTTTACGCCGATCTCGCCGAACACTTCAGCGACGAAGAAATCATCGAGCTTGGACTATTCTGCGCCGAGGTCGATGGCGTCGGCAAGTTCGTCAAATCGCTCAACGTGGTGAGCTGGGAAGATGCCTGCGAGCTCAATCCAAAGCTTAAGAACGCAACGCCCCTGGCGGCTGAGTAGCAGATTCGCGCAACCGTTTAGCCATCCGGCTTCATCATTGTGAGCGCGGCACGACCCAGGAAACCGTAGGGATTGGCGAGCGTTTCCAGTATCTCGAAGTGGTTATAGCCTTCGGCGACCAGGAGTTCGACCGATTTGCCCGCCACTTTCGCCGCCGCAACGAAATCGCGCGCCTGGCGAACGAACTCGGGGCTCTCCTGCGTCCCATGCGAAACCAGAATCGGGCAGGTCAGCCGATCGACGTGGCGTATGGGACTGAGCGCCTCGACCACGTCGTCGGTGAAGTTGATGTAGCTGGAGCGTGCCGAAAGCCGGACCGGCTGAAGGTCATACATTCCGGAATTCAGCATCCCGCCCCTGACGACGTCCGCCGGTAGTCCGAACGCGCGCTGCCAGTCGGTCGTCAGCACCACGCCGGCGAGATGCGCGCCGGAGGAATGGCCGCATACGTAAAGCTTGCGCGGATCGGCGCCTAAGCTCGCCGCATTCGCGTAGACCCAGGCAACGGCGCTCCGCACCTGCCGGGCCACCGGCGCAAGATCGCCGGCCGTCATATCCACGTTATCGAAATCGAGCGCAGCAAAGTGCACGCCGGCGCCGACAAATGTTTCGGCGGCAAAGGCATGAGACTGGGCGTTGCCGGCTCGCCACGCGCCGCCATGCAGGAACACGCAGATCGGCGCATTGGCGCGTGGCGCAGCGTAGAGATCGAGTTGCTCCATCGGCGTAGCACCGTAGGCGAACCGGCGTGGCTCGCCCAACCGCGCGCGCATGGCGCCGCTGTTGGAGGCATAGCGCGCGAGGATTTGCGGTTGATTGGGCGCAAAGTTGACCTGGGTATAGGCGTCGTCCAGTGCCTGCTGGTCCATGTCGAGAAACACGCGCGGACCTTTATGCCGCGGCGCGGCTGGTGCCGGCGCCGCAGCAGCTGTTTCGGTCTTTAGCGCCATTTGCGTCGCCGTGCTGGATTCAGTGTGTTGGGGGCTGGTGGATTTGCGCATCGTCTCGTCACTTGACGCGTTGGTGCGGTCGCGGCGGCGCCGCCCAGCGTTGGGCGGCCTCGTCATCGGTCGCCTTGGCATCGACCCACGCGGTTCCTTCCGCGCTCTCGACCTGCTTCCAGAACGGCGCGCGCGTCTTCAGGTAGTCCATGAGAAAGCTCGCCGCAGCAAACGCCGCCTCACGATGGCTCGACGCCGTCGCAACCAGCACGATAACTTCACCCGGCGTGATCCGCCCGTGGCGATGAATCACCGTCACCTTCAGTAACGGCCAACGCTCGCGCGCTTCTTCGACGTGGCGCGCAATCTCAGCGTCGACCATGCCGGGATAATGTTCAAGCGTCAGCGCCGCAATCGGTTGTCCATTTTCATCGCCGCGGCAAATCCCGGTGAAGGTCACCACCGCGCCGATGCCCGCTTCGCCATGCGTCATCGTCGCCGTTTCCGAGGCGACGTCGATTGTTTCGCGTTGCAGGCGGATCGTAACGGTCATCGATTTACCGCCTAGCCCCCGGTCATCGGGGGAAAGAACGCGATTTCATTTGCACCCTTGATCGTCGCATCGGGTCGCACATGGCGGTGGTCGATGGCAGCCCGGATAACCTTGGCGTTCTCGAATGCGTATGCGGATTGCTCGTCGCGGCCGGCCAGCCACGACATCAGATCACCGACCGTCACGACCCCGGCGGGCGGTTCGATCAACTCTTCCGCCTTGCCGACGCGCTCCCGCACCCAGGCGAAATACAAGACCTTCATGCATCCTCCTGGGTCAGGTGATGCAGCCCTGCCCGCAAGTAGTCCCACCCGGTGTAAAGTGTCAGCAAAGCCGAAAGCCATAACAGTGCGATTCCAACATCCGTCAATCCAGGCTCCAGCGCGTTGCCGGCCTTGCCGGTGATGAGAAACCCGACGGTGACGAGTTGCAAACCGGTCTTCCATTTGGCGAGCCGCGTCACCGGCACGCTCACCCGCAACTCAGCCAAATATTCGCGCAACCCGGAAACTAGAATTTCACGGCAGAGTATGACGACGGCTGCCAACAGCGACCAGCCGTGGATGATCTCCTCGGCGGCAAGCATCAACAAACAAGAGGACACCAGGAGTTTGTCGGCAATCGGGTCGAGCATACGGCCGAGCGATGATTGCTGATCCCAGATGCGGGCGAGATAGCCGTCGAGGAAATCGCTCACGGCCGCGGCGACGAAGAACGCAAGCGCGACCCATCTGAGCCAAAGCCCGCCGTTCAGAATATTTTGCCAAAACATGCAACCGACCACGATCGGAATAGCGACGATGCGGCCATAGGTCAGAATGTTGGGCAGCGCGAGCGGACGCGCACGCAGCCGGCCCGATGCGGTCGGCGAGTTCATGGCCGCACCATAACGCCGGCGCCCGCAGGCCAACAGGCCCTCGCCGCGCATGCCTGCCGGGCCTTACCGGCGCCAACCGCCTCTGTTTGCCGATCGCTTCGATGCCCGCTCACGCCGTTGCCTCGTGGAAGAACTCGTATATACGCCGAGCGGTTTCTGCGCGGATACCGTCGACTTGCATCAAGTCGGTGACTGAAGCGCGCTCGATCGCCTTGAGCGTGCCGAAGTGGTGCAGCAATGCGCGTTTTCGCGTCGGCCCGATGCCCGCGATCTCCTGCAAGCCGGCCTCACGCAAATCGCGCATGCGGCGAGCCCGGTGCGATCCAACCGCGAAACGATGCGCCTCATCGCGCAACCGCTCGACAAAATAGAGCACCGGGTCGCGTGGCGCCAGCTTGAACGAGTCGCGGCCGGGCATAAAGAAGGTCTCGCGTCCGGCGTCGCGGTCAGGTCCTTTGGCGATCGCGGCCAGCGGAATATCAACACCGAGTTCAGCCAGCACTTCTCGAGCCACCGTCAGCTGCCCCTGCCCGCCGTCGATCAGGACCAGATCGGGCCACGGCGACTCCGACTCATCGCCCGCCGGCTCCGGTTGCAGTAGGTCGATCTCCTCCCGGGGCAGCGGAGCTTCATGCGTCATCGCTGCCGTCGAAGCGGCAAGATCGGCCACAGTGGATACACGCGGCGCTTCCGCGAGCAACCGCTTGAAGCGACGGCCGAGAACTTCGCGCATCATGGCGAAATCGTCGCCGGGGGTAAGACCGGCCGAGCGGATATTAAATTTGCGATAGTCGCGTTTGCGGAAACCCTCCGGCCCCGCCACGATCATCGCACCGACCGCGTTCGAGCCCTGGATGTGACTGTTGTCGTAGACTTCGATCCGCCGCGGCGGTCGCGCCAGGCCGAACGTGTCGGCGAGGAGCCGCAACAGTCTTTGCTGCGACGATGTTTCGGCAAGCTTGCGGCCAAGCGCTTCACGCGCATTGGCCAACGCGTGCTCGATCAAATCTTTCTTCTCGCCGCGACGCGGCGTCACGACTTCGATTTTGTGCCCGCTCTTGGTGCCAAGCGCTTCGGCCAGCAACTCGCGGTCATCGATGTCGTGCGAAATCAGAATCTGGCGCGGGCACGGCTTATCGTCATAGAACTGGGCGAGGAAGGCACCGAGGATTTCGCCCGCCGAAATCGACCGGTCGGCTTTGGGAAAATAGGCGCGGTTACCCCAGTTCTGGCCGGTGCGGAAGAAGAAGACCTCGACGCAAGCAAAACCGCCTTGCTGATGCAGCGCGAAGACGTCAGCCTCCTCGACCCCGCGCGGATTGACACCTTGATGCGCTTGAATGGCCGACAATGCCGCCAAGCGGTCGCGGTAAACCGCGGCGCGCTCGAAGTCGAGACCGGACGAGGCCGTTTCCATCTCGCCTGCCAACTCGTCCTTGACGGCTTTGCTGCGGCCGGAAAGAAAGTCGTTGGTCTCGCGCACTAACCCGGCATATTCGTTGAATTCAATCTCCTCGGTGCACGGCGCCGAGCAGCGCTTGATTTGATAAAGCAGACAGGGCCGCGTGCGGCTCTCAAAAAACGGATCGCTGCATGAACGCAGCAGGAAGGCGCGCTGGAGCGCGTTGATCGTACGGTTGACGGCCCATACCGAGGCAAATGGCCCGTAATAGTGGCCGGCACGCGAACGGGCACCCCGGTGCTTGAGAATTTGCGGCGCCCAGTGATCCGACGTGATCAGGATATATGGAAACGATTTGTCGTCGCGCAGGAGCACATTGAACCGCGGTCGCAAGCGCTTGATCAGATTGGCCTCAAGCAGCAGCGCCTCGGTTTCGGTACGGGTGACGACAAATTCGAGCGCTCGCGTGGCCGCGATCATGCGCTCAATGCGGGTTTCGAGGCCGGTCGGCCGCGCGTAGGCACGAATGCGGTTGCGTACGTTTTTTGCCTTGCCGACATAAAGCACGTCGCCGCGCCCGTCGATCATGCGATAGACGCCAGGCTGCGCCGGGGCATGTTTGACGCCTCGCAGGATCGCATCACGTCCGGCGGCAAGCGAGTCTTCGCCACGATCTCCGAGGCTCTGCAGGTCGATTTCGTCGGCGGACGGAAGCGTTGCTTCTTCGTCGTCCTCGACGATCTCGACCTCGGGCTCAATGTCTTTTTTTGGAACGCTCATGCTGGCTTGCTGGCCCGGATGTCCTCATCCGCCGCACGGCAGGCGGGCAGCGGCGACTGCCGAGATCCGCAAGGGATCACTCTCGACAGACTTTCTTAAGGCTAACAAATTCTGACTGGTTACCATTTCATCAAGGCTTAACTTAAACATCGCGATAAATCTTTCAATCAAAGGACAACTTTGTCCCGCGAAGACGCCGCTCGTTTCGTTGCTGCTGCATAACGTTTCACATTTTGCGTTGGGAAGCCGTCATGAGACAACTTCTATGCGCGGCCATGCTGCTAGCGACGACCGGCGTGGCGACAGCCGCCGATTATTATGCGCCGTCACCGCTTGGTCCGTACAGTTGGATCGGCCCTTATATGGGCGCGACGGCCGGCTACCAATGGGGCTGGGTCAGCAACAGCGCGACGCAGCCTTCCGGGCTCGAGGGTGGCATTGAAGGCGGTTACAATTGGCAACGCGGCAACTTCGTGTTCGGCGGCGAGGCCGACCTTAACCTCTCCACCGCCAGCGCCACCGTTGCGCCGCTCGAATTCTCCAGTCCCTGGTTCTCGACGGTGCGCGGCCGCGGCGGCGTCACGTTCGGCAATGTTCTCGTCTACGGCACCGCAGGTCTTGCCTTCGGCGATCTGCGGGCTGACGCCGCTGGGCTGAGCGAGACGCACGCAACTATCGGCTGGACGGCTGGAGCCGGCGTAGAAGTCGGCTTCACGCCGCGCTGGTCGGCAAAAGCCGAATGGATGTATCTCGATTTCGCAGGCAGCAATTTTTCGGTGTCCGGCGTCAACAATGGTCTTACTGCCAATCTGCTTCGCTTTGGCGTCAACTACCGCTTCTAAACATTCGACGCGTTGTTCGGACAATTCGAAACGGATTGGAACTGCGAAAGTTCGCATTACTGAGTTCGTGCTGTAATCGAAAGCCACTTTCCCATCGTGTCGCCGGTTTTAAAACATAATTAGTTATAATCGTGACGACGTGCAGTCGTTTCTCGCCGCATTGTTGCCAACATAGAGAAACGGCCTGTGGCCCTGTTGCACTAGCCCAAAATTCGATCGCGAATACTATCCGGGGACCGACTGCATTGGAGGTCTCTCAGATGAAGCGTGTGTTGCTTGCGAGCGTTGGTTTGATCGCGCTGATTGGTACGGCGACGGCAGCTGACCTGCCGCCAGGTCCGAACTACTACAAAGCGCCTGCGTATATGCCGCCTCCCTACAACTGGAGCGGATTGTACATCGGCATCAACGGCGGCGGCGGACTTGGCAGATCGAACTGGGACACCGCGGGCGGCTTCAACCTCAGCGGCGGCGTGGTCGGCGGCACCATCGGCTACAATTATCAAGTTTCGCGCGCGGTGTTCGGCGTCGAAGGCGACGTCGACTGGAGCGGAATTGGGGGATCGACTGGCGGCTCGTCCACCAGCAACTCGTGGCTCTCTACCGTGCGCGGACGCATCGGCTACGCGGCCGACCGTTTCATGCCCTACATCACCGGTGGTGGCGCGTTCGGCACCTTCAACGCGTCGGCGCCCGGTCTCGCCGGCGGCAGCGCGACCAATGCCGGCTGGACGCTCGGCGCCGGAATCGAGTTCGCCATTGCTGGCAACTGGACCGCCAAGGCTGAATATCTCTATGTCGACCTCGGCCGCTTCAATTGCGGCGGCTGCGGCGCGGCGACCGACAATGTATCGTTCAACACCAACTTGATCCGCGGCGGCGTCAATTATCGGTTCTAAGACTTAATTCGACGTCGCAAATCGTAATGTTGCAAAAAGCCTCGAGACGCGTCTCGGGGCTTTTTCGCTGCTATGGTGCCACGGTGGTCGCGAATGCGGGCACCCGGGCGGCGAAAGCATCGAGCCAGGCAACCAACCGCGGGCGGTCGCCCCGCCAGTCTCCGCCAAAGCGGAAGTCCCGATAACCGAGCGCGCAAGCGAGCGCGATCTGGCCGACATTGGGAAGAGCCGGCAACGGATCGAGCATCGGCGGCGATTTTTCCAATTCGGCAAGAGCGCGCTGCACCTTGCCGGCCTGATGTTCAAGCCATTTAGGCTCGTGTTTTTCCGGCACGCGCCAGCGGCCTTCGTAGATCGCAAGGATCGATGCATCGAGGATGCCGTCGCATAACGCTTGCAGGCGTAACGCCGCGAAACGCCGTGCGGGTTCGCGCGGGATGATTTTGCCGCCACCGGCAAGGTGATCGAGATATTCGAGGATCACGCGTGAATCGTAATAGGCGACGCCGTCCTCGCCGATCAGGACCGGAATTTTGCCAAGCACATTTTGCTGCCGGATCGTGTCGCGCGGATCCATGGTGTCCGCCGGCTCGATCTTGACGTCGTTTAAACCCAGCACGGCGAGTGCGATCCGGACTTTGCGACCAAACGGGGAAGGCGCCGCGGAACGCAGGATCATCATGGCAATACCCTTGCTTGAGGCAATCTATCTGGAGCGGTTCGACAAAACTCACGCATCGTCGCTACGCCGTGCACAGCGCCGCACTTCGTCGCCGTCAGTCAAACATGATCATTTGCAATCCGGCTTGCGAAGCTTCCGGATCGCGTCGCTACCCGGTGATGACGAGATTGACCGCCTTCGGACCCTTGCCCTTCTTGTCGGGTTCGACATCAAAGCTGATGCGCTGCCCCTCGATCAGCGACTTCAGCCCGGCTCCCTCAACGGCAGTGATGTGCACGAACACATCGCGTCCGCCGTCGTCGGGTTTGATAAACCCGTAGCCGCGCTCGCCGTTAAAAAACTTGACCGTACCGGCCATTGCCATCGAGTAACTCCCTTCCCCGTGGTTGCTTCGCCGCCGGCCCCCACGGCGCGACGGCTTGGCCGGACATCCACACAGGCAAGGTCTTTCGGCCGCGAGCGGCCTTAAGTCACTCCGCCGGCCCCCACAGGAGGCGGAACGTCTGCACCAGCAACACTTCAGTTAGCCACATTTTATGCCTGTGGAAAAGTGGGCGCGGCTACCCTTCGACCGCCGTTTGGCCGCCTGACCGCGCCGGCCGTACCAGCCAACCCGTCGTTGCCGAGGCCTGCAACGACAGCAATCTGGCAAGCGCGGGCATAAACGTCCGCAACTCCCGTTCGAGCGTATGAGGCGGATTGACGACCACAAGACCCGAACCGATCAGCCCAGCTTCGGCGCGCGCAGGGTGGAGCAAAAGTTCGGACCGCAGCATGTTCGAAATCGTGCACCGGCGTAGCCGCCGGGCGAGGGTATCGGGCGCGGCGCGTTCCTTGATCGGGTACCAAAGCAGGTAAATGCCGGTCGGCCATTTGCGGTATGCGGCAGCGAGCGCTTCCGGCAGACGGTCGAACTCGTTTGCATCCTCGAACGGTGGATCGATAAGGACGAGCCCGCGGCGCTCTTTGGGCGGTATGTACGCGCCGAGCGCCGTCCAGCCGTCGATTGCCACGGCCTTGGCATCGAGATGGCGGCGGAGAGCTTTCGCGAGCGACCCCGCGGCGTCGGGCTCGATCTCGCACGCGATACTGCGGTCCTGCGGCCGCAGCAGGGCCGCCGCGATGAGGGGTGACCCCGGATAAAAGCGCAGCGCACCATCCGGATTAAGCGCTCTGACCACGTCGAGATAAGGCACCAACAAAGCCGGCGTCTCGTCGGCCGACGCCTCCCACAGACGCCCGATGCCGGCGCGCCACTCAGGGCTGCGGCTCGGCTCCGACGCGAAAAGATCGTAACGACCGGAGCCGGCATGGGTATCCATGATACGGAAAGGCGCGGGTTTCAGAAGCAGATGCGCCATGATGCGCACCAGCACACTGTGCTTGTGCACGTCGGCAAAATTGCCGGCATGAAAAGCGTGGCGATAATTCAGCGCGTCAACTCCCGCGCGCCGGCGGCATGATCAGTCGATCACGGCGGCAACTGCGGTGCGCGATCTCTCCGCAGTCGCGGAACTTAAGCTCCTTCGACAAACAAATTCTGATCTCGGTCAACCGCTTTTTGTCGCATCCAATCGCCATGCCGTCGGGCTTCAGTTCGGGATTAGCCTTGACGAAGGCCTCTTCCACGCCAGACGGGGTAACGTTGAGCGGCTCTTGCAGGTCGACGTATTCAGGCGGGATTTTGACGACCGCACGCGCCTTACGCACGAAGTCAAAGTACGCGCGCGCAGCCAAGCCGGAACACGTGCCGTGCTTATCCCATTCGTTGAAGATGAGATGCGGCGCCGGCATCAGGTCGAGCATGGAGGAAACAATACCGTGGTCGAGCCGCGGGGCCGGCACCTCGCAGAATTCCGGAAAGCCCCGGTCGTATTGCGGCCAAAGACCATGAACAACGAACGAATAAGGCCGGGCCCCGCACTGCAACGTAGGCCGTCGATTGCCGTTGCGCTCGCCGGCCGCCGCACAAAACGATGGCGACCAAGACAGCGAGAGTACGTAGAAATCGAATTGGCCGGGTGAATTCTGCCGCGCATCCTGCGCCAGCGCCGGCATGGGCGGAAAAGCCAAGAGCGCCACTAACAAGACGCCACGAACGATGAACCCGTTCATAATCGACCCCTCACACAACAAGCGCGCCGGACGGTTTAAGCGCGCCGGACGGTTTGCAGGCCTGATTTTACTTTAAGACCCCGGAACGGATCAAGAACAAAAATATTACAAATTGGATACGCACGGCTCCTAACATTGCCAAATTTCCGTGGCTTGATGACTTTGGCTATATTGAGCAAGCGCGGTCGTCGCCGGCGGGCTGTTCGGACCGAGGGGTGGGTCATGAGACGTTTGACTGTTTACTTGGCTGCGGCTCTGGCGCTGGCACTCATGACGGTGGCGGCGGAAGCGCAGGTGAACCCTCAACAAACCCAGATGAATACAGCCGGTCGGGTCGGTGAAAGCGCGTCGAAAAAAAACGACGATAAGTCCGCCGCACCTAAGGCAAACGACAAAGCCTACGACGCGGCGCTGAAGAATTTACCCGACAAGCAATACGATCCTTGGCACGGCGTGCGGTGATAGCTGCACGAAGCGCTTTCAGGGCTTGGCTGCGCGACAGCGCGGGCCATAAGCCCAGTTGCGATCCAGGCCAACAACGCAAAAATCGACGTTCCAATCCATACCCGCAGCGCCGGTATCTTCGGCAATCGAATAGTAGATCGGATGGCGCGCGCCATCATTGATCAAGGCCGTGCCAGCGCAGAAACGGCGGGGAATGGATTGCGCGGCCCATGGCATCAGCGCAGTTTCACGGATGTTCTCAAAGCCCACGATCTTCAGTTGGGAGTTCCAGAAGCGCGCTTCTTTGGTTTCGAAGTCCCCACTAATGCGACCGAGCGCCCACGGGTAGTCGCAAGCGGGCACGTCGCGGTCGTAACGGGGACCCGACAGCCCGAAATTCTTTTCCAGCAAGTTCGCTGCTTTCGGCGCGGAAAGTGACGCGGCACTCAAAGCCAAGGAAAGCAAGACGAGCGCGATATAGTTTCTCATGCAACGGCCCCAGGCAGACCCCTTTTGTGCGCTTTGACGACAACCGTGCCGCACCGACGTTTCACGGTCAAGGGCGCGAATCCGAAGCCGTCCGGGCGGCCGACGCCGCTTGGCGGGTGAATCACTTTGGAGGAGCGCTGCGATGATTCTCCCGTCCACAGGATTTTGCCGCGCGACGGTCATTGATCACAGATTTTTTTCCAACCGCAGCGACGACCAAACTACCGGCATCATGGTAGCGCTCGTAGGCTGTTTGCATCTGATTCGTCGAAACATGCGGGCGTGGCCTGCTCAACCGCGATCGGCGCTTTCGGCTGTGTCCGCCCGTGTCGTTGTTGACACCGAGGCACAGCCGCAGACGCCAGGGCGGTTGTTCGCAGCCAAACTGCGCACCGGCGTTGTGGGGGATGCAGGCCTCAAATCGTTTGTTCAAGAGGGCGCAAAAACCCTCAGGGGATTGGACATGGGCGAGGTACATCAACTTTTAACGTCAGAGCCGCCGTTCGGCCTCCAGGCCGCCGGACGCTTGATGACCAAGATTTTCGCGCCCTGGGTCCTGGATTTGGCGCTGTTGATAGAAAGCGTTGAGCCGAGCCGGCCGCCCGGCGCATTGCCGGATTGGCAGCCGGGCGCCGTCGTCCGGCTGCCGTTCTCAAAGAAGATATGTTCCGACGGCCGCGCGGTTTGCAGCCAAGCGCTGATGGCGCTCGCCGACAGCGCCATGGTCATCGCCTGTTCAGCAGCATGGAACGGCTATAGGCCAATGAGCACGATCGACCAGACCACGCATTTCCTCCGGCCGGCGACCTTTGACGTCGTCGCCGATGCTCGCGTGGTACGGATCGGCCGCCACACCAGTTTCGGTCGCGTGATGCTGCTGGGCGCGGCTGACAAACGCCCGGTGGGCATGGTCGCCAGTGCCTATTCGACGCAGTAACGCCACGGGCGGGGCGTGACGAGCATGCGCATCGTACAAACACCCGGCTTTTCATTCGCCAGGCGAACTCCTAAGCTTGTGGCCAAAGCTTGCGGCCAAGTTTCGGCATGGAGACGGGCGATGCGTCGAGGATTTTTGGTTTGCCTGACAGCAGCAGCCTTGCTGCCGTGCCTGGCGTACGGTGCTTCCGCGGGCGCCGTTTTTGTTGGGCCCGGACCTGGCCTCACTGGCAACGATACCGGCGGCATCATCGCCTATACGCCCGACTTGGAGCACGGTGTTTTTCGCACCGTGGCGGCTGAGTGGTGTGCGCGATGGGATCGGCTGTCTCACGTGACCAGCGTCCATCGCAGATACGGCGATTACGTCGGCTTTGTTTGCATCGATCGACCGGGCAGGATCCACTGATTGCCGGCGCGGCCTAAGCCCAATCGCCGATGACCGCTTGAACGAGGGCAAGCGCCGCCACGGCGGCAGTGTCCGCCCGCAAGATGCGCGGACCCAACGAAAGCTGAACGACGTTCGGAAGCTTGAGCAAGAACGCGCGCTCGTCGTCGGCAAAGCCGCCTTCCGGACCAATCAGGACTGCAAGCGGCCCGCGAACCAAACCGCCGAGCGCGGCGAGCGGACCGGCTACCTCGGCATTTTCATCGCAAAAAATGATCCGGCGCCGCGAGTCCCATCCGGCAATCAGTTGCGCCAACGCCAGCGGCTCCCCGACGTCGGGTAAAGTAAGAATGCCGCATTGTTCCGCTGCTTCAATGACGTTTGCGCGCATGCGTGCGACATTCACGCGCGTAACCTGGCCATGGCGCGTCAGCACTGGCTGTAGCCGCGACGCTCCCATCTCGACCGCCTTCTGCGTCATGTAGTCGAGGCGGGCGGCCTTGAGCGGGGCGAACAAGTAGTGGAGGTCGGCGGTTCCGGTTTGAGCCCGGGTCCTGGCATCCACTGCCAAGGTGGCGCCACGTCGAAGGACGGTCAGCACCGCGCTCCATTCACCGTCACGACCGTTGAAGACGAGGACGCGGGCGCCGGTGGCCAGACGCAGGACATTGCCAACGTAGTGGGCCTGGGCGGGGTCAAGTGCGACATGCGCACCCGGTGCCAATGGCGCCTCGACGAACAGCCGTGGGCTACGAAAATCGTGGTGCGGCATGGAAAAGTGAACAAAAACAGTGTTGCGGATGCAAGGGGCTTGTGTATCACCTTGCCCAAGCGCTTCAACATGGCCGCATCTTCGAACGCAAGTCTGCCGCAAGGTCGCCGAAATCAACGCGTTCTTAGCGGTCAGGATGCTTAAATCATGGCACCGCGCGAACCGGGAAAGGAAATCGGCGTGAAGGGGATCGCAGCCGCAGCGTTAGCCGGCCTGGCCATTGCCGTCGCGGCAGGGTCTTCAGCTTTGGCGCAAACGCCGACCCAATGCTTCAAGTTCCCGCAGCTCAGGGATGACGCTCAGCAGAAAGCTCTGTCCGTGCGCAACGCGATGTCGCACCACGTCGAACGCAAGGAGATTTGCGCCTTAATGACGCGGTTTTATGCGGCCGAAGCAACCGTGGTGAAGTTCCTCGAAGAGAACAAGACCTGGTGCGGGATTCCCGAACAGGCGGTTACGGTGGCGAAAACTAACCACGAACGCACGCTGAAATTCCGCACCGCGGCCTGTACCGAAGCGCCAGCCGCGAAGGCGCGTGCTCCCTCGCTCAGCGACGCGATTGGCACGCCGACGGTGGATACCAGCGCCAACACCAAGACCGGCCACGGTACGCTCGATTCGCTCAACGGTAATCCGTTGGCAAAATGAGCCCGGCGGCTAGTGGTCCGATTCTAACATTCGCTTCCGTATTCGGCAGCTTCTCATGCGAATGTTAGAATCAAAAGGACCACTAGCAAATATAAGTCTTAGTGGAGTTTTGGATTTGACATTCGCTTCACGAGGCTGCCGCTAGGTGGGTAGCGAATGTTAAATCCGCTCCACTAGGCCGGCACCGTCGTCTGCACCACCAAACCGCGAGCGCGCGCATCGGCAACCCCGAGCGCGCGCAGCGCCGTTAGCGTGAGCGATTGAACCACGTCGCGCTCGCGCCCGGCGACATCCTGCGCAAGCGGCCCGATCAGGGCTTCGGTCAGCAAGCCAATCAACGCCACGGCCGCGACCTCGGCGTTTTGCTCCGGCAACCGCCCCTCGGCGATGGCTGCGGCGATCCGTATTGCGAATTCGTTGGCAAGCGACCGCCGGAAACCGACACGAATACCATCAAGCTCGGCATCAACCGGCTCGGCAATTGCGGCAAAGGCAAGCCGGCGGTCGCGCAACACGCGCGTGGCGAAGGTCATGATCGCCGCTGACAGAGCTGAGAGCGGACCCGGCGCTCCGGCCGCGGCGCGGCGCAGCGCACCGATTTCGCGTTCGGACATTTCCGCCAGCATCGCCGCGACCAGATCGGTCTTGCTCGGGAAATAGCGGTACACCGTGCCGGCCGCGATGCCGGCACGCGCCGCGACCAGCGCGATCTGCACCGCGGCCATTCCGCCTTCGCGCGCTATCTCACGCGCAGCCGCGATAATTGCGTCGCGGCGCGCAGCAAGCCGGCGGGCAACATTCTCCGTGCGACGATAGGGCATGACATGGCCGGACAAGAATCGGCCGTATTATAACAACCGGTGAACGTGGATTCAGCGTCTTACTTTTGCTTTTCCGCTAACGATTTGGCGCGGATTTTGGCAAGCGTCGTTGCCGGCGTGATGGCTTCCGGGTCGATCGCAAGTCGAATGATCGCGGGCTTTCCGGACGCGATTGCTTGCTTGAACGCCTCGGGAAAATCGGCGGTGCGCTCAACATTCGCGCCGAAGCCGCCGAAGGCGCGTGCGTAGGCGGCAAAATCCGGATTGCGCAGATCGGTCGCGCTGATTCGGCCCGGATATTCACGCTCCTGATGCATCCGGATGGTCCCGTAGAGACCATTGTCGGCAATCAAGACCACAAGCGGCAGACCGTATTGGACGGCAGTTGCGAATTCCTGGCCGTTCATCAGGAAGTCGCCGTCGCCGGCCACGCAGATCACCGGCCGCTCGGGGTACAGCCGCTTCATCGCTACCGCAGCCGGGACGCCATAGCCCATCGATCCCGATGTCGGCGCGATGTGTTGGCCGAAGCGGCGGAACCGAAAAAAACGATGAATCCAGGCCGCATAATTACCGGCGCCATTGCAGAGGATCGCATCCGCCGGAAGGTTTTCGCGCAGCCACACCATGATCGCGCCGAGATTGACCGCGCCCGGCTGCTCGCTCGGCTTCTCCGTCCAGGCGAGATAGTCGGCGTGCGCCGCTTCGGCCTGCCCGCGCCGGCCGTCCCGCAGATCGAGACTGGCAAGTGCGTTTGCGAACGCCGTCGGCGAGGCGTGGATCGGTAGGCTTGCGGCATACACGCGGCCGAGTTCTTCAGCGCCCGGATGCACATGGACAAAGTTCATCTGCGGCTGCGGAATATCGACCAGCGTGTAACCTTGCGACGGCAATTCGCCAAGCCGCCCGCCGATCAAAACAACCAGATCCGATCCTTTGATGCGTTCGAGCAACTTCGGGTTGGGACCGATACCAAGGTCGCCCGCGTAGCACGAATGGAGCGCATCAAAGAGATGCAGCCGGCGGAACGTGGTGCAGACCGGAATGCCATGGGTTTGGACAAAATTCGCGACCTGGTCGGATGCAGCTTGCGACCAGCGGCTGCCGCCAAGGACAAAGATTGGCGCATGCGCCGCCGCAAGCAGCCGCCCGAGCGTGGCCATCTCGGCAGTGCCGGGACATGTTTCAATCGGCACATAAGGCGACGCGTCCTCGACGGTGACCCGCTCGGTCAACATATCCTCGGGCAGGCTGACGACGACCGGGCCGGGCCGGCCGTTTCCCGCCGTGTAAAAGGCGCGCGAGACGATTTCCGGCACACGCGCGGCCTCGTCGATCTCCGTCGCCCATTTGGTCATCGAGCCAAATACGGCCCGATAGTCGAGCTCTTGAAAGGCCTCACGTTCACGCATGTCGCGCGCGACCTGGCCGACAAACATGATCATCGGCGTCGAATCCTGGCGCGCGATATGAATGCCGGGAGAAGCGTTGGTCGCCCCCGGCCCGCGGGTGACGAAACAAACACCGGGACGGCCGGTTGCTTTACCGACCGCTTCGGCCATCATTGCCGCCCCGCCCTCTTGCCGGCATACGGTGACGGCAAGATCGCTGTCGTGAAATGCGTCGAGCACCGCGAGATAGCTTTCGCCCGGCACGCAGAATACGTGACGCACGCCGTGGATGCGTAGTTGGTCGACCAGAACCTCTGCGGCCGTGCGGTTATTTGACTTGCCGCGCATCAGCGTGTTCCCGGATCGAGCGCAGCCGGTTCGCCGCGCCGCGCGTTATGACTTTGATTGCCGCGCCATGCGCCAATAGTCCAGTCCCTTGACCCTGCGGCCGGGGCCAACGGTATATCGTCGAGGAGTTCGCAGCATGACCGCCGCAACGGCCAGCCAGGACGAAGTGTTCGCCTTCCTTGCCGACCCGGCAACCCATGGCGGGCAAAACGTGCAACGGATCGACACCCACGCGGCTTCGGTATTTCTGGCCGGCGAGCGGGTATTTAAGATCAAGCGCGCCGTTCGGTTTCCCTTTCTCGACTATTCGACGCTGGCCAAGCGCAAGCAAGCCTGTGAGGCGGAAATTGCGGTCAACGTGCCGTATGCGCCACAAATCTACCGCGGCGTGGCGCCGATCACCCGCGACAGGGACGGCGCGCTCGCCATCGACGGTGCCGGCGAACCCGTCGAATGGGCGGTCGAGATGCGGCGCTTCGACGAGAAACGCACGCTCGATCGTCTCGCCGACCAAATCGATACGGCGCTCGCCGAAGCGCTCGGCCGCGCCGTCGCTGCGGCACACGGCAAGACGCGGCCGGTTGATCCGCAGCCATGGATCGCCGCCCTTGGCGCCTACATCGACGAGCATGCCGAAGCTTTCCGCCGATATCCCGATATCTTTCCCGCCGGGGAAGCCGCGGCATTGGTCGAGGCAAGCCGCTCGGCGTACCGGCGCATTTTACCGCTTCTGCGCGAACGCGGTCGTCAGGGTTTCATTCGCCGCATTCATGGTGACCTCCATCTCGGCAATATCGCGCTGATCGACAATGCGCCGGTTTTGTTCGACGCCATCGAATTCAGCGATCTGATCGCGTCTGGCGACGTTCTCTACGACCTCGCCTTCCTGCTGATGGATTTGCTCGAGCGCGGGCTTGCCCCGCAAGCAAACACGGTTCTGAACCGCTATTTGACACGGACGCGACGAACTGAAGATCTCGACGCGCTGGCGGCGCTCCCGCTGTTTCTATCGCTCCGTGCGGCGATACGCGCCAAGGTCACCACAGCCCGCATGGAGCGCGCGGCCGCGCAGGAGCGGACGGCAATCGGCAAAAGCGCCCACGCCTATTTCGACTTCGCGATACAAGCGATCAGACCGGCAGCGCCTCAATTCATCGCGGTCGGCGGCCGGTCAGGCACCGGCAAAAGCAAACTCGCGCGCGATCTGGCCCCCCTCATTGCACCAATGCCGGGCGCCGTCGTCTTGCGCTCCGACGTCGAGCGCAAGACGCTGTTCGGCGTCGGCGAGACCGATAAGCTTGCGGCAGAGGCGTATACCCGACAGATCGATGATCGCGTTTACGGCAGCCTTGCCGACAAGGCGGGTCGCGTCTTCAAAGCCGGTCATTCAGTCATCGTCGATGCCGTCTTCGCCCGGGCCGGCGAACGTGCAGACCTCGCCGACTCGGCAAAGTCCGTTGGCGCTTCCCTGTGCGGGCTGTTCCTGACGGCCAGTTTGGAGACTCGGCTGACCCGCATAGGACGGCGTCAGCACGACGCTTCCGACGCCGATGCGGCCATAGCGCGGGCGCAGGAAGGCTACGACATTGGCGCGCTCGACTGGACCTGCATCGAGGCCTCCGAAGCGCCGGATGCCACTTTGTCGCGGGCGAAGGCGATACTGGCGGCTGTTGATTGACGAAGATGCCTTGGCGCCAATATAAGCGCGGGGCAAACCGGGATTGAAAGGCGCGAAAAATGGCAGGTGCTGCATCGGCGGCGACTGGAAACGAACACCCGGAAGAGCCTTCGCGCCGCGACTTCCTCTATATCGCGACCGGAACGGTCGCTGCGGTCGGCGCGGCCGCTACTCTGGTGCCGCTGGTCGTCCAGATGAACCCGGACGCCTCGACGCTTGCCGCCGGCGGGCCGGTCGATCTCGACATCTCCAAAATCGAACCGGGCCAACAGGTGGTCGTCCGTTGGCGTGAGCGCCCGATTTTCGTCTTCCACCGCACTCCCGAAACGGTGAAGTCGCTGACCGACCCGAAATTATTGGCGATATTGTCCGATCCAAACTCCCAACATCAGCAGCAGGCGCCTTACGCCACCAACGCCACACGCTCGATCAAACCCGAACTGGGCGTCCTGGTCGGCATCTGCACACACCTTGGCTGTATCCCACTGTTCTATCCACAACCAAGCCCAAGCACTCCGGTCTCGGACTGGCCCGGCGGCTATTTCTGTCCGTGCCACGGCTCGAAATACGATCCTGCCGGCCGCGTATTTTCGGGGGTTCCGGCGCCCTACAATCTGCCGGTACCGCCCTACACCTTCGTCAGCGATACGACGATCAGGATCGGCCAGAATCCGAGCGGCAGCACCTGGGACTTCGGCTCCATCCGCCAACTCTGATCGCCCGCTCGCGCGCTGATTTGCGATGAACTCCGGCGGCCAATACGGCTCGGGCTATTGCGGCTATCAATTCTGGCGGTCGTCGTTGGCATCATCACCGGATTCGGCGCGGTGCTTTTCCGCGCCCTGATCGGTCTGATCCACAACATCGCCTTTCTCGGCTTATTCTCCGTAGCTTACGACGCCAGCGTGTTCACGCCGCCGAGCCCGTGGCGGGGGCTTATTATTTTTGTCCCGGCAATCGGCGGCCTGATCGTCACCTTCCTGATCACCAACTTCGCTCCTGAAGCGCGCGGACACGGCGTGCCGGAAGTTATGGACGCGATCTGATTTTTGAAATGACCCGCGACTACGACCTGGTGATGCCCAGTATCATCGCGGTGGCATTGGCGATCGGCGTGCGCCGCCTGCTATCGGTCGAAAACATCTACACCGTCAAGCTGGTCGGCCGCGGACATTTCGTGCCGAAGGCGCTGCACGCGAATATGTTTCTTGTACGCCGCGCCCGCGAGGTGATGCAAAAGGACGTAACCATTCTGACCGCAGACGCCGACTTCGGTGCATTCCTGCGTGAGAATGCCGACAAGGGCGGTTTCCGTCACGTCGTGGTCATCCGCGGCAATCACATTGCCGGCGTCGTGCGCGTCAACATCAGCCTACGGCGCGGCGTCGAGCAGGCTTATAGCGGCGTGCGGCTCGGCGACGTGGCGCAGCGCAACTTCACCATCGCGCGCGAGGCCGACATCATGTTCGACGTGGTGCAGCGCATGTCCAAGCATGACGCCGCGATGGCCGTGGTCGTCAAAGGCGAGGGCCGCGGTCGGCCGGATGAAATTCTCGGCATCATTTCGAAGGAACACATCGCCGATTCCGTCGCCGAGAGCATCAAGCCATTCGGCTCACAGCAGACCAACGCCGGTTAAAGTAGCCATCGGTCCGCCGTTGTCGTCCGGCGAAATCAGGCCGCCCAAATAGCGGGGCAGGCATGCAGGTGCTTTCGCGTCCCGCCTCCCGCATAATGGGCAATGGCTTTTGATTTCCGTTCGCTCGCCATCGCCACTGCCGGATTTTCCGCTTTCGTCAATCTCTACTCACCACAGGCGCTACTGCCGGAACTGTCGCACGAATTTGGCGTCGGCCCCGGCGAGATCAGCGCGTTGATGACCGCAACCACGGCGGCGATCGCGCTCACGGCCCCGTTTACCGGTGCGCTCGCCGACGTCCTCGGCAGGAAGCGGCTGATCACGGCTGCCGCATTCGCCATCGTCGTACCGACCTTGATGATGACGTTCGGATCCGATGTGTCGCACCTCGTGGTGTGGCGCTTCGTGCAGGGACTGTTGCTGCCGCCGATCTTCACCGTCGCCGTCGCCTATGTCGGCGATGAATGGCCGCCGGCGGACGTGCCGCGCATTGCGGGACTGTTTATTTCGGGGTCGAGCGTCGGCGGGTTTGCCGGCAGATTCGTGACCGGCATTGTCGCCGATCTGATGGGCTGGCGCGCGTCATTTGTAGCCGTCGCCCTGCTGACGCTGGCCGGAGCGCTGATCGTTACCGTTGCGTTGCCACGTGAGCGCCGGTTTGTGCGCTCCGGCGGCCTCGCCGCCGCCGCACGGCAAATGCTTGCACATCTCACCAACGTCCGCCTGCTCGCCATCTACGCCGTCGGCTTCAGTGTCTTATTCAACTTCGTCGCGACTTTCACTTACATCAGCTTTCATCTCGCCGGCGCGCCATATTTCTTTTCGCCGGCGATGCTCGGCACTCTATTCGCGACCTACCTTGGTGGCAGTCTTGCGGTGCCCTGGGTCGGCCGCGCGATCCCCCTGTTCGGTCGCCGGAATTTCATTCTCGGTATCATTGCCGTGTGGGTCGTCGGACTATTCATGCTGCTGGCGCAACCCATCGCCATCATCGTGGCCGGACTGACGATTTGCGCGGTCTGCGGCATGGTTTGCCAAGCCGTTTCGACCGGCTATGTCATCACCACCGCCAAGGAAGGACGCTCGTCCGCAGCCGGCCTCTATGCGTCAATCTATTATACCGGCGGCAGCGCCGGCGCATTCCTGATCGGATTTGTCTGGAATGCCGCGGGCTGGACCGGCTGTGTCATCGCCGTCGTTGCCGTGCAGCTTGTGATGGCGGCAATCGTCGCCGCCGCCTGGGAAGGTTCGCGTATTTGAGCGCCGCCCGCTAGAGCACGATCCGGAAAAGTGGATGCCGGTTTTCCGAAAAGATCATGCTCCAGCGGTCTAGTCTTCAATACTCAACCCGCACCAGATAAAGCCCATGTGGCGGTGCGACCTGGCCGCAACGGGTACGGTCGCGCGCTTCGAGCGCGGCAGTAAAGTCGTCGCCAGTCCATTTGCCCTCGCCGACATGGACCAGCGAGCCGACCATCGAGCGCACCTGATGTTGCAGGAACGAGCGCGCCTCGGCGATCACGCACACCTGGTCGCCGTCGCGCGTCACATCGAGCCGGTCGAGCGTCTTCACCGGCGATCTCGCCTGACACTCGGTCGAGCGAAAGGTCGTAAAGTCGTGCTTGCCGATCAGCGTCTGCGCGGCGTCATGCATCGCCCGGCCATCAAGCGGCCGCGGCACGCGCCAGGCGCGACGGTCGTCGAGCGTCAGGTCAGCCCGCCGGTTGATGATGCGATAAAGATAGTGCCGCTTGATCGCCGAAAAACGCGCTTCGAAATCCGCTGCCACCTGCGCCGCGGCCAGTACGGCGATCGGCCGTGGCCGCAAATGGAAGTTGATCGCATCGCGCACATTGTCGATGTCCCAGTCCCGGGTGAGATCGACATGGGCGACTTGGCCGAGCGCATGCACGCCGGCGTCGGTCCGGCCGGCTCCGTGCAGCGCGACGCGCTCGCCGGAGAAGGCGGCGATGGCCTCGATCAGTGCGCCTTGCACGGAGTTGCCGTTATCCTGCACCTGCCAGCCGACGAACGGCGTGCCGTCGTATTCGATGGTGAGCTTGTAGCGGGGCATCACTGCAACGTGGTGCCGCGTGCAATCGGCGTGCCGCGGAGAAATTCGGCCGCCGGCATCGGCGCGCGGCCGGCGCGCTGCAATTCGACGAGCCGAACCGCGCCGTCGCCGCAAGCGATCGTCAGCTTGTCGTCGAGCACTTGGCCCGGCTTGCCGCTGCCATCGCCTATGGTGGTGCGCAACACTTTGACCCGTCCCGCGCCGGAAAGCTCGAACCAAGCGCCCGGAAACGGCGACAGCCCTCGACAATGGTCGTGGATTTGCTGCGACGGCAGGGTCCAGTCGATGCGCGTCTCGTTCTTCTCGATTTTGCGGGCGTAGCTGACGCCGTCTTGTGACTGCGGAGTCAATTGCAGCGAGCCGCGTTCCAGCGCGTCGAGCGCGACGACCATCAAGCCGGCGCCGAGCCGCGCCAGCGTATCGTGCAGGTCGCCCGCGGTCGCATCCGGGCCGACCGGCACACGCTTGGTCATCGCAATCGGGCCGGTGTCGAGGCCTTCCGCGATCTGCATGACCATAACCCCGGTCTCGCGATCGCCGGCCATGATGGCGCGCTGGATCGGCGCCGCGCCGCGCCAGCGCGGCAACAGCGAAGCGTGCAGGTTGAAACAGCCGAGCGGAAAGGCTTCCAGCACCGCCTTCGGCAGGATCAATCCGTAGGCGACAACCACGGCGGCATCGGCGCCGTGCGCGCGTATCGCCTCGACGGCGTTAGGCTCTTTCAGTGTTGCCGGGGTGAAAACCGGAATCTTGAACCGCTCGGCCTCGCGGGCGATCGGACTATTGCTGAGGGCCATGCCGCGGCCGGCCGGCTGCGGTGCGCGGGTATAGACGGCGAGAACCTGATGTCCGGAACCGACGATCTCAAGGAATGTCGGCACCGCAAAGTCCGGCGTACCCATGAAGACAAGGCGGAGCGCCACTCACGCCTCCACTTTTTTCGTCGCCGTCTTTGCCGCTTTGGTGAATTTCTTGATGACGCGGTCGCGTTTGAGCTTGGAGATGTGGTCGATGAACAGCACCCCGTTGGTGTGGTCGATCTCGTGCTGGAGGCAGGTCGCAAATATGCCTTTGGCCGAAATCTCATGGGTCTTGCCGTCGAGGTCGAGGTATTTGATTTTCACCTCGGTCGGCCGCTCGACCTCCTCGTAATATTCCGGAATCGACAGACAGCCTTCCTCGTGAGCCGATTGTTCGTCCGACGCCCAGGTGATTTCCGGGTTGATGAAGACTTGCCGCTTCTGGGTGTCGTCTTTCTTCGACAAGTCCATCACCACGACACGCTTGTCGACGCCGACCTGGATGCCGGCAAGCCCGATGCCGGGCGCGGCGTACATGGTCTCGAACATGTCGGCGACCAAAGCGCGAATGCCGGCATCGATCTTCTTCACCGGCTCGGAGACAAGCCGCAGCCTTTTGTCCGGCAGTTTGAGGATCTCGCGCACAGTCATGGGTCACCAGTCATGCGCCGCGATGTAAGCGGTGCATAAAGCGCGGTCAATCTAGTGGTCCAATTCTAACATTCGCATGCGTATTCGGCACCCTCTCGTGCGAATGTTAGAATCAAAAGGACCACAGCAATATGAGTCCTAGTGGAGCTTTGGATTTGACATTCGCTTCACGAGTCTGCCGCCAGGTGGGTAGCGAATGTTAAATCCGCTCCGCTAGGCGGTCGGTTGCGCGGGCCCGGCAAATCGGGGTATTGATGTTCACTTTTCGTTCTATAAGCTCGGTTAGGCAACGAATCGCGTACAAACGACCGTGACCGAAAGCTCGCCAATGGTTGCCGTTTTGGCTGTCCTCATCATTGTCGCCACTGCTGCGCTGGCGGCACTGGCCGTCATGCTATGGCGCGCGCGCAAACCGGCGACCGGGGAGGACGCCGTCCTCACCGAGCTGCGGCGCACCCAGGGTGAGGCGGCAACCCGTCTCGAGGCGATGATCGGTTTGCTCGCCAAGGGCCAATCCCAGCTCGCCCATACCGTCAATGAGCGGCTCGATTCGGTCTCGCATCGGCTCGGCGATTCGCTCGAGCAGACCCGGCAGAAGACCGCCGAGAACATGCAAAAGCTGCACGAACGGCTTGCCGTTATCGACAGCGCGCAAAAGAACATCACCGCGCTTGCCACCCAGGTGACGTCGCTCCAGGGCGTGCTCGCCAACAAGCAGGAGCGCGGCGCCTTCGGTCAGGGCCGAATGGAACTGATCGTGAGCGACGGCCTGCCGAAGGGCTGTTACGAATTCCAGTACACGCTGTCGAACAAGACGCGGCCGGATTGCGCGCTATTCATGGCCGGCCAGCGGCCGCTGGTTGTCGATGCGAAGTTTCCGCTGGAAGCGGTCACCGCTTTCAAGGAGGCCAAGAGCGAGGACGAGCGGCGGCAGGCCGCCGCGCGCGTCCGCCAGGACGTAACCAGGCACGTCAGCGACATTGCGCAGAAATATCTCATTCCCGGCGAGACGCAGGACATCGCGCTGATGTTCGTGCCGTCGGAATCGCTCTATGCCGACTTGCACGACGGATTCGACGATCTCGTGCAGAAGGCATTCCGCGCCAAGGTGGTGATCGTGTCGCCGTCGCTGTTGATGGTAGCCGTTCATTTGATCCAGCAGATGCGCAAGGAAGAACGGATGCGCGAAGCCGCCGGCCAGATCCAGGCCGAGGTCGGCCGCCTGATCGACGATGTCGTGCGCATGCACGAGCGCGTCCTGAAATTACAACAGCACTACACTCAGGTCGGCGAAGACGTCCGGCAGATCGTGATCTCGGCCGAGAAAGTGGAGAAGCGCGGCGCCCGGATCACCGATGTCGAGTTCATCGACGACGGGCCGCAGCCCGACGTCGTCGCCACCCCGCTGCTGCGCAAGCTGGAAGCGGGCGAGTGACTTGATTGGCCTCTCCGGCCGGGGGAGGGTGCCCGTCGCATGACTGGGACGACCGACAAAACTCCACGCGCCTCCTTCACCCAGACGCTCGCCGTTTATTTGCAGCGGCGCGTGCTGGTGGTCATGTTTCTCGGCTTTTCCTCCGGCTTGCCGCTGGCGCTGTCGGGCTCGACGTTGCTGGTGTGGATGCGCGAGGCCGGAGTCAATCTGGGCACCATCGGCCTGTTTGCCCTGGTGGGTACGCCTTATACCGTCAAGTTCCTGTGGGCGCCGCTGATCGATGCGCTCGACGTTCCGGTGCTCTCGCGGCTGCTCGGCCGCAGGCGCGGCTGGCTCCTGCTTGCGCAACTTCTGCTGATCGCGGCGATCCTGTTTCTCGGCGCCTGCGATCCGTCGGTTTCGCCGCTTTTGGTCGCCGTCGGTGCGCTGCTTGTCGCCACCGCTTCGGCTACGCAGGACATCGTTGTCGACGCGTTTCGCGTCGAAAGCCTCGACGAGAGCGAGCAGGCGGCCGGCATGGCCTCATACGTCGCCGCCTACCGCATCGGCATGTTGGCATCGACCGCCGGCGCGCTGTTTCTGGTGAGCGGTCTGCAAGGTTTCGGCCTGACGTATCACCGCGCCTGGACCGTCGGCTACGCCTTGACGGGAATGCTGGTGCTGATCGGCGTCGCCACCACTTTGTTCGCCACCGAACCGCAGAAGTCGCGTGCCGCGAATGCGGCGCATGCCGGCGCGACCACGTTGCAGCGGGTCGTTGATGCCGCGGTCGGCGCGTTCTCTGAATTTTTGTCGCGCGACCTTGCCTTCGCCGCGCTCGCCTTTGTCGTCCTGTTCAAATTCACCGACGCATTGTCGGGCGCGATGACGGCGCCGTTCGTGATCGATCTTGGCTTTTCGCGCAACGAATATGCGGCGATCATCAAAGGCGCCGGGCTTGCCGCGACGCTGGTCGGCGGATTTGCCGGCGGTTTTGTTGCACGCGGGTTTTCGCTGCCGGCAAGTCTTTGGCTTGGCGGCCTGTTGCAGGCGGTATCGAATCTTGCGTTTTCCTGGCAGGCGGTGCTCGGTCACAATGCGGCGTGGCTCACCTTCGCCATCGTTGCCGAGAACTTCACCAGCGCGATCGGGACCGTCATTTTCGTCGCTTACCTTTCGGCCTTGTGCCGCAATCCGCTGCACACCGCGACACAATATGCGCTGCTCACCGCACTCGCCGCGGTCGGGCGCACGTATTTGTCCTCGGGTGCGGGCTTTCTTGCCGCGGCAACCGGCTGGGTCTGGTTTTTCATCATTTGTGCGCTAGCCGGGTTGCCGTCGCTCGGCCTGCTGGCATGGCTGCAATGGCGTCGCCATTTCGACGGACTGACGTTGGGTCAGAAATAGCCACTGCGCCGAAATCCGGGCCTTTGGCTTTTGCGCTTTCCGCTCAAAGAGATATCGCGCATTTCCGGCCGGGCGCAAAAGGCTCGTAAAAAAGTCCTTTTGTAAGGATCGGATGGCTATATTCGACGTTGCGTTCTGTAGTGTCCCTCAAGCTCGGTCTCTTTGCGTTCCCATCATGGACTTGATTCTGGTCAAAATCTTCGCGACTGCGCTTGCACTGAGCGAAGTGCTGACCCAACCGCAGGCGGTAAAGACCCATTTCGACGCCGCGCAGGATCAGGCCGAGGTCGTGCAGATTCTGCGCAACGGCTGCGCGCATATGCGGCAGGCTTTCGACATCGAGTCGATCAATCTCGATAGCCTGATCGCCACCGCGCTCGACGACCCGAAGGCCGTCGGCGCCGACATCAAGGCCTTTCACGGCATCAATTTCGCCGATCTGAACACCGCGTATCACCGCTTCTGCAAGAACGAAACGGTCGACAAGCCGGTGGTCGATCTCGGGCAGGTGATCGAATTCTTCAACAACGCGGCTGCCGATCTGCCGGATCAAACGCGCCTGAAAGGCCGCAAACTGCCAAGCATGAGCGTCGTGCTCGACGGCACGGGAGCAAAATTCGCCGACATGTTCGAGCCCGGCAACCGCCGGGTCTGGGTGCCGCTCGCCGACATTCCAGACCACGTGCAAAAGGCTTTCGTCGCCGCCGAAGACCGCAGGTTCTTTGCGCATCATGGCGTCGATGAGCGCGGCATCATCCGCGCTTTCATCGGCAACCTCGCCGAACCGGGCCGGCCGCAAGGCGGCTCGACCATCACCCAACAGGTCGTGAAAAATCATCTGGTCGGCGAGGACGTCACTTATGAACGCAAGATCCGCGAAATGATCGTGGCGTCGCGGCTCGAAAGCACGCTGAGCAAGCAGGAGATTCTCGAGCTCTATCTCAACTCGGCATATCTCGGGCGCGGCTCGTGGGGCGTGGAGATGGCCGCCCGCAGCTACTTCGGCAAATCGGCGAAGGATCTTACGATCGGCGAAGGCGCCATGCTGGCCGGGCTGCTCAAGGGGCCGAGCTATTTCAATCCCGACCGCCATCCCGATCGCGCCAAGCAGAGGCTCGCTTACGTGCTCGGCCGCATGCAAGAGGACGGCGTGATTAACGGCGAGCAGAAGGACGCCGCTCTCGCCGCACCGCCGAAGCTCGTCACCTTTGAACGGCCGCATCGCGAGTCCGGCTTTTATTTTACCGATTATCTGGCTCGCGAAGCCAAGGCTGACGGCATCGATAGCCTGACCGCCGCGCCCTATACGGTGCATTCCACCATCAACGCGAGCCTGCAGCGGGAAACCGAGGCGGCATTGCAAGAAGGCTTGGCGCATTACGAGGTCGGCGCAGGCCGCATGGTCTTTCGCGGCGCCGAGGCGAGTATCGCCGACACGGTGCAGAAGATCGCCGCCGGCAAACCATCCAACGCTCCGCCGGCCGCAGCGGCCAACGTATCGCCGGCGATGCCGGCCTGGCAGCAGGCGCTGACGGCCATTCACCTGCCGCTCTACGACGTGCATTGGCAAACGGCGGTGGTTCTGGACAAGGGCGGCAAGCGCGGTGACGGCATCATCCACGTCGGGCTCGTCGACGGCCGCATCGTGCCGCTCAACGCGTGGACCGCGGAGAACAGGCGCAATCTCTCGATTTATGACGTGATTTACGTACGCGTCATGGAGGGCCGGGCCGACGGCAGGGCCGTGGCGAAAGGCAGAGGCGCTCCGGTCGTTGCGGCATCGGCGCAGCTGCGCGTACGCCCAACGGTGCAGGGCGCTGTGCTGGTTCTCGAGAACAAGACCGGGCGTATCCTTGCCATGGCCGGTGGGTTTTCTTATCCGCTCAGTCAGCTCAACCGGGTCTCGCAGACGCAGCGTCAGCCGGGCTCTGCAATCAAACCGCTGACCTATCTGACCGCGTTGCAATCGGGATTGCAGCCAAACACTTTGGTGCTCGACGAGCCGATTACATTGGCGCCGATCGGCAGCAGCGTCAGCGATAGCCGGAGTATTGTCGGACCCGACATCGGTCTGGTGCGCGAGCAAGATTATTGGACGCCGCGCAATGCCGGCAATTACTCCGGCGGTGTATTCACGTTGCGGCGCGGGTTGGAAAATTCGATCAACATCGTCACCGCGCGGCTTCTGGATGGTGGCATCAATGCCGATCCTGCGAAAAGCCTCGACAGCGTCTGTGCCACCGCCGTCGCGGCGAAAATCTACAAAGATTGTGTCCGCTATTATCCATTCGTGCTCGGCGCGCAGCCGGTGCGGATGATCGATCTTGCCGCTTTTTATGGGGCGGTCGCCAATGAAGGCGCGCTGCCGCAGCCGCATTCGGTTGAGTCGATCGAGGTCAACGGCCACTCCGTTTATCAATATCCCGACGCGCCGTTGCCTTTCGTCGGCGCCGCGGACCGTGCGTCGTTCTATCAGCTCAAAACCATCTTGCAGGGTGTGGTGGCGCGCGGCACGGCGCGCGCGATCGGCGCGTTGTCGCCTTATGTCGCAGGCAAGACCGGCACCACCGAGGATTCGGTCGACGGCTGGTTCGTCGGCTTTACCAATGACGTCACCGTGGCGGTCTGGGTCGGTTACGACAACGGCGACGGCAAGCGACGTTCGCTCGGTCCAAGCGCGACCGGGGCGCGGGTCGCATTGCCGATTTTCGAGCCGATCATGCACGCAATCTGGAGCGAGGGTATCGCGCCGAAAGCGTTGCTCAGCGGTCCCTCAAAGAAGGCGCAACGCCACCTGGTCGATCTTCCCATCGACTATATGAGCGGCGACCGTGTCTCCGCCGGCGGCTTTATGGAGCATTTCCGCCGCACTGCCGGCGGCCAGTTCGCCGATACGCAATACCAGCTTCTGTCCCACGAAGACGCTTCCGCCTCAAGCGAGTGGGGCAGCAGCAGTCAAGGTTATTGGCCGGGGCAGGGCGACGATCGATATGCCACCGGTCGCTCGTATTATCCGGCGCAAGGCTGGCAGCCGCCTCCGCCGCAGGCCGGCCCGCTTGAGCCGTTGCGTCAGCTGTTCTCGCCATTATTCGGGAATTCCGGCGATCCGACTGTTCACGCGCGCCGCGATCCGGACTATTTCTGGGGCGGCCGCCCCAACTAAAACCAGCGACCCAACGAGATTTACATGTGGCTTCGGCACGCGATCGCGGTTGTCGGCCTGCTCGGGTCGTTGTCCGTGGCTTGTGCGGACGACTTTCATATCGCGAACGCAACTTCGCCGAAAGATTGGGATCCGGCGCAACTTAAACCCGGCATCATCGTGTTCAGCGATGCGAAGAACGGCGCGGCGGCCGATGCGGATAGTCTGATAGCGTTTGCCGATTGGGCGCGCGACCATCCGGCGCAGAAGAAATTTCTTGCGTTGTTCCCCGACTATGCCGAACCGACCGTAACCAAGGTGGCAACTGTCGGCGCCGCTCCGGCGCCGGTCGTGGAAAAGCTGACCATATACGTGGCGCAGGCTCGCTTTCTTCTCGAGCGGCCGCCCGGCGCGCTGGACTTGGCGCGCTATGTGACCCTGCCGTTCCTCGAGAAAGTCGATCCGGCCGTCCAGCACAAAGAGATCGCGGCCGCCGACGTCAATCCATTGACCGACGTGCAGGGTACCGGCAACCAGAATCCGCAGCGAAAATGGTGCACCGGACGGACAGCGTTGGTCTGCACGCAGTCGAGCTATCGGCTTGAGGGTAAAATTCCGATCGGTATCATGTTGGTGAACAAGCTCCGCGACAGCGTAAAAAAGGCTTCCGACCATATCGATTTCGAGAGCGAATTTTCCCTGCTTGCGCCGCCCGATCTCGATCAAGCCGGATTGAAAGAACTGACCGGGCTCGACGCGCCGATCGTCGGCGCGCTCGTGCAAAACATTTTCTACGTCAACCAGATCATGAAGTTCGGCAAATTCTTCGCCGTATTCCAGGCCGATCCGGCTGACGCCGCGAAAACCGTGGTCACCGCGTACATGGTGCTGGCGATCGAGGAGAGCGTGCTCGACAAAAAAAAGGAGTATGAAAAAGTGCCGGTGCTGCGCAACTTGGTGCCGGAGCAGGTGCTGATGGGCAAGTCTTCGTTCAATTCGGGCAATTCAATCAGCGCCGGTCTGCCCAAATACGCGCGTAACGAAATCGCCACCGTTGCCGGTCTGCTGGCGCGCGGCCCCGGCCAATAGCCGCAGCAAGCGTTTGGACTATAATCGCAGCATGTCTGGAAGCTGGGAGTTTTGGATCGACCGTGGCGGCACCTTCACCGACGTGATCGGCCGGCGGCCGGACGGCAAGCTCGTTACCCACAAATTACTGTCTGAAAATCCCGACGCCTACGCGGATGCGGCGGTGGCCGGAATTCGTCACTTGCTGGGACTTACCGCGGGCGAGCGCATTCCGTCGGCGCACATCGGCGCGGTGAAGATGGGCACCACGGTCGCCACCAACGCGCTGCTCGAGCGCAAGGGCGAGCGGACGCTGCTGGTCATTACCAAGGGCTTTCGCGACGCGCTGCGCATCGGCTACCAGGCGAGGCCGAAGATATTCGCACGGCATATCGTCAAGCCGGACACCCTCTACGAGCGCGTGATCGAAGTCGACGAGCGCGTGCGCGCGGATGGCACGGTTGAACGCACCGTCGATCTCGGGGCATTGCGCGGCGAACTGATGCGCGCAAAGGACGACGGTATTCGCGCGGTCGCCATCGTGTTGATGCATGCTTACCGGTATGACGAGCACGAGCGGAAAGTGGCGGCGCTGGCGCGCGAGCTGGGCTTTCCGCAGGTATCCGCCAGTCACGAAGTGTCGCCGCTGATCAAGCTTGTGGGCCGCGGCGACACCACTGTGGTCGACAGCTACCTGTCGCCAATTCTCCGCCGCTACGTCGCCCGGATTGCCGGCGAGCTGAACGCCAGCGGCCGGAAAGACCGCCGGCTCATGTTCATGATGTCGTCGGGCGGACTGACTGCGGCCGATCTATTCCGCGGCAAGGACGCGATCCTGTCCGGCCCGGCGGGCGGTGTCGTCGGTATGGCCGAAACCGGCCGCCAGGCGGGCTTTAATCGGCTGATCGGCTTCGACATGGGTGGCACATCCACGGATGTGTCGCATTTTGCCGGCGGCTACGAGCGCGCGTTCGAGACGGAAGTTGCCGGCGTGCGCATGCGCGCTCCGATCATGCTGATCCACACGGTAGCCGCCGGCGGCGGTTCGATCCTGCATTTCGACGGCGCGCGCTTTCGGGTCGGCCCCGATTCGGCAGGCGCCAATCCCGGACCGAAATGCTATCGCCGCGGCGGACCGCTCGCCGTCACCGACGCCAACGTGACGGTCGGCAAGCTGATCCCCGATTTTTTTCCCAGGATTTTCGGATCGGGCCAAGACCAGGCGCTCGATGCCGACGCGGTGAATGCCGCCTTTGCCGTACTGGCAGGCAAGATCGGCGACGGGCATTCGCCGGAACAAGTCGCCGACGGCTTCATCAAGATCGCGGTCGAGAACATGGCGAACGCGATCAAAAAGATTTCCGTGCAGCGCGGCTACGATGTCACCCGTTACGTGCTCAACTGCTTCGGCGGCGCCGGCGGTCAACATGCCTGCTTGGTCGCCGACGCGCTTGGCATGACGCGGGTACTGATCCACCCGTATTCATCGCTGTTATCCGCCTACGGCATGGGACTTGCCGACATCCGCAGCGTTCGCCAGCAGGCGATCGAGGAAGCTTTCGGCAAGCAGGGTTACGCCGCGCTCGCCAGCGCCGTGCGCCGGCTGGCGCGGACGGCGACCGAGGAAGTGATTGGTCAGGGCGTTGCCGCCGGCAAGGTCGGGCTGCACCGGCGCGCGCACGTCCGCTATGCCGGCACCGACACGTCGCTGGAAGTGCCGTTTGGACCGCTTAAGAAAATGCAATCGGCCTTCGAGCGTGCGCACAAAGCGCGCTTCGGCTTTATCGACCGTGACAAGAAGCTCGTCATCGAAGCGGCATCGGTCGAAGCGGTTGGCGGTGGCGCGACGTTTCGGGAAGCCACGCGCACGACCACGCGGACCAAGCTTCCCGCCCCCGCGCGGCGGATACGCTTTTTCTCCAGCGGCAAATGGCACAAGGCGGGCGTCTATCTGCGGGACGCGCTTTCACTCGGGCACAAAGTGAAGGGACCGGCGATCATCATCGAGCCGCATCAGACGGTCGTGGTCGAGCCGGGCTGGCAGGCCGAGCTTACCGGCAAGAATCATCTGGTGCTGCGGCGGGCACAGAAGCTTGTACGTGCTCGCGCCATCGGCACCCGCGCCGATCCGGTCCTGCTGGAAGTGTTCAACAACCTGTTTATGTCGATTGCCGAGCAGATGGGCGTCGCGCTGCAAAATACTGCGTATTCGACCAACATCAAAGAGCGGCTCGACTTCTCCTGCGCGGTTTTCTCCGGCGACGGCTCGCTCGTCGCCAACGCGCCGCACATGCCGGTGCACCTCGGCTCGATGGACCGGGCGGTCGAGACGATTATTCGCGAGAACCGCGGCGAGATACGGCCGGGCGACGTTTATGCCATCAACGCCCCGTATAACGGCGGCACGCATTTGCCCGACATCACCGTCTGCACGCCGGTCTTTGACGGCAGCAAAATCCTGTTCTGGGTCGCCGCGCGCGGCCATCACGCCGATGTCGGCGGCATCTCGCCTGGATCGATGTCGCCGAACGCGACCACGATCGAGCAGGAAGGCGTCTATATGGACAACTTCCGGGTCGTCGAGCGCGGCCGTTTTCGCGAGAAGGACGTTTATGCCCTGCTGACCGGCGGCCGCTTCCCGGCGCGCAACCCGTTGCAGAACGTCAACGACCTCAAGGCGCAGATTGCCGCCAACGAAAAAGGTGCCGCCGAGCTGCGCAAGATGGTGCGCCATTTCGGTCTGCCGGTGGTGCGCGCTTATATGGGGCACGTCCAGGACAACGCGGCGGAGAGCGTCCGCCGCGTCATCGACCGTCTGCACGATTCGCATTTCACCACCGAAATGGATCAGGGGACGGTCATCCAAGTGCGGATCGGCGTCGACAAGAAGAAGCGCGAGGCGACGGTGGATTTCACCGGCACCAGCCCGCAACAGCCGAATAACTTCAATGCGCCGGAGCCGGTGACGCGCGCCGCCGTGCTCTACGTCTTCCGGGTCATGGTCGATGACGACATTCCGATGAATGCCGGCTGCTTGCGCCCGATCCGCATCATCATTCCGAAAAAGTCCCTGTTGTCGCCGGAGTTTCCCGCCGCGGTCGTCGCCGGCAACGTGGAGACGTCGCAGGAAGTGACCAACTGCCTATTCGGCGCGCTCGACGCCATGGCGGCGGCGCAAGGCACCATGAACAACCTCAACTTCGGCAATAAGCGCTACCAATACTACGAGACGATCTGCTCCGGTTCGCCGGCCGGCCCCGGTTTCCCCGGTACCGACGCCGTGCATACCCACATGACCAATACGCGGCTCACCGATCCGGAAATCCTGGAATTCCGCTATCCGGTACTGCTCGAAGATTTTCACATCCGCAAAGGATCCGGCGGGCGCGGTCGGTGGAGCGCCGGCGACGGCATCATCCGTACCATTCGTTTCCTGGAGAAAATGGAGTGCACCGTCCTGTCCGGCCATCGCCGGGTGCCTGCGTTCGGGCTTGCGGGTGGTGAAGACGGTCAGGTCGGCGAAAATTGGGTGCGGCGCAAGGACGGCCGTCTGCAACAGCTGGCCGGCTGCGAGGCCACTGTTATCGATGCCGGCGAGGCGATCATCATCCAGTCGCCGACGGCGGGCGGATACGGCAAAGTCGACGCCGGCTCCGCGCGAGACTTCTGAAAGTCCTGCCGCCCCGCAATCGGAAAAACGTGCCGCGCCTTTCTTGATGTCGCCTCAGTGTGGCCGAGACTCAATGCACGGCCACTTCAACGTTCGCCGGCGGCGGCCGGCGCATGAACCAGACGAAAGGCGCAAACACGACAAACAGCAAGCACAGCAGGAGAAAAACGTCGGCGAAGGCCATCACGATTCCTTGCTGACGAACGAACAGAAATAGCTGTTTGAGCGCGATGTTATGCGCGTCCGATCCCGGGATGCGGGCGGCGAGGTTATTGAGCGTCTCGACCACCGGCCGGCGCGACCAGGTAATGGATTCGTGCAGGCGCGCGAGGTGCAGATCGATGCGCTTATTCAGCACGGTGTTGAGACCGGCAAGGCCGACGGCGCCGCCGAGATTGCGCATCAGGTTGAACAAGCCGGAAGCGTTCTTCAGCCGTTCGGGTGCCAGCGTGCCGAGCGATATGCTGGTGATCGGCACGATCGCAAACATCATTCCGAAGCCGCGCAGGACTTGGGGAATGAAAAGCTGCGCGAAATCCCAATCCTTGGTGATGTAGGTGGTCTGCCAGTTGCTGAAGGCGACGATGGCAAATCCCATAGCCAGCATGAGGCGCGGATCGACTTTGCTCATCAGCCGCCCGACGATCGGCGCAGTGAGGAACATCGTCGCCCCGGACACGAACACGGTCTCTCCGACCATGAGCGCATTGAAGCCGCGGATCTCGTCGAGAAAAACCGGATAGAGATAGGTCAGTCCATACAGGCCGATCCCGAGCACGAACGAAAACATGCTGCCGAGCGCGAAATTACGGTCCCGGAAGGTGTGCAGATCGACGATTGGCTGACGGGCGGTAAGCACGCGGGCAAAGAAGATCGCCGCTGAGCCCGCCGAAACCACCGCGGCAAGAGCGATGGTAGAATCCTCGAACCAATCGTAACGCGGTCCGTCCTCCAGCATGTATTCGAGTGCGCCGAGGAACAGCGCCATGAAGATCAGGCCGACAAAATCGAAATGCTTGAACAACGGCAAATCCGGCTTGTCGAAATCGATCAGAGTGATCGCCGCGATCGTCACCACGATGCCGGGAACGACGTTGATGAAGAACAGCCAATGCCACGACATCATGTCGGTCAGATAGCCGCCGACGGTCGGACCGATGGTCGGGGCAAGCGTCGCCACCAGCCCGATGATCGGCGTGATCACGGGCTGCAAGCGGCGCGGAAAGATGATGTAGGCGGATGCGAACACCGTCGGCACCATGCCGCCGCCGATGAATCCCTGTAGCGCTCGCCAGACGATCATCTGACCCATGGTCGTGGATAGTCCGCACATCAAGCTGGCAATGGTGAAGCCGGCGGCCGCGCCGGCGAACATGATCCGGGTGCCGAGCGCGCGCGACAGGAAGCCGGACAATGGAATGGCGATCACCTCGGCCATCAAATAGGACGTCTGCACCCAGGTGATCTCGTCGCTCGACGCCGCAAGCCCGGCCTGAATTTCCGCAAGTGAAGCGGACACGACCTGGATGTCGAGAAAAGCCATGAACATGCCGAAGCACATGGCAAGGAAGGCGAGCATGCGTATCGGATCGACACGCTCGACCGTCAGCGCGGCCGATGCCGGGACCGGGAAGGTCGTGGTCGTTGCGTTTGCCATCGCCGTTCTCGGCGTTGATTTCAGCGCACGGCGGTGCGCTGAGCCGGCGTCTCAATGTCGGCTACGGCCGCGCCCGGTTTGGTATTGACGCTGACCACCACCGAGAGGCCGGGACGCAGCTGACCTTCGCGGGCGATCGTGGCGGGCACGCGGATACGCACCGGCAGCCGCTGCACGATCTTGGTGAAGTTACCGGTCGCGTTATCCGGCGGCAGGAGCGAAAACACGGCGCCGGAAGCCGGTGAGAAGCTCTCCACCACCCCTTGGATCGAGTGTTCCGGCAGCGCATCGACGGCGATGGCGACGGGCTGGCCGGGCCGCAGCCGCGCGAGCTGGGTTTCCTTGAAATTGGCGGTGACATAGACGTCGTCGAGCGGCACCACGCTCGCCAATCGCTGGCCGGTTTGCACGAAGTCGCCGGTCTGCATGGCGCGATTGCCGATCACCCCGTCGATCGGGGCGCGGATGACGGTGAAGGACAGATCGCGCTCGGCCTTGGCGAGCGAGGCCTTAAGTTCGTCGAGCGTCCCGGCGGCCTCTTGCCGCTGACCTTTGAGGACATCGACATTGGCCGCTGCAGAGTCGATGGCGGCTTGTGCGCCATGAACGGCGGCCACGGCCTGATCGCGGTTGGCTTGCGCCTGCTCGAGCAACTGGCGGCTCGACGCGTCGCGAGCAACCAGGAGGTTCTGCCGTTCGAGTTCGAGTTCGGTGCGGGTGGCCGCGGCTCGCGCGGAAACCAGTTGGGTCTTGGCCTGCTCGACCGCGGCTTGCTGCGCCGTGATCTGATGGCCGATGCGCGCGATGGTGGCTTCCTGGGTCGTGACTTTGGCGCGCGCAGAATCGACCGCCAGCCGGTAATCGCCGTCATCGATGGTGGCGATCACATCGCCGGCATGCACGCGCGTATTGTCGGTAACGGCGACATTGGAAAGATAGCCGGACACCTTGGCGGCGAGCGTCGTATTGTAGGCCTGCACATAGGCGTCGTCGGTCGAGACCATGAAGCGGCCAACGATCAGCCAGTTGAGCCCGAACCATGTCGCGGCGATCAGCGCGACTACAGCCAGCCCGCCAATGGCGAGCCTGCGGCGGTTCAAACGCAGCGGCCGATTCCGCCCAGCCGTTGCACCGCTTCCGGCCGGCGGGGCCGCCGGTTGGATTTCCGCTCGCGGTGGGACGCCGTGATTCGGGGTCTCACTGTCACGCTTGGCGACCGGGAATGCCGACGAGTCCTTCTCGAGGTTGCGATACATGACTGGACTCCTGCTCGCGGGCCGGTGACCGAACCGTTCGGTCATTGATAAATGGGGAAAGCCACAAAGTCAATATTGACCGAACCGTTCGGTCATTATATATTCGCTGCGGGTTTATGCAGGAATTTCCGGCGTTTACGGCATTTGAGCGCGGATAGAGGGATCGAACAGGCCAAGACAATGAACGATCAAGCGACGTTAAGCCGGCCGGAGACCAGCCCGGCCGATGACGAAAGCGCAAAACGGCGTCAGATCGTCGAAGGAGCGCGCGCGGTATTCCTGGCGCACGGCTTCGATGCCGCCAGCATGAACGACATCGCCCGCGCGGCCGGCGTCTCCAAGGGCACCCTCTACGTCTATTTCAAGCACAAAGAGGAATTGTTCGAGGCGATCGTCGAGCAGGAATGCGATGCCCAGGCGGAAGGCATCTTCGATTTAGCTCCCGACAATCACGACGTCGGCGGCGCGCTCGCGCGGCTCGGCGTTGCTTACGTCAAGTTTTTGTGCCGGCCGGAGAAGGCCTCGGCGATCCGTACCGTCATCGCCATCGCCGATCGCATGCCCGAAGTCGGCCGCAAGTTCTACCAGAGCGGTCCCGAGCGCGGCATGACGCTGCTAGCGGGTTATCTCAGCGCGCAAATCGATGCCGGCGTTCTCGCCATCGACGACGTCGAAATTGCCGCCGTGCAACTGATGGAATCGTTTCAGGCCAAGCTGTTCAAGCCGATGGTATTCAACTTCGCACCGGCCCCTGGTCCGGAACAGATCGAGCGCGTCGTGCGGATCGCGGTCAGGACTTTCCTGGCGGCTTATCAAGTGCCGGCGAAGGGCTGAGATTTCAGGACCCCTGCGACGGCTGGTGCGAGATCGAATAGCGCATCTCCGCCGTGCGGCCTTGCCAGAAGAATCGGTAATCGACGTTGACGCTGCCGCCTTCCGCCAACGGCAGCAGCGCGTTGCAAACCACCTCGGCCTTGCTCGTTGAGACGGTTTTGATCGGCTCATAGTGCAGCGGTTGCATCTTGAGCTGTTTGAAAATATCGGCGAGCGTGTTGGTGGCGCGCGTGGAATCGCATTCCGGCAGCACCAAATAATCGCGCATCCCGCGATACAGCAGGACGCCGGCGACCGCGAGCACGGGAATGCCGATCAGGCGGAACGCGAACCGATTGGGTTTCCAGGACGACGAAGTCGCGGCCGGCCGGCGCGCGGGGCGGCGTGGGGCAGGTGGCTTGGGCGAACGCTGTTCCGAACCCATCGCCGTTTGCTTTCAGAGGGCTTTGCCGATCTGTTCGGTCATCTTCTTGGCGTCGCCGAGAAGCATCATGGTGTTGTCGCGATAAAACAGCGGATTGTCGATACCGGCATAGCCGGAGGCAAGCGAGCGCTTGTTGAACATCACGGTGCCCGCCTTCCATACCTGCAGCACCGGCATGCCGTAGATCGGCGATTTCGGATCTTCCTCGGCGGCGGGGTTGGTGACGTCGTTGGCGCCGATCACATAGGCGACGTCGGCCTGCGCGAATTCCGAATTGATGTCGTCGAGCTCGAAGACTTCGTCATAGGGGACGTTGGCTTCGGCCAGCAGCACGTTCATGTGTCCGGGCATGCGGCCGGCGACCGGGTGAATCGCGTATTTGACCTCGACGCCCGCGGCTTTGAGTTTGTCGCCCATTTCGCGAAGCGCGTGCTGCGCCTGCGCCACGGCCATTCCGTAGCCGGGCACGATGATGACTTTGGAGGAATTCTTCAAAAGATAGGCCGCGTCCTCGGCCGAACCGAGTTTGACCGGCCGTTGCTCGGCAGTTCCGCTCGGGCCGGCGACCTCGCCGCCGAATCCGCCGAGGATCACCGAAATGAACGAGCGATTCATGCCCTTGCACATGATGTAGGACAGGATCGCGCCGGAAGAGCCGACCAGCGCGCCGGTGATAATCAGCGCCGAGTTGCCGAGTGTGAAGCCGATGCCTGCCGCGGCCCAGCCGGAATAGGAATTGAGCATCGAAATGACGACCGGCATGTCGGCGCCGCCGATCGGCACGATGATCAGCACGCCAAGCAGGAACGAAACAGCCGCGATCAACCAGAAAGTCAGATGCTGCTGCGCTTCGAAGAACCAGACGATGAGCGCAACGAGAGCGATGCATAACGCGATGTTGATGGCATGCCGCGCCGGCAAAATGATCGGCTTGCCGCTCATGCGACCGGAAAGCTTCAGGAATGCGATGACTGAGCCGGTGAACGTGATGGCGCCGATGGCGATGCCGACCGACATTTCGATCAGGCTTTGGCCGTGGATCGTGCCTTCGGCCCCGATACCGAATGCTGCCGGCGCATAAAGCGCTCCGGCGGCGACCAGCACCGCCGCCATACCGACAAGCGAGTGGAACGCGGCAACCAGCTCCGGCATGGAGGTCATCGGCACCCGCCGGGCGATGATCGCACCGGCCCCGCCACCGAGTGCGACGGCGAGCAGCACCAAGCCCCAGGCGCCGAGGCTGGAAGGCGGATGGGCGGCAAGCGTGGTGGCGACGGCAATCGCCATGCCGATCATGCCGAAAAGGTTGCCCTGACGGCTGGTGTCGGGATGCGAAAGGCCGCGCAAGGCCAGGATAAACAGGACGCCGGAGACCAGGTAAGCGAGAGCGGCGAGATTGGCGCTCATGTTATTTCTGCTTCCGCTGGAACATTCCGAGCATGCGCTTGGTCACCAGAAAGCCGCCGAAGATATTGACCGAGGCAAAGGTGAGCGCGACGAAACCGAATGCCCGCGCCCAGATCGGACCGGCGTCGTTGCCAACGAGCGTGACGCCGACCGCGAGCAGGGCGCCGACCACGATGACCGAGGAGATCGCATTGGTCACCGACATCAGCGGCGTGTGCAGCGCCGGCGTCACCGACCAGACCACGTAATAGCCGACAAAGACCGCCAGCACGAATATCGAAAGCCGGAACACAAACGGATCGACGACGCCGCTCGCGGCCACCGCACCGGAATGCGCGACCGCCGCGAGATCGAGTTGACCGAGAATGGAAAGGGTTACCACATTGCCCTCCGTTTCTTTTCCCCTCCCTGGTGCGGAGGGGACTGGGGTGGGGTTTTCGCCAGCTGAAATAAACCCCCACCCTTGACCCTCCCCGACAAAAGGGGAGGCAGAGTTGATTCACGCGGCCGTCTTCGCCTTGAAGTTTGGATGCACAATCGCGCCATCGCGGGTGAGCGTTGTCGCTTTGACGATATCATCGTCCCAGTTGACGGCGAGCCCTTTGGTCTTCTTGTCGATCAGACTTTCAAGAAAGGCGTAGACATTCTTGGCGTACAGGCTTGAGGCGGAGGCAGCGAGCCGGCCGGGCACATTGGAGTACCCGATGATCTTGACGCCGCCAGTGTCCGCGACCGCGTCGGCCTTGACGCCTTCGACGTTGCCGCCGCGCTCGACCGCGAGATCGACAATCACCGAGCCCGGGCGCATCGACGCCACCATTTCCTTGGAGATCAGCCGCGGCGCCGGTCGGCCGGGAATGAGCGCGGTGGTGATGACGATGTCCTGCTTTTTAATGTGCTCGGCCACCAACGCCGCTTGTTTGGCCTGATAGTCCTTCGACATTTCCTTGGCGTAGCCGCCGGCGGTCTCCGCCGCCTTGAATTCATCGTCGACGACGGCGACGAACTTGGCGCCCAGGCTTTCAACCTGCTCTTTCGCCGCCGGACGAACGTCGGTCGCGGTGACGACGGCGCCGAGCCGGCGCGCGGTGGCGATGGCCTGTAAGCCGGCAACGCCGGCGCCCATCACGAAGACTTTGGTAGCCGGCACCGTGCCTGCCGCGGTCATCATCATCGGCAGCGCGCGGCCATATTCGGCGGCGGCGTCGATCACCGCGCGATAGCCGGAGAGGTTGGCCTGGCTGGAAAGGACGTCCATCACTTGCGCGCGGGTGATCCGCGGCAGGAGCTCCATCGCAAATGCTGTGACCCCGGCATCGGCCAGAGCGCGCAAGGCTTCTTCGTGGCCGTACGGGTCCATGATGGCGATGACGATTGCACCTTTCTTCAGGCGCGAGAGTTCCGACGCCAGTGGCCGTCGCACCTTGAGCACGATGTCGGCGCCGGTCACCGCGTCTTTGGTCACGCCGGCGCCGGCCGCTACGTAATCGCTGTCGAGAATTCCGGATTTAATTCCGGCGCCCGGCTCAACCGCCACGTCAGCGCCAAGGCCGATCAGCTTCTTGACGGTCTCAGGGGTGGCGGCAACCCGCGGCTCATTCGCATCGATTTCGGCGGTAACGGCGACTTTCATGACTCCTCCGACAACGGCCATGCATATCGTCGGTCCGAGACAAAATCACGCCGCAAGCCGTGCGCCATTTAGCGCCCGGGGTACCAAAGCTGACCCCACCGAGACACAGCTCAGCCGAGGAAAACCGCCAACAGGATGACAATGACGACGACGCTGACGAGGATGGCCTTGGTCAGCGTCAAGAAATTCTCATAAGTCTGCTCGTGCGACGGATAATCGTTACCCTTCGCAGACGCGTATTCGAGTTCACCGTGGTCGGCCATGTTCTTCCTCCAAGCATCCGCCTCTTGCAATTTAGCGTAATTACCGGCGCAGGGCAATGCGATGCCTACATATCCAGAACGAGGCGCTCGCTCTTGCTGCCGCAGCAGCAAATCATGGCCTTGTCGTTTGCCGCCTGTTCTTCCTCGCTCAGCACTGAGTCGTGATGGACAGGAATGCCGGAGATCACCCGGGTGACGCACTCGCCGCAAATGCCTAGTTCACAGGAATAATCGACGTCGACCCCGGCCTGGAAGAGAACCTCGAGGATCTTCTGGCCCTCGGGGATGTAATATTCCTCGCCGGAGCGAGCCAGTTCGACCCAGAAGCCGCCTAATGTCCCCTCGGCTGCTTCTTCTTTCGGCGTGAAGTATTCGACATGAACCTGCGGACGGGGACGGCCGGCCGCCGCCGCTTCGAATGCCGTGAGCATCGGATTGGGGCCGCAGCAATAAAAGTGTGCGTTCGGCGGTGCGGCGGCGATGGCGGCGGCAATGTCGAGGAATTTGCCATCGGCTTCATCGTCGAAATGCAGATGGACGCGTTCCGGCCCCAATTTCTCCAGCGTCTCGACGAAGGCCATATCGGGACGAGAACGGCAGGAATAGTTGAGCTGCCACGAGCGGTTCTGCGCGTTAAGCTGCTGCGCCATGCACCAGATCGGCGTAATGCCAATGCCGCCAGCAAACAGCACCACATGTTCGGCGTCCTCGACCAGCGGAAAATTGTTGCGCGGCGCGCTGATCTTGACGGAGTGGCCGACGCGCAGCTGATCGAAAATGTAACGCGAGCCGCCGCGGCTGGCGGCGTCGAGCTTGATGCCGACGACATATTTCTCCGGATCAGCGGCGGGATTGAGCAGCGAAAATTGGCGAAGCAGCCCATTCGACAGATGGATATCGATATGCGCGCCGGGCTTGTAAGGCGGTAAGGTTCCCCCGTCTGGAAGCACAAACGTATAGACGTTGGTGTCGCGCGCGACGGTTGCGATTTCGCTCAACCGCACCTCGATCAGGCCGGCAGCGCGAACGGATTCGGGCTTTTGAGCGGCCGCGGCCGGTGGCGTGATTACGGTGTCCATGCAGGTTATAAATAGTCAGCGAAGGCGGGGTTTCGCAATATGTTGTTTATCGTTAGGCGGCGGAACAGCCGGCGATTTTTGTGGATGGCGTGACGTCGGAATGTCCCGGAAATTGGCCTTGTTACGGCGCATGGCCCGGCTAGCCGTGACGCGCAGCTTGTTTAGCGCCGATCGGCAGGGTTTCACCGTCCGCTCTTGGACGTCCGATGGTTGCCGGCCGTGTCGCCGTTATGCCGGGCACGACCTCCACCGCGACTCCGCCGGCCCTCCACCGCGACTCCGCCGGCGCGGCAGGCGGCGGCCTCTTGGCCGGCTTGGCCTGCACCGGCCTTCAACCGCACGACGCGGCGTCCGGCTTTCGCGAGGGCCACCATCGTTGCAGTCGCGGTTTTTCCCACCAGCATCTTTTTTGCCTCGCGGCGCGCGAAGTCGAGGATTTCCGGCGCCACCTTTTCGTCGAATAGAATGACGTCGGCGGATTGCAGTGCGCGAACGGCGCGCAGCGTTAGCAGCTCCGGATCGCCCGGCCCGGTGCCGACCAGCACCACCGAACCCGCGTCCGCCTGGCCCGGCGTAAGCAACGTCGCAAACTCGGTTTCATCGGGCGGCGCGTCGGGAACGGCAATGGCGCGGTCGGCAAATCGCTCCCAAAAGCTGCGCCGGACACGGAAAGACATGGCTAGTGCGTGCACGCGCGGACGCCAGTTGCGGGCCGCCTCGGCCCAGCGCGCGAAGCCCCTTGGGATCAGCGTTTCGATCTTGGCGCGGATCGCCTGAGCGAATACCGGCGCAGCACCGTCGGTGGAGATGCCGATCACGAGCGGCGAGCGATTGACGATTGCGCCGAAAGCGAAATCGCAAAATGCCGGCCGGTCGATCACGTTGACCAACGCGCCTGTTGCGCGCGCCGCCGCAGCGAAACGCGCGGCTTCGTCGTTGTCGATGCATTCGGCGACCGCAATCGCCGCACCGGCGAAGTCGGTCGGCTGCCAGGCGCGCTCATGCAATGCGATCGTGCCGCCCGGCGGTGCGGCGACAAGCGCACGGATGTCTTCCGTCGGGGTAGGCGCGAACACATCTACATGCGCGCCTGCGGCGCCGAGCAATTCGGCCTTCCAGGCAGCGGCTGCGCCATCGCCGGCGACCACGCAGCGTTTGCCCGCAAGGGCGAAAAAAGCCGGCAATCGCGCCAAAGGGCCCATACGCATGCGCTTGACTTAGAAGGACATTCTAAATTCCGCAATGGTTGGCGGCTAAGACGAAATGATCCCCTCTAAAGGGGCGGCTCCGGCGTTTATTCTTTCAAAAAACGACGGCCGGAGGCAAAAACTTGGTGGGCGTCCGGCGGGATTCGGCCGGACGCCCTGAGGTAGAAGCCAGCCAGTCTATAAGCCGGGTTCTGGAAGGCATGCGAACAACCGGCCCGCATGCGTGACGACCATTCCTCTTGGACGCCGGTTGCCCGGCGCCTCCAGCAACCTACCCGGACGGCGGGTTTAGACAGACCTTGAAGACTTATCGCTTGCGCGAAAGTTTTCGTGCCGTCCCTATTCGGTCTTGCTCCCGGTGGGGTTTGCCGTGCCGCCGACGTTGCCGCCGACGCGGTGCGCTCTTACCGCACCTTTTCACCCTTGCCGCGGCTTACACAACGCGCCGTGGCGGTTTGTTCTCTGTGGCACTTTCCCTAGGCTCGCGCCCGCCGGACGTTATCCGGCACCGCTTGTCCATGGAGCCCGGACTTTCCTCCCCGGCAACCTTTCGGTTTTGCCGGAGCGGCCGTCCGACCGACTGACCGGGTAAGGGATGGAGGCGGCGGCGATTGACGTCAAGAGGCGAGGCGGCCGAACTCCCGGGCACGTGCCGCAATGCTTTTGACTCGGCCGCGTTGAGCAAGCAGTTCGCGCAAGGTGGCGCGGGTAGATTCATCGGCGATGCCGTCGACCCGTTCCTGGCGGAAATGGCGCTGGAAGGCAGTCACCACGTCATGGGTGGCTGAATCGTAGGTGCCGCTAACGGTGAGACCGTAGCCATATTGGCTCAGCGCTTCCTGGAGGGGCGCGACCGCCTCACTGCGGTCGCCGAGCCCGAGCACAGCCGCATTCTTGCCGATTCGCGCCGGTGGCACCCAATGTCCAACACCGGAATCGCAAAGTGTGCGCCAAGGGAATTTTTCGCCGGGATCCTGCTTACGCGATGGGGCCACGTCGGAATGTGCCAGGACGCGCGGCGGCGCAATGGTGTGACGGGTTGCGATGCCACGGCACAATGCGGTCACGGCGGCGATCTGACGCTTGGGAAAATCCGGGTAGCCGTAATCGTGCCCTGAATTGGCAATTTCGATGCCGATGGAGCAGGAGTTGATGTCGGTTTCGCCCGCCCATGATGCGACGCCCGCATGCCAGGCGCGGCGGCTTTCCTGCACCATCTGCACGATGCGGCCGTCCTCGCCGACAAGGTAATGCGCCGACACTTCGCTCGCCGGCGTGCACAGGCGATCCAGTGCTTCGGCGGTATTGGGCATGCCGGTGTAGTGAAGCAGGATCATGTCGGGCCGACGGCCATCCTTGCGCTCGCTATGATTTGGCGAGGGCTTTACTTCAGCGACAACGACGGATTCGGCGGCGAACGCCACGCGGCGGGACATGAATGCTACTTTAGGGCGGAGCGCCTCGACGACAAGCCAATTTGCGCGGTCGGCGAAACGATGGCCGCCCTCAACCTTTCCTTAAGCTTACGCCTCGCTAATCGAAATCGAGTGCAGCGGTCCGTCCGCCAGTCAGGGCCGGTGCGTTGACGCCCCATGTCGTCCCATGATAGCCCATCAAGCCCCAGAAAGCCTCGTGATCCCCGGTTTAGCGCCCGGTCGAGTTGCGGATGGTATCGGGCCGCAGGCGGGATGTTGGTCGCGTGAGTCGGGCCAGCCGCTCGACGGAGGGCGAGATGGACCGGTTCGTGTCCCACTTCCTGCTCCCTCTGGATGCGAAGGGGAGGGTGTCGGTGCCGGCAGCGTTTCGCGCGGTGCTCGCGCGCGACGGTTTCGAAGGTCTTTATTGCTATCCCGCGCTCGACCGGCCGGCACTCGACGCCGGCGGCAATGCGCTGTTGGGCGAGATCGAGGGACAGCTCGCGGGCTTTCCAGCTTATTCGGTCGAGCGCGAGCAGTTCTCGCTGGCATTTTATGGCACCAGCGAAACCTTGAAGATCGATGGCGAGGGCCGTGTCGTGCTGACCGACACGCTGAAGGCGCACGCAGGGATCAACGACGCGGTTTTATTTGTCGGTCTCGGTCACAAATTCCGAATCTGGGAGCCCAGCCGCTTTCATGCGGAGCTTACGGAGGCCACCGGCAAGTTCCGCGCCTTCAAACGCAAGCCGGGAATCCGGACCGCGACGGCACGATCACTTGGGGCGCACGAGTGATGACGGGCAGCGACAGCTCCGCCGTCGCTGGCGGACCGGCCCGTCACATCCCCGTGCTCGCCCGCCGCGTAGCCGAATGGCTCGCGGTGCGCGACGGCGGCATCTATGTCGACGCGACCTTCGGTGCTGGCGGCTATACGCGCGCCATCCTGGCCGCCTCCGGCACCCGCGTTATCGGCATCGACCGTGATCAGCGCGCGATCGCCGCTGCAAGCGACATTGTCAAACAGGCGGACGGCCGCCTCCAGGTGGCCGAGGGGTGCTTCTCGGAACTGGCGGCGATCGCCGCGGATCGGGGCGCGGCCGAAGTCGACGGCGTCGTTTTCGATCTCGGCGTGTCCTCCATGCAACTCGACGAGCCGGCGCGCGGCTTTTCCTTCCGGTTCGACGGTCCGCTCGACATGCGGATGGGAGGAGATGGTCCAAGCGCGGCCGACGTCGTCGCCCGTGCCGGCGAACGCGATCTTGCCGCCATCATCTTTACGCTCGGAGAAGAACGCCATGCCCGCGCCATTGCGCGCGCGATTGTCCGGGCGCGCGATAACAAACCGATCGCGACGACGCTGGCGCTCGCCGAGATCGTCGCCGGCGTCATGCGGCCGCGCGAAGGTGCAATCCATCCGGCGACCCGGACCTTTCAGGCGCTGCGCATCTTCGTCAATGAAGAACTGGCCGAATTGGCACACGGCCTGGCCGCCGCCGAGCGCGTGCTCAAACCAGGCGGTCGCCTCGTCGTTGTCGCCTTCCATTCGCTCGAAGATCGCATCGTCAAGACATTCCTCATCGAACGCAGCCGCGCGCCGGCGTTGTCGAGACATCGGCCCGAGGTTGTAGCGCCACCGCCGACCTTCAGTGTCCTGACGCGGCGGCCGGAAACGCCCGACGAAGCCGAGATCGCCGCCAATCCACGCGCCCGTTCAGCCAAGCTCCGCGCCGCCGAGCGAACCGAAGTTGCGGCGCGTTCCGGCGCGGTCGAAACGTTTCTGCCGTCCCTGCCATCGCCCGGCCTATTTGTGCGGGGTGCGGCATGATCCTGCGCGTCCTTAATTTCGCGGTTATAGGGATGTTGGTGCTGGCGGCGGCGTACGTCTATCGAATCAAATTCGATTCGACCGTGCAGGCCGAGCGCCTCGCCAAGATCCGCAGCGAAGTTCGGCGCGAGCGCGATACCATCGCCTCCCTGCACGCCGAATGGGGCCGGCTCGACAATCCGGCGCGCATTGAAGCGCTCGCCAAACGCTTCCTGCCACTCAAGCCGATCCAGCCGACACAGTTCGATTCACTCGACCAATTGCCGGAGCGGCCGCCGCAATTGGTTAAACCCGATAGTCCCGATCCAATCGCCAGCATGATCGAAACCCTCGAGGAGCCGGCGGCTACAACGGGCAGCATCGATGCGACTAAGCCGGTTACGGAGCCGGCGCCGCCGCCCGCTGACGAGTCGGCCGCGGCGACTGATGGATTGCCGGCGGTCAAATCCGGGCGGCTCGACCGATGACCGCAGTCGCGCAAATCGTTTCGGTGCAGATGCCGGAAACGTGGCGGCGACGGTTCATTCGCAGCCTCCTTTACGGCGGCGACGTCGATCGCGCCGCCAAGGCGCGTGCACGGGTGGGGCTGGCGATTCTCGCGTTCGTCGTGGTCTATTCCGTCATCGCGATCCGGCTCGTCATGTTCGCGATGGTGTCGGACGGGCGCGCCGTGCACCGGGTTGTCGGCGGGGATGCGGTTGCCACCGCGCGGCCTGATATCCTCGACCGCAACGGCGAGGTTCTGGCTACCGACGTTCGGGTGCCGTCACTCTACGCCGAGCCGCGCCGGCTGATCGATGTCGATGAAGCAGTTGAACTGCTCACCGCCGATCTGCCCGATCTCGACGCCACCGAATTGCGCGAGCGGCTGTCTTCCAAGCGCGGCTTCGTCTGGCTCAAGCGCGACATCAGCCCCGAGCAGCGGCGGGAGATTTATCGCCAGGGGCTGCCGGGCATCGGCTTCCTGCCCGAGAACAAGCGCGATTATCCGAATGGCCCCGAGGTTTCGCACCTGATCGGTCACGTCAATATCGACAATCAGGGTATTGCCGGTATGGAGAAGTGGCTCGATGGTCATGGGCTCGCCGCGTTGCATATGGCGGGTTTGGCCACCGACCGATTGCAAAATCCGGTGCAGCTGGCCGTCGACTTGCGCGTGCAACACGCGCTGCGCGACGAGCTGGTCGCCGCCCGCACCAAATTCAAGGCATTGGCCGCCGCCGGCGTCGTGCTCGATGTCCGAACCGGCGAGGTCATCGCCATGGTGTCGGAGCCCGATTACGACCCGAACAATCCGCGCGAGGCCCTCGATCCGTCCCGCATCAACCGGCTGACCACCGGAGTCTATGAGATGGGCTCGACGTTCAAGGCGTTCACCATCGCCATGGCGCTCGACTCCGGCCGATTCACGCTCAAATCTTCATTCGATGCGCATGGACCGATGCACGTCGGCAGGTTTCTGATCCACGATTTCGAGCCCGAGAACCGGATGCTGACCATCCCGGAAATCTTTACATATTCGTCGAATATCGGGGCCGCCCGCACCGCGCTGGCGATGGGCGTCGATGCCCATAAGGCGTTTTTGAAGAAGCTTGGCCAACTCGACCGGTTGCGGACGGAATTGCCGGAGAGCGCCGAACCGATCGTGCCGAAACATTGGGGCGATCTCAACACCATCACCATCGCCTTCGGTCACGGTCTTTCGGTTGCGCCATTGCAGGCTTTGATGGGTGTTGCCGCACTGCTGAACGGCGGCGTGCTGATTCCGCCGACCTTTCTCAGACGCACACCGGAAGAAGCGCTTGCAGTCGGCAAACGGGTGATCAAGCCTGAAACCAGCGAGATGATGCGTTACCTGATGCGGCTCAATGTTGAGAAAGGTACCGCACGGAAGGCGGACGTTCCGGGATATTACATCGGCGGCAAGACCGGCACCGCGGATAAGGTCATCAACGGCCACTATTCCAAATCCAGCGTTTTGACCGATTTCATGGCGGTGCTGCCGGCCGATAAGCCGCGCTATCTGCTGCTGGTCATGCTCGACGATCCCAAGGTGTTGCCGGAGACGCATGGCTTCAAAACGTCCGGCTGGAACGCCGTCCCCGTTGGCGGTGCGGTGGTCGCGCGGATCGCACCGCTGCTCGGTGTCCGGCCCCGCATGGACTTGCCGGATGCCGAGCATCTGATACTGGCTTCGCTTAAGGAAAGCAGGTAAGGCGGGGTTTATAACCGTCATGAAGCTTCGCGAGATTCTGCCTGCCGACGCGGAATTTGACGCCCGCCATGCCGCCCTCGACATCGGCGGCATTACCGCCGACTCGCGCACAATCCGGCCCGGCAGCCTTTTTGTTGCGATCGCCGGCAACAAGACCGATGGCAACACATTCATCGCCGCTGCCGTCGCCGCCGGTGCGGTCGCTGTCCTCGCCGAAAAGCGGCCCGACGCGTCGTTGCCCTCCGGCGTGGCTTTCGTTCGTGTCGGCAATGCGCGACGCACCTTGGCGTTGATCGCCGCTAAGATTTCCCCCCGCCAGCCGCAAACCGTCGCGGCGGTCACCGGCACCAGCGGCAAGACCTCGGTCGCCGCGTTCGCGCGGCAAATCTGGACCGAGCTCGGACATCGCGCCGCAAGCATCGGTACGATCGGCATCGTATCGCCGCGCAGCGAGACTTACGGCTCGCTGACCACGCCGGATCCGGTCGCACTGCATCGCTCGCTTGATGCGCTGGCAAGCGAGGGTGTCACCCATCTCGCCATCGAGGCTTCGTCGCACGGCCTCGATCAATTCCGGCTCGATGGGTTGCGCCTCGCCGCGGCCGCGTTCACCAACATCACCCGCGATCACCTCGACTATCATCCGACTTTTGAGGCGTACTTCGCCGCCAAGCTGCGGCTGTTTGAATCGCTCGTGCCGGAGGGTGGCGCGGCGATCGTCGACGTGGATCACCCACACGCCGATGCGGTGTTAGCGGCAGCCAAGGCGCGCGGCCTGTCGATCGTCACTGTCGGACGCAAAGCCGCTGGCATTCGCATTGTCGATACCGCCATCGACGGCTTTGCGCAGACTGTGCGGCTCGAACACGGCGGAAAAAGTTATCGCGTGCGATTGCCTCTGGTCGGCGAATTCCAGGTCGAGAACGCGCTGGTGGCGGCCGGCATCGCCATCGCCACCGGTGGCGATGCGGCCAACGTCTTTTCTGCGCTCGAACATCTCACCGGCGCGAAGGGCCGGCTCGAACTCGTCGGCGTCAGCAACGAGGCGCCGGTCTTCATCGATTACGCGCACAAACCCGACGCGCTTGCCAAGGCGCTCGATGCGTTGCGGCCTGCGGCGCGCGGCCGGCTGGTCGTGGTGTTCGGCGCCGGCGGCGACCGCGATCGCGGTAAACGCCCGCTGATGGGGGCGGTGGCGACCGAGAAGGCGGATAGGGTCATTATCACCGACGACAATCCGCGCGGCGAGGACGCCGCCACCATCCGCGCCGCCATTCTCGGCAGCGCGCAGGGCGCCGTCGAAATCGGCGATCGGCGTGAGGCGATCCGCACCGCGATTGCGGAGTTGCGCCAAGGCGATGTTCTGCTGATCGCCGGCAAGGGCCATGAAACCGGCCAAATCATCGGCGACCGGGTAGTGTCGTTCAGCGATCATGAGGCGGTCGCCGCGGCGCTCAAGGAGCTGGCCGCATGAGCGCGCCCGCGCTGTGGACGGTCGACACAATGGCGGCGGCAATGGGCGCCAGCCGGCAAGGCGCGCTGCCGGTGGGCGTGTCGGGCATTTCCATCGACAGCCGCACCGTCGGACGTGACGAAGCTTTTTTTGCCATCCAGGGTGACCATCGCGACGGCCACGATTTCGTCCCCGGTGCGCTTGCAGCGGGCGCCGCGGTCGTGGTCGTCGCCGCCAACCGGGGTGTTGAACTTCCGAGCGGTGCGCCGCTGCTGGTCGTACCCGATGTGCTTTCGGCATTGCGCGCGCTTGCGGCGGCGGCGCGCGCACGCACGGATGCGAAGGTGATCGCCGTGACCGGTTCGGTCGGCAAAACCGGAACCAAGGAAGCGTTACGGCTCGCGCTTGCAAAAGACGGCGAGACGCACGCCTCGGTCGCCTCCTACAACAATCACTGGGGCGTGCCGCTGTCGCTTGCACGCTGCCCGGAAAGTGCGCTCTACGCCATCTTCGAGATCGGCATGAATCACGCCGGCGAGATCACGCCGCTGACGCGGCTCGCGCGCCCGCACGTGGCGTTGATTACGTCGGTAGCGCCGGTGCATCTGGAGTTTTTCGGCACTCTCGCCAAGATTGCCGACGCCAAGGCTGAAATTTTCCTGGGCCTCGAGCAAGGCGGCGCCGCGGTCCTCAACCGCGACAATTCGCAATTCGCCCGCCTCAAACGCCGCGCGGACGAAGCGGGAGTAACCCGCATCGTCAGCTTCGGCGAACATTCAAACGCCGACGCTCGCTTGATCAAGTGCGCCCTGCATCCGGATTGCTCCACCGTTCAGGCGGACATTTTCGGCACCGAGGTGACCTACAAGATTGGCGCACCGGGCCGCCATCTCGTCGATAATTCGCTGGCCGTTCTGGCGACCACCGTACTGGTCGGCGCCGATCTGGCCATGGCGGCGCTGGCGCTGGCGGAATTCAAACCGACCGGCGGACGCGGTACGACCATCGAGATCGATCTGCCTGGCGGAATCGCCCGCGTTATCGACGAAAGTTACAACGCCAACCCGACCTCCGTTGCCGCAGCGCTCGCCCTGCTCGGGCAGACGACGATCGGTCCGCACGGGCGGCGCATTGCCGTACTCGGCGACATGCTCGAGCTTGGTCAGCGGGCGCGCGCCCTGCACCGGCGGTTGCTGGAACCGCTGCTCGCCAATGGCGTCGATTTGGTATTCTGCTGCGGGCCGCTGATGAAGACATTATGGCAGGCTCTTCCCGCCAGCCGCCGCGGCGGCTATGCAGAGGATGCGGCCGCGCTCGAAATCCAGGTCTTGTCTGCGATCCGTGCCGGCGACGCCGTCATGGTCAAGGGCTCCCTGGGTTCGCGCATGGCGCCGATTGTCAAGGCGCTGCAACGCTTGCGCCAAGACTCGCCGGGTCGTGAAAAGCTGCAAACTGCGTCCGCACAGGGTTGAGGCAATGCTCTACTGGTTGGTCGATCTGTCGGACAAGCTCACCGTCCTTAACGTCTTTCGCTACATTACCTTTCGCACCGGCGGCGCGGTTATTACCGCGCTTCTTTTCGTTTTTATGTTCGGCCCCTCGATCATCGAGCGCCTTCGCTCGCTGCAAGGTAAGGGGCAGCCGATCCGCAGTGACGGGCCGCAGTCGCACATCGTCAGCAAGGCCGGAACGCCGACCATGGGCGGGTTGATGATCCTGGCCGGGATGCTGGTCTCGACCTTGCTCTGGGCCAATCCGACCAACCCCTATGTGTGGGTGGTGTTGTGGGTGGCGCTGGGCTTCGGGATGGTTGGCTTTTACGACGATTACCTCAAAGTGACACGCCAGACTCACAATGCTTTTCCCGGCCGCACCCGAGTCCTGGTCGAAGCGGCAATCGCCGCAGTGGCCTGCGTGGCGATGGTCGAACTCGGTCACCTGCCGTTTTCGACTTCGCTGGTTTTCCCGTTTTTCAAGGAGCTGGTGATCAACTTCGGCTGGTTTTACGTGCTGTTCGGTATCTTCATCATGATCGGCGCCGGCAACGCGGTGAACTTGACCGACGGCCTCGACGGACTCGCTATCGTGCCGGTGATGATCGCGGTGGCGAGCTTCGGCATGATCGCCTACCTCTGCGGCAACGCAGTGTTTGCCGATTATCTGCAAATTCACTACGTGGCCGGCACCGGCGAGCTCGCCGTGCTGTGCGGCGCGGTGCTTGGCGCAAGTCTCGGCTTTCTCTGGTTCAACGCGCCGCCTGCATCGATCTTCATGGGCGACACTGGCTCGCTTGCGCTCGGCGGTCTGATCGGCGCGATTGCGGTAGCCACCAAGCATGAGATCGTGCTGGCGGTGATCGGCGGTCTTTTCGTACTCGAAGCCGTGTCGGTGATCGTGCAGGTGGTTTCGTTTAAGCTCACTGGCAAACGCGTGTTCAAGATGGCGCCGATCCATCATCATTTCGAGCAGCTCGGCTGGACCGAGCCGCAGATTGTCATTCGTTTCTGGATCGTCTCGGTCGTGCTCGCGCTGGCCGGGCTGTCGACGCTGAAACTGCGGTAATTCCGTCGTGATCCCCGTTACGACCTTTGCCGGACAAAAGGTCGCCGTATTCGGGCTGGGCGGTTCCGGGTTGGCCAGCGCCAGCGCGCTGATGGCCGGCGGCGCCGATGTCATCGCCTACGACGACGATGTGCAGAGCGTCGCGAAAGCCAGCGCCGCCGGAATTCCGATCGCCGATTTGCGCGGTATTGATTGGTCGAAGCTGGCGGCTCTGGTTCTGGCGCCCGGTGTTCCGCTCACGCATCCGGCGCCGCACTGGAGCGTGCAGCTCGCGCAAAACGCGGCCGTCAACGTGTTCGGCGACGTCGAATTGTTCTGCCGCGAGCGCCGCGCCGGCGCACCCGGCGCGCCTTTCGTCGCCATCACCGGCACTAACGGCAAATCGACGACGACGGCGCTAGTCGCGCATCTGGTCGGTTCGGCCGGCATGGATGCGCAGATGGGCGGCAATATCGGCACCGCGATCTTGTCGCTTGCGCCGCCGCGGGCGAGCCGGGTTCACATCATCGAGTGCTCGTCCTACCAGATCGATCTCGCGCCCACTCTCGACCCTTCAGTGGGTATCCTGATCAACCTCAGCGAAGATCATCTCGATCGCCACGGCACCATGCAGCATTACGCGGCGGTCAAGGAGCGCTTGATCGCTGGCGTGCCGAATGACGGTACCGCGATCGTCGGCGTTGACGATGAGTGGTGCCGCGCCGTCGCCCAACGCCGCGAGCAAGCGGGCAAATCCGTCACGCGCGTTTCCGTGCGGCAGGTCTTGAGCGACGGAATCTCCGTCGAGACAGCGCGCATCATGCAGACCGCCGCCGGCACGGCTTTGCCGCTTGCCGAGATCGGTGGCATCGGCTCGCTGCGCGGTTTGCACAATGCGCAAAACGCAGCCTGTGCCGCGGCGGCAGCGCTGGCGCTCGGATTAACGCCGGCGGCGATCCAGTCCGGCCTTCGCTCGTTTCCGGGCCTCGCGCACCGGATGGAACAGGCGGGCCGGCGTGGGCGGGTGCTGTTCGTCAACGATTCCAAGGCCACCAACGCCGACTCGGCGGCGCAGGCGCTGGCTTGCTTCGACGACATTTTCTGGATTGCCGGCGGAAAGCCGAAGACCGGCGGGATCGAATCGCTGCGGACGTTCTTTCCACGCATCCGCAAGGCCTATCTGATCGGCGAGGCGGCAACGGATTTCGCCGCTACGCTTGGCACTGCAGTGCCGCATGAGATCGGCGGCACGCTCGACCGGGCGTTGGCGTCCGCCGCCCGCGATGCCGCGGCCTCGACCGCGAATGAGCCGGTCGTGCTCCTTTCGCCCGCCTGCGCCTCATTCGACCAGTACCGAAATTTCGAGATTCGCGGCGATGCTTTCCGGGCTCTGGTCCGCGCATTGCCCGACATAAAATAGCGGCAAAAACCGTTCTTAATCTCCTAGAAACCATCCCGGTGTCAGGACTAAGCGGGGATTTCCGCTAGGGACGCCGGCAACGGCGAACGGCTTTGGCTTCGCGCGCGCAACCGACGCTGGTCAGCGAATGGTGGCGGACGATCGACCGCCTGACATTGGCGGCGCTCGGCGCATTGATGCTGGGCGGCATCGTGCTCTGTCTCGCCGCAAGTCCGCCGGTCGCCGCGCGCATCGGCCTTGACCCGTTCCATTTCGTCGATCGTCAGGTGCTGTTTCTCGTTCCCGCCTCGGCGGTGTTGATCGCGACCTCGTTCCTGTCGCCGCGCGAGATCCGCAAGGTCGCGCTTGTCGTGTTCATCGTCAGCCTCATTCTGGTGGCGGCGACGCCGTATTTCGGTCCCGAGATCAAGGGCGCGCGGCGCTGGCTCGTCATTCTGGGTGTGAACATTCAGCCGTCGGAATTCCTCAAGCCGGCTTTTGTCGTTCTCATCGCCTGGCTGTTCGCCGAATCGGGAAAGCGTCCCGATATGCCGGCCAACACCGTTGCACTGGCGCTGCTGGTCATCGTTGTCAGCCTGCTGGTGCTGCAGCCCGACTTCGGCCAGACGATGCTGGTGACGCTGGTTTGGGGTGCGCTGTTCTATATGGCCGGTATGCGCTTTATCTGGGTGCTCGGACTGGGCGCCACCGCGGGCGTCGGCTTGGTCACGGCTTTCTATACCGTTCCGCACGTGGCGCAGCGCATCAACCGCTTCCTCGATCCGTCATCGGGCGACACCTTCAACATCGATATCGCGACCGAGTCGTTTATTCGCGGCGGCTGGTTCGGGCGCGGTCCCGGCGAGGGCACAATCAAGCGCATCCTGCCCGAAGGCCATACCGACTTCGTATTCGCGGTCGCTGCCGAGGAATTCGGCGTCGCGCTTTGCCTTATTCTCGTTGCTTTGTTTGCGTTCATCGTCATCCGCGCTTTGATCAAGGCGATGCGCAACGACGATTCATTCATCCGCTTCGCTGCGGCAGGCCTCGCCATCCTGTTTGGATTGCAATCGGCGATCAACATGGCGGTCAATCTGCACCTGATACCGGCCAAGGGTATGACGTTGCCGTTCATCTCCTACGGCGGTTCGTCGCTGATCTCGCTCGCTTACGGCATGGGAATGTTGATCGCGCTGACCCGTGAACGGCCGCGCGCCAAACTCGGCGGCGAGGTCATGCTCGCTGCGAGCCCGGCGTGACGCACACGGCGGGCCGGGCGCCGGTCCTGGTCGCGGCCGGCGGCACGGGCGGCCATTTGTTTCCCGCCGAGGCGCTGGCCACCGCACTGGCGGAACGCGGCATCCCCGTTCATCTTGCTACCGACCGTCGTGCCGCCCGCTATAGCGGCGCGCTCGCCGACGACATCGTCCACGTCGTCGCTAGTGCGACGTTGCGTGGTCGCGATCCGATCGCCGTGCTGCGAACCGCAGCGGGGCTCGGCACCGGGCTCATCCAAAGCTGGTTGCTGATCGGCCGGTTGAAACCCGCCGCAGTGATCGGCTTCGGCGGCTATCCGACCGTACCGCCGCTGCTGGCGGCGGCATGGCGCGGCGTTCCCACCATCGTGCACGACGCCAATGCCGTCATCGGGCGCGCCAATCGTTTGCTGGCGCCTCGCGTCACTGCAATCGCCACGACGTTTCCCGATGTTTTCCGTGCGGCGCCGCAACTTGCCGCCAAAACGACTCTGACCGGCAATCCGGTGCGGCTGGCGGTCGTGGCGGCTGCCGCGACTGCTTACCCGGCCTCAGGCGGCAAACTGCACCTCCTGGTGTTTGGCGGCAGTCAGGGTGCGCGAATCTTGGCCGACGTCGTGCCGGCGGCCATCGGGCTCCTCGAACCCGGCTTGCGCGGACGGTTTGCGATCGTGCAGCAGGCGCGCGAGGAAGATTTGAAGCGCGTGAGCGACGCCTATCGCGAACTCTCGGTTGCGGCGGAAGTCGCAACCTTCTTTGCCGATTTGCCGGCTCGGATTGCCGCGAGCCATTTGATCGTGGCGCGTTCCGGTGCCTCCACTGTTGCCGAGCTTTCGGCAATTGGGCGACCCGCCATGCTGGTGCCATTGCCGCATGCTTTGGATCAGGACCAACTCGCCAATGCCGGCGTGTTGGCCGATGCAGGTGGCGCAATTCGGCTGCTACAGGAAGACTTTACTCCCCGGCGCCTCGCAGTCGAACTCGCCGCGCTGGCGGCGGCGCCGCAACGGCTTGCCGATATGGCTGTAGCCGCGCGATCGGTCGGGCGGCTCGATGCTGCCGAGCGGCTTGCCGATCTGGTGCTCAAGGTGGCGGCGGCCGGCGCAAACAAGTAGGTTCTGCCCGCTTCGCGCCTAGTGCGGTGGATTTGAAGTTCCTACAACCGAGCGGCAACTCGCCTAGGAACTTCAAATTCGAAAACCGCACTAGAATCAACTGTTTACTAGTGTCACCTTTGATTCCGAAGTTCGTACGAGAGGGTGCCATTAGCGCTTGCGAACTTCGGAATCGGGACACTAGGGAGTTTTCATGAAATTGCCGCTCGACATCGGCCCGGTGCATTTCGTCGGTATCGGCGGCATCGGCATGAGCGGCATCGCCGAGGTGATGGTCAATCTCGGTTACCGGGTGCAGGGCTCCGATCAGGCCGAGAATGCCAACGTCAAACGATTGCGCGAGAAGGGCGTGAAAATCGCCATCGGTCAGGCTGCCGCCAACCTTGCCGAGGCCGAAGTCGTCGTCGTCTCCTCGGCCATCAAATCCGACAACCCCGAACTGGTTGCGGCGCGCGCGGAGCGGTTGCCGGTCGTGCGCCGCGCCGAGATGCTGGCCGAGCTGATGCGGCTTAAGAGCTGCGTCGCCATTGCCGGCACCCATGGCAAGACCACCACGACCTCGATGGTGGCGGCACTGCTCGACGCCGCCGGCTTCGATCCGACCGTGATCAACGGCGGCATCATCAACGCGTACGGCACCAATGCGCGGCTCGGCGCCGGCGACTGGATGGTCGTCGAAGCCGACGAGTCGGACGGCACTTTCCTCAAGCTGCCCGCCGACATCGCAATCGTGACCAACATCGACCCCGAGCATCTCGATTACTTCAAGAGCTTTGAGGCGGTGCAGGACGCGTTTCGCGCCTTTGTCGAGAATGTGCCGTTCTACGGGTTTTCAGTGATGTGCACTGATCATCCGGTGGTGCAGAGCCTGGTCGGGCGCATCGACGATCATCGCATTATCACTTATGGCGAAAATCCGCAGGCCGATGTGCGGTTGCTCGACGTCTCGCACGCCGGTGGCGCGGCGCTGTTTACTGTTTCTTTTCGCGACCGTGCCGGACAATCCGTGCGCGAAATCAGGAAAGTGACATTGCCGATGCCGGGCCGGCACAACGCGCTCAACGCCACGGCGGCGATCGCGGTCGCGCATGAGCTTGGCGTTGGCGACGACGTGATCCGCGATGCGCTGGCCGGGTTCGGCGGAGTGCGGCGGCGCTTCACCCGCACCGGCACCTGGAATGGAGTGACCGTCATCGACGATTACGGGCATCATCCGGTCGAGATTGCGGCGGTGCTAAAGGCTGCGCGCGAATCGACCAAGGATCAGGTGATCGCCGTGGTGCAGCCGCATCGCTACTCCCGACTTGCCGTCTTGTTCGAGCAGTTCTGCACCTGCTTCAACGATGCCGACGCCGTAATCGTCGCGCCGGTCTATTCGGCGGGCGAAGCGCCCCTCCCCGGCATCGATCGCGATGCGCTGGTACAAGGCTTGCGCAATCACGGCCACCGCCACGTCGTGGCGCTGGACTCGCCGGAAAAACTCGCCGGGCTTATCGCCGGTATGGCGCATGCGGGAGACTACGTCGTCTGTCTCGGCGCCGGCTCGATCACGCAATGGGCCTATGCGCTGCCGGGAGAATTGGCGGCGGCGAAGGGTTGAGATTTATTCCGCCATGATCAAACAATGTCTGGCTGTGCGCCACGTCGCCTTCGAGGATCTCGGCCTGCTGGGGCCGTTGGTGGCGGCGCGCGGCTACGGCGTGCGCTTCCACGATGCCGGGGTCCAGCCGTTCAACGCCGAGACGCTGTTGGAACCGGACCTCGTCGTCGTGCTCGGCGGTCCGATCGGGGTTTATGAGCAGGAGACTTATCCGTTCATTGCCGACGAGATCGCGGCGGTCGCCGCGCGGCTTCAGGCGGACAAACCGATCCTTGGTATTTGCCTTGGCGCGCAGATGATGGCGGCGGCGCTCAACGCCAAGGTTGCGCCGGGTCAGGTCAAGGAGATCGGCTGGGCGCCGTTGACGCTGACCGGCGACGGGCAAAGGTCGCCGCTTGCTCCGCTCGGCGCGACTCCCGTCCTGCATTGGCATGGCGACAATTGCGAACTGCCGAAGAACTGCGCGTTGCTGGCGTCGACGCCACATTGCCCGGTGCAGGCGTTCTTGCGCAAGCCGGCGCAACTTGCCTTGCAATTCCATCTGGAGACCGAGCCGGCGCGATTCGAAAGCTGGCTGGTCGGACACACCGTCGAACTCGGCAAGGCCGGAATCGATCCGCGCGAATTGCGCAAACAGGCGCACACGCTCGGACCGGCGACTCGCGAGATCGGCCAAAAAGTTCTTGGAGCGTGGCTCGATAAGGCGGTCGGAGCCGCGGTATGAGCTTTCCCGATATTGCTGCCGCATTGCGCGCGAAAATGCCGGCCTTGCGCGGGCGGCTGATGGCGAACCAGCCGCTCGACGAGCTGACCTGGTTTCGCGTCGGCGGCGCCGCGCAACTTTTATTTATGCCGGAAGACGAGGCAGACCTCGCTTACCTGCTGGTGCATCTGCCTGGCGAGGTTCCCGTCGCCGCGATCGGGCTCGGCTCCAATCTCATTGTCCGCGACGGCGGCGTACCCGGCGTCACGATCAGGCTTGGACGCGGCTTTGGCGAGATTGCCGTGGAAAATACAGACATTCGCGTCGGCGCGGCGGTGCCCGACGTCAAGGTAGCGCGCGCGGCGCAAGAGGCGGGCATCGCCGGACTGTCGTTCCTGCGCGGCATTCCCGGCGCCATCGGCGGCGCGTTGCGCATGAACGGTGGCGCCTATGGCCGCGAGACCAAGGACGCGCTCATCGGGGCACGAGCCGTCGATCGATCGGGCCGCATCCATGTACTCGGCAATATCGATATGCATTACGCGTACCGCCATTGCGGCGTGCCCGACGATTACATCTTCACGCAGGCGACGTTGCACGGCGAACGCGGCGATCCGGCCGTGATCGCGGCCGAAATGGACAAGATCACCGAAAGCCGCGAGGCCACGCAGCCGATCAAGAGCCGCACCGGCGGCTCCACGTTCAAGAACCCGCCCGGTTCGAAAAAGGCCTGGCAGCTGATCGATGCCGCCGGCTGCCGCGGACTGCGCGTCGGCGATGCGCAAGTTTCCGAGCTGCATTGCAATTTTCTGATCAACCTCGGTCGCGCAACCGCCGCCGACATCGAAACGCTCGGCGAAACGGTGCGGCGGCGGGTGAAAGATTATTCCGGCGTCGATCTCGAATGGGAGATCCGGCGGATCGGCGTTCCGAAATAGTGGAGCGGATTTAACATTCGCTACCCACCTAGCGGCAGACTCGTGAAGCGAATGTCAAATCCAAAGCTCCACTAAGACTCATATTTGCTAGTGGTTCTTTTGATTCCAACATTCGCATGAGAAGCTGCCGAATACGGATGCGAATGTTAGAATTGGACCACTAAGTCATGCCCGACGCCATTGAACTTCTCACCACCAGAAGCTCCACCAAAGCTGCCGAACTGGGAGGCCCCGGACCGTCGGCCGCTGAAATCGATACGCTTCTCACCATCGCTTGCCGAGTGCCGGATCACGGCACACTTCGACCTTGGCGCTTCATCGTGTTTGAAGGTGATGCGCGGCTCGCCGCTGGCGCTGCAATTGCGACCGCGTACCGCGCCAACAATCCGGACGCCAAACTCGAACAAAGCGAGGTGGAACGCAAGCGTCTGGCGCGTGCTCCGCTGGTAATCGCGGTGGTCAGCAGCGCGGGACCGGGCGCGAAAATACCGGAATGGGAGCAAGTGTTGTCGGCGGGGGCGGCGACCATGAACCTCGTGCTCGCCGCGCACGCGCTCGGATACGGGGCGAACTGGCTCACCGGGTGGTACGCTTACGATCGTGGCGTGCTCGATGCTCTTGGCCTCGCCCCACACGAGCGCATAGCCGGGTTCGTACACATCGGAACGCCGCCGAGCCCGGGTAAGGATCGGCCGCGACCGGGGCCGAGCGAGATTGCCACCCGGTTTCGTGGTTAGCCTGCTGCGCGAAAACAGCTTCGCATCGGCGCATTATTTTGGCCACGCGCTACGCCTTGGCTGACGCCTGTGATATCGATGAAATCCCGTTGCGGCACACGCCAAAGGACGATCGATGGGCGGGCAACCCCTTCTCGAAGCCGCACGCTTGCGCCGGCTGGCGACGCGCGTTCGCATGCGTGCGACCGACATGGTCGCGATCCAGGGCTTTGGCTATCTCGGTCAGGCCATGTCGTCGGCGGAGATTTTCGCCGTGCTGTTTGGCGGCACCTTGCGGATCGGCCACGACCGCTTCGTCCTCTCGCCGGGACATTATGTCATCAGCCTCTATGCGGTAGCGGCCGAGCTTGGGTTGCTCGATCCGGCGGAGCTTGCGCATTACGGGGCGGACGGCTCCACGCTGGAGGCGGTCGGCAGCGAGCGCACGCCGGTGGCCGATCTGGTCTGCGGCTCGCTCGGGCAGGGGCTCTCCGGCGCGATCGGCTTTGCGCTTGCCGCGCAACTCGCCGGCGAGGATCGCTGTGTCTTCGCGTTCCTCAGCGACGGCGAAATGGAAGAAGGCCAGATTTGGGAAGCAGCGATGTTTGCGGCGCACCGGCAGCTCGATCGCCTGGTGGCGGTGATCGATGCCAACAATTCGCAGGTCGACGGTCCGGTAACCTCGGTGACCACGCTCGAACCGCTGGCGGAGAAGTGGCGCGCTTTCGGTTGGCGTGTCGCCGAGGTAGACGGTCACGACGTTGTGGCGCTGGCGCAGGCGTTCGCATCCCGGCATGACGGCGGCGGTCCGCTCGCCCTGATTGCACGCACCGAGATTTTGGGGCGCATGCGCGCCATTCCGCCGACGGTCGATGGCCATTTCATCAAACTCGACGCCGATCTGAAAGCGGCGATCATGCGCGAACTGGAGACTGCGCTTGCGTGAGCCGCCCTATGAGACCGTCCTCAAACCCTACGGCGCCGCGCTGGTGGAGCTTGCCCGGCGACGGCCGGACATCGTCTGTCTCGGCGCCGATCTGACCCGCCAGACCGAGACCGATCTGTTCCGCGACGAAATTGCCGACCGCTTCATCAATGTCGGGATGGCGGAGGCGAATATGCTCAGCATCGCCGGCGGGCTCGCGCGCGCCGGCCGCGTCGTGTTCGTCAATACGTTCGGGGTGTTCTGCACGCGCCGCTGCTTCGATCAGATCGCCATGTCGGTCGCTTATCCGAGGCTCAACGTCAAAATCGTCGGCTTCATGCCCGGCCTGTCCAGTCCCGGCGGTCCCAGTCATCAGGCCATCGACGACGTGGCGCTGATGCGTGCGGTTCCCAACATGACGGTGGTCGAGCCCGCCGACGCAATCGAGACCAAGCAGGTGGTGGCGGCGATTGCCGATCGGCCCGGCCCGGTCTATCTGCGGCTCAAGCGCGGCGAAATCCCGGTGATCTTCGACGACGACCACCGGCTCGATCTTGGCAAGGCGCAAGTGATCGAAGGCGGCGCGGGTGCCGAGGTTTGCATCGCCGCCTCCGGCATGATGCTGCCGGCGGCGCTCGCGGCGGCGCGCACGCTTACCGACAACGGCGTCACGGCGGCCGTTATCAATGTACCGGTGATCAAGCCGCTCGACGCCGCGACCATCACGGCAATCGCGCAGAAGAGCCGCCTGGTCATCACCGCCGAAAATCACACCATCGTCGGCGGCCTCGGCTCGGCAGTCGCCGAGGCGCTGGCGGAAGCGGGCGTTGCCGCGCCGCTCCGCCGCATCGGCATTGCCGATACTTTCGCCGAGGCCGGCAGCCGCGAATACCTGTTCGCCAAATACGGGCTCGGCACTAACGACATCATCGCCGCCGCCTGGCGCGGACTGGCGCTCAATCGGCCGATGCCAACGGCGCCCGCGGTGGCCGTCCGCCCCGGCGTCTATGCGCCGGTGTGAAGACCGGCGACGCCGCGGACAAGGTCGGCGGCTTTTTCGCCGATCATGATCGAGGGTGCGTTGGTGTTGCCGCTCGTCACCGTCGGCATGATCGAGGCGTCGGCGACGCGCAAACCATCAATGCCGTAAACCCGCAATTGCGAATCGACGACGCTCATGGCGTCGATGCCCATTTTGCAGGTGCCGGCCTGGTGATGATACGTCTCGCACGTCTGCCGCACCCATTGCTCGCGTTCGGCGCGCGTTTTCGCCTTCGGCCAGAGCGAGCGGCTGCGCCATGGGGCGAACACCGGACTATCGAGAATCTCGATCGATACGTCGAGCGAATGGACCAGCGCATTGAGATCGGCGGGTTCGCTCAGATAGCGCGGATCGATATGAAGCGGCGCGGCCGGATCGCCGGCGGTGAGGTTGAGTTCGCCGCGGGCGACCGGGCGGATGATACCGGCCGCGATCGCATAGCAATTCGGCGGAATCTCGAGCTGCGGCAGCGGCGGCGCGTTGCACATGAACAGCGGCTGATGATCGGGCGCCAACAGCCGCGCGTCGGTTTTGGCGAATAGATGCGCTTCGAGCACGTTGTGCTGCGGCGCCGGAATCTCGCGGCTCGCCTCGTGAATGACGAAGGTGAGAAGATGATCGTGCAGGTTCTTGCCGACGCCGGGTAGGTCGGCCGTCACTGCGATGCCGAGTTGCTTGAGTTCGTCGGCCGGTCCGATCCCGGACAGCAAGAGAAGCTGCGGCGAGCCGATGGCGCCGCCGCTGACGATGACTTCGCCGGCGGCGCGCGCGGTGTGCAGCTTGCCGTCGTGTTCGTAAACAACGCCGGTGCAACGTCCATTCTCGATCAACAATTGCCGGCTCTGCGCCCCGGTCTGCACCGTCAGATTGCCGGGGTTGTGCGGCAGATTGAGGAAGGCGACTGCGGCGCTGCACCGGATGCCGTCGCGCGTGGTGGTGTCGGTGTAACCGACACCGATCGGGTCCGGTCCGGCAAAGTCGTTATTGATCGATGGCCGGCGCGCACGGCCGCTTCGATAAACACGTCGGTCAGCGGATTTGGCGCGGTGTGGCGCGAGACCCGCAGCGGCCCGCCGGCGCCGTGATAGTGCGAGGCGCCGCCGTAATAGTCCTCGGACTTCTTGAAATATGGCAGCACGCTTTCGTAATCCCAGCCGGCATTGCCGAGATAGGCCCAATGGTCGTAGTCGGCACGGGCGCCGCGGATATAAATCATGGCGTTGAGGCAGCTCGATCCGCCCAACACCTTGCCGCGCGGCCAGAAAATCTCGCGGCCGAGCGCGCCCGCTTGCGGGGCGGTCGTGAACGCCCAGTCGAACGGCGTCGTCCACAGCTCCCAGGAGCGGTGCGGCGTAGCGATCCTGGCATCGTCGTGGTCGGCGCTGCCGGCTTCGAGCAGCAGCACGCGGCTTCCCACATCCTCCGACAGTCGCGAGGCGATCGCGCATCCGGCCGATCCGGCGCCGATGACGATATAATCGTAGTCGGGCATGGCTCGCGTCCTCAGCCGTGCGCTTCGCTGTCGAGGTGCGCCATCTGCACCGGATCGTAGCGCTCGCCCGCGGTCAGGGCAGGCGATACGGCCTCCTCGATGTCGGCGAGCTCGCCTGCCGTTAGCGATAACCGAAGCGCGCCGAGCGTTTCGCTCAATTGCTCGCGGCGGCGTGCGCCGATCACTGGAACGATGTCTGCGCCGCGCGAACGTACCCAGGCCAAAGCAAGCTGCGCCGGAGTCGCGCCCTTCGTTTCGCCGATCCGCCGCAACGCTTCGACCAGGCGCAAATTGTTTTCACGGTTGCCGTCCTTGAAACGCGGCATGCGAACGACACGGATGTCGCCCTTGGTACTCGCGTCGGGTACGCGTCCGCTGAGCAAGCCGCGCGACAGCACGCCATAGGCGGTGATGGCGATGCCGAGTGCCCGCGCCGCCGGCAGGATTGCCGCCTCGATGCCGCGGCTCATCAGCGAATATTCGATTTGCAGATCGGCGATGGGATGGATCGCATGCGCGCGCTTGATCGTCTCGGCGCCGACTTCCGACAGTCCGATGTGGCGGACATATCCGGCGCGCACCATGTCGGCGATGGCGCCTATGGTGTCTTCGATCGGCACCGCCGGATCGAGCCGGGCAGGACGGTAGATGTCGATGTAATCGGTGCCGAGGCGGCGCAGCGAATAAGCGAGGAAGTTCTTGACCGCCAAGGGTCGTTCATCCTGACCGATGAACGCACCAGAGGGATCGCGCATGCCGCCGAATTTTACCGAGACGACGTAACGCGAGCGCGGCACGCCGTCGAGCGCGCGGCGGATCAGCATTTCGTTGTGACCCATGCCATAGAAGTCGCCGGTGTCGATCAAGGTTATGCCGGCATCGAGTGCGGCACGCAGCGTGGCGACGCTTTCTGTCTCGTCGCTCGGACCATAGACCCCGGGCGACATGCCCATGCAGCCGAGGCCGACAACACCGACCTGCGGCCCGTTCCGGCCAAGGTTTACCGTGTCCATTTCGTTCGCTGAGCTCGCTACGGAGAAAGAGTGTCGAGTGGCAGTTCGATTTTGGCGCTAAAGCCGGCCGGTGAGAAGTCAAAAGCGATTTGCCCGCGCAGTTCGTCGGTAATCGAGCTTTCGACCAGCCGCGAGCCGAACCCCCGTTTGCGCGTTCTCTTGGGGGGCGCGCCGCCGCGCTCGTGCCAAAGGATGGCAAGGTATTTGCGGCCCTCGCGCTCGGTCTGTTGCCAACTGACATCGAGCGTGCCGTGTTCGTGCGCGAGCGCACCGTGCTTGGCCGCATTGGTGGCAAGCTCGTGAAACACCAGGCCGAGGCTCAGCACTTGCTTCGGTTTGAGCAGAATTGGATTGGGCGAAGGCGCGATCGCAATCCGGGCGCTCATGTAAGGCTTGAGTTCGGCCTCGACGACGTCGCCGAGCAAGGCGTATTCCCAGCCCGAACTGGTCAAGAGGTCGTGGGTCGCCGAGAGCGCCTCCAGGCGACGGGAGAAGACGTTGGCGAATTCGTGCGGCGACTTGGTCTTGGAGGTCATCACCGCAAGCGATTGCACGGTAGCAAGCGTGTTCTTCACCCGGTGATTGAGTTCGTTGATGAGCAGCGATTGCCGGTCTTGCGCGCGCTGTGCAGCCTCGATTGCCTGCCGCAATTGCGCCTCGACGTCCTTTCGCTGGGTGATGTCGCGGCAGACGGCGGCCACGCCGGTGATTTCGCGAGCGGCGCCGTAGATCGGCGAGACAGTCAACTCCACGTCGAGGCGCTTGCCGTCCTTACGCAAACGCACCGTTTCGTAGTGCCCGAAATATTCGCCGTTCATCGGCCGGGCAACGGCTTTGCTTGCCAATTCCAGCCGGTCGTCTGGAACCATGACGAAGAGCGATGTGCCTATGATTTCGCCCGCCGTGAAGCCGAACAGCCGCTCGGCTTCGGCATTCCAGGATGTAATGACGCCGTCCGAGTTCCAGCTCCAGATGGCATCGCGCGATGCGTTGACGATGGCCGCCAGAAGCGAGCGCTCCTTGTCATAGCTTTGGTCGCCTGCAATCGGCTCCGCCATCTCGCCGATCGGCCCGGTTGCATCCGGCCTGCGTTTTTTCATTCGCCGAGTGCTCTTGCTGTGCGCGTCTTACTGTGCGCGTTTCCCGGACTATACATGTTCCGGATTGGGGGCCGCGTCTGTATATAAAACCGGCCGGTAGGCCGGGTTCCAGATCGCGGATGGCGGTATTTGACGCCGCCGTTTGGTCACGGCGAGATCGCGCTCGCAAACAGCGGGAAGAAGATACAGTGCCGACAATCAGCAGCAAAGACGGTACTAAACTTTATTATGAGGAAGCCGGCACCGGCACGCCGGTGGTGTTCGTGCACGAATTCGCCGGCGACTACCGCACCTGGGAGCCGCAGATGCGGTTTTTCTCCCGCGCGCATCGTTGCGTGACCTTTTCCGCCCGCGGCTATCCGCCATCGGACATTCCGACCGACGCATCGCGCTACGGCCAGGATATCGCCCGCGGCGACGTCATCGCCATCATGGACGGGCTTAACATCGATAAGGCGCATGTGGTCGGTCACTCCATGGGCGCGTATACCTCGCTGCATGTCGGCATCCGCCACCGCGAACGCTGCATTTCGGTGACCGCGATCGGCTGCGGCTGGGGTTCGGTCGCCGATCCGGCGGAGCGCGACTCGATGCGCAAGATCGCGGCGGCGACCGGCGCGATGTTTGCCGAGAAAGGCATGGCCGAGGGCGCCAAGAATTATACCGACGGCCCGACCCGGCAGTCGCAGAAATACAAGGACCCGCGCGGCTACGCGCAATTCGTCCGCATGATGAGCGAACACTCGGCGCAGGGCCACGCGCCGACCATGACCATGCTGCAAGCAAAGCGCCCGACGTTATGGGACCTGGAGGCGGAGCTGCGCGGCTTTTCGCCGCCGCTTCTGGTCATTGTCGGCGATGAGGACGAAAGCTGTCTCGACGGCAGTCTGTTTCTCAAGCGAACGGCGCCGACCGCGGGGCTTCTGGTCGTTCCGCGCACCGGCCACACCATCACCAGCGAAGAGCCGGCGGCGGTCAACGCGGCGCTGGCGGAATTTTTCGCCGCCGCCGAAGCCGGCCGCTGGCTGGCGCACAAGCCGCCACGCTAAATGCCGAAACGGCCGCCGTGCGATGAAAGCCGTTGAGAGGATCGATCGGGACGTCCCCACAGGAAAACGGCCGCACCGAAACGCGGCGTTCTGTCCTTATTAAATCCGGCGCAGCGGCATCGACCAGGCAAGACACGCGCCGATACCGGTGAACATCGCAATCGTCAGGAACGCGGCGCGGAACCCTTCGCCGATTTCGCCCTGCACGACCAACTGCCGCGCCGGTGCCAGCGCGGCAATCGCCTCCGGGCCGCGGTCGATCATGCTGGCGAAGAGCTTCGCGGTTTCGCGATCGGTCGAGGCCAGCACCGAGAAGAGAATCGCGGCAACCGCGGCGGTACCGACAGCGGCGCCGACGGAACGGGAAAACTGCACCATCGCCGCGCCGGTCCCGAGCATGCGTTGTCCGGCAACCGCCTGCACCGTCACCTGCACCACGCCCATCACAGTGCCCATGAACACGGCGATGCCGCCCAATACCCACGGCAAAGTTTGCAGGCTCAAATGCGGCAGCCAAAATGCGAGGCCGATAAAACTCGCCGTCGCCGCCAGATAACCGTAGGAGGGAAACATGGCGGTGCGTCCGGTGCGGGTCACCAATTGTCCGGTCACCAGCGAGCCGATGCCGATGCCGAACATCAGCGGCAGCAACAAGAGGCCGGTTTCCGCCGGCGTGGTGCCGCGCACCGCGCGCAGATAGATCGGCAGAAAGGTGATGAGCGAAACAAGGGAGGCGCCATGGCAGGCGGCAAGGCCGTCAGCCCGCCAGACCGACGGCTCGCGGAACAACACCGGCGGAATAAGCGGCGAATTCGAATGCTTTTCCTGCCAGACCAACAGCACGAGCGCCAGAATCCCGAATGCCGCGAGCCCAAGTATGGTCGGCAAGGTGCGCGCGTCGAGCCGCTGCGCCTCTTCCAGAGCCAGAATGACCGGGCTGACGAACAGCGTGAAAAAGAGAAGTCCGAGCGTGTCGAACGACGTGCGCCGCCAGTCGCCAGGACGGGTTTGCAGGCGCATTACCATAAAGACGGCGGCAAGCCCGAGCGGCACGTTGACCCAAAAGATCGAGCGCCAGCCCAAGGCTTGCGTCAGATATCCGCCGGCGACCGGCCCGAAGGTGCTGGACGCGACCGAGATGCCGGCGAGGTAGCCCTGATAGCGTCCGCGCTCGCGCGGCGGAATAGTCTCGCCGACCAGCGCCTGCGACAGCGTCATCAGTCCGCCACCGCCGAATCCTTGCAGCACGCGGGTCGCGGTCAGCACTTCGATATTCGGCGCCAGCGCGCACAACACCGATCCGAGCATGAACACGGCAAGCGCGGTCAGCATCATTGGCTTGCGGCCGAAGGAGTCGCCGAGCCGGCCGTAAACCGGCGCCGCGATGGTGTTGGCGATCAGATACGACACCACCACCCAGGAGATGCGCTCGACCTCGCCGAAATCCGACGCCATCGAGGGGAGCGCGGTCGCAACGATGGTTTGGTCGGCCACCGCCATGAACATCGGCAGCATGATCGAGGGAAAAACCCGCCAGAACAGCGAGTGCGACGACGGTTTCGCGGCCTCCGCCGTCGGCGTGGCGGGTGCGGAGGGCGTTTCGGCTTCGGCGCGGGTGAGGTTTTCGTTCATTCAATCGTCGGGTCGGCAAGGCGCAATCGGTCATCGGAGGCAATGCGTCGAACACTTATACTAAGTTCGGTTGAGGGTGGCGTCGCCTGCGCCCGGCTCTTCCCATAAAAACGCCGGCCGCCTTGGAGGGCGGCCGGTTTACCAGTAAGCGGAGTGCGTCGATTCTAGCTGAGGAAACCGACCCGTTCCTGCTCACGCGCCTCGACTTCGGTCTTCGGTTGCGCCGGCAATTGCAGCACGGTTGTGGTTTGACCTTCGCAGAGAAGCGTCAGCAGAACGGTGCGCCCGTCGGGAAATTCGAGCGCGTCGTGATGCGCGGCCAACTTCTCCTTGTTGACCTGGCGGAAGATGGCGGTCTGATGGTTGATCGTCTTGGTCTTCCAGCCCAACAGGCCGGCCGGCAAGCAGGCGACGTCGCCGGCGAACGCCAACTCCGTACCGGGCAATATACACACGGCCATGCCGGGATCGTTGGAAGCGGCAAAGCCGCGCGTTCCAGTACCGAAGTCACGCGTTACCAGCTTGTCGCCGACTTTCGCAGGTCGTGAGCGCACGCTTTGGAGGCTAAAGTCACACATGGGCGACTCCTTAGTTTCTCGGCGCGTCGTCCGGGGTCTCCACCGGGGTCTTGCACCGGGGTCTTGCACACCCCCCACTTACCCTTGGCAATGAATTGCAGGCAGAACGGTGCCGTCCATTAGGCAAAGAGAGATCGGACCGCATGAGCATGTCGCAATCAGGCTTTGGCTTCGCCTTGTGGCGATGCGCCGTGTCGCCCGCTTTGCCGCATTCAATGCCGCTGCCATCCCAACGCGTTAGGTTGGCGAACGTTCGGCCGCGGTGTGGTTTTTTGTCGGTATCCGCGGAGTGAAGGCGAAACCCATCATTTGCGGTGCTTAATGGCCGACCGCGGCTTCACCGCCACCGATATCGATCCGCCGGACCAGCAGGAGGATCAGCGGCACCAATACCGCGGCGACGACAGCCCAGGTAAAGAAAATATCGATGTAACCCATCAGCGCCGCCTGATTGGCCACGCTCTGGCCGATAACACCGATCGCGCGGCCCTGCGCGGCGTCGGGTGAACCGAACTGGCTGAAATATTGCATCAAGTTATGCAATGCCGATTGGTATTGCGGCGACGACGGATTGATATGCTCCGTCAGCCGCGCCTGGTGGAATTGCGAACGCTGTACCAGTTCGGTGTTGGCAAGCGACACGCCGATACTGCCGCCAAGATTGCGCGCGACGTTGACCAGCGCCGAAGCCTCGCCGGTTTTTTGCGGCGCCAATCCGGCATAGGCGACCGAATTGATCGGGATGAACATGAACGGCAAGCCGACGGTCTGGAAGATGCGGATCGTGGCGAAGTAACCAAAGCTCGCGTCGGGCGGCAGCGACGTCGACGCCCACATCGCCAGAGCGATGATCGAAAATCCGATAGCCATCCAGTATTTCGGCTGCATGCGCGGGATAATCTGTCCGGCGAGCGGCATCAGCAACAACATGGCGACCCCGCCCGGCATCATCGCCAGGCCGGACAGCATCGCCGTGTAGGTGAAATTCGTCTGCATCAGTTGCGGCGTGATCTGGTTCGAGCCGAACAGCACTGCGCCGACCGCCATCATGGCGATGAATGCCATGCCGAACTGGCGCTGGAACAACAACCGCAGATCGACCACCGGATTCTTATGGGTCAATTCCCACGGGATGAAGAACAAGAGCGAGCAGCCGGAAATCAGCGCGCAAACGACAATGAAGCTCGACCGCCACCAGTCGTCGATTTGACCGCGGTCGAGCACGAGCTCAAGCGCGCCGAAGATGAGCGCAATCAGCGCAATCCCGACCCAATCGATCTTAAGCCCGCCCGCCAGCCGCGCCCGGCGCTCCTGCTCGAGCACTTCCGGTTCGTCGACCAGCCAATGGACGAGAAACAGCGAAAGAATGCCGAATGGCACGTTGATGAAGAAAATCCAGTGCCAGGAATAGTTGTCGGTAATCCATCCGCCGATGGTCGGTCCCACGGTCGGGGCGACGATCACCGCGATTCCGTAGATCGCAAACGCCTGTGGACGCTGGCGCGGCGAGAAGGTGTCAGCCAGCATCGCCTGTTCGCTGGTCGGCATGCCGCCGCCGCCGAGGCCTTGCAGGATGCGGAACACGATCAGCGCGTTAAGGCTCGAAGCGAGCCCGCACAACAGCGACGCTACCGTGAACAGCGCAACGCAAATCATGTAGAAGCGTTTGCGGCCGACCACGTTCGACAGCCAGCCGCTCACCGGCAGCACGACCGCATTGGCGATCAGATAGGTGGTGACGATCCAGGTGCTTTCGTCGACGCTGACCGCGAGGCTGCCGGCGATGTAGCGCAACGCGACGTTGGCGATGGCGGTGTCGAGCACGACCATGAAGGTGGCGATCGAGACGACGATGGCGATCAGCCACGGACTGCGGTCGCCGGCGGCGGAGCGGCTCATGCGGCCCGAAGCTGGCCGCTGGTCGCTCATTTTGTCCGTACCGTCGGCACGACCGACATGCCCGGCCCGAGCAGCACGTCGGGCGGCATATCGAACACGATCTTGACCGGCACGCGCTGCACGATCTTCACGTAATTGCCGGTCGCGTTCTCCGCCGGCAGCAAGCTGAAGGCGGTGCCGCTGCCGGCCTGGACGCTGTCAACGTGGCCTTTGAACTTTTTCTTCGGGTAGGCGTCGATTTCGATGTCGACCGGATCGCCAGGCCGCACCGCCCGCAGCTGGGTCTCCTTGAAATTCGCCGTAATCCAGACGTTGCGCGGCACGAACATCATCATCGTCTGGCCGACCGCGGCGTAGTTGCCGTTGGCGGCGGTGAGCCGCGTCACGCGGCCGGCCTCCGGCGCGGTGACGGCGGTGCGCGACAGATTGGCTTCGGCGAGCTCCAGTTGCGCCGCGGCTTGATCCTTTTGCGCTTGCAGCACCGGCAGCTGTTTTTCCGTCGCGACCGCGTTGGCTTGCGCCGCCGAATAATTGGCCTGCGCCTGGCGAAGCCCGGACGCGTATTGCTGCGCCTGTTCCACGGTTACCGCGCCTTTTTGCACCAGGCCGCTGTAGCGCTCCTCCTGCTGCTGGGCGAAGGAAAGGTTGGCGTGCGACTCAGCGCCCTGCTTGTCGGCTTGATTGATGCGGGCTTTTTGCGCAGCGATCTGCGCGTCGATATTGGCGATGTTGGCCTTGGCCTGATCGACCTGGGCCTTGTAGTCACGGTCGTCGATGCGCAGCAGGACCGCGCCGGCCTCGACCATCTGGTTGTCGGTCACCGGCACGTCGACAATTGCGCCGCCCACCTGCGAGCTGACCGAGACGGTGCGGGCGTCGACGAACGCGTCGTCGGTCGATTCATAACCGCTGGTGCTGATCCACCAAATCACGATCGCTGCGATCAAGGCGATGACCAGCGCAGTGACGACGAGAACAGCGCGCCGGCGGCGCGTCAGCCAGTCGGCCCAAGCTTGCGGCTTGCGAGGCGGCGCGATCGCCGGCCTCGTCTCACCACCCGGCATCGCCTCCTGGCGACGTTCGCTGTCAGTGCGCTGATCCATGATCGGGATAAACGTCCGGCTCGCTGATGGGTTTCCGCAAGCTCCGCGCCGGCGGAGGGATCTCATGCGGGCGAATCCCGGGCCGAGGTTTAGCCGTTAACTGCGGCCGAAACCAGTCTAG
>DATKRE010000133.1:0-8591 GCA_035532335.1 Xanthobacteraceae bacterium | reverse complement strand
CTCGTCCGCCTGCCGAAACTGCTGAAGAATGCCGCTTGATCAAACGAGCCTATCGCTAAATCCGAAGTACCCAGAGCATCGCCAACCAACCAGATCAAGCCAAGCTTCAAAAACTTAACTTCTTCAACAGCCTGCTAGGCGGTAGCACGTCGCCCGGATCATACGCCGGCGAAATCCGGGATCGACCGCGAGGTTGCAGCGAATTCCGTTTCGCTCGATCCGGGCTGTGTTTGCTACTCCGCCCGTAATTGTCGCAATCGCTCGATCGGCGGGTGGCAGGCGGACGTGACCTTGCCGTCTTCGCGGCCGGCCCTGCCGCGCATGGCCTCTTTGCGCCATTTGGCGACTTCGCCGCTTAGCCAAGCGTACATGATCGACCGCTCGCGAACGGGAAGCAAGTGCTCGATGGTTTCGAATATCGCGAACGCCCCTTGCGCGAATCCTCTCCGATACGACATTTCCGGATCGTTCATTTCGTCTGCCATCGCCTCACTCCTGCCGGCACATTCGCTCGCCACCAATTGCTCTAACGACCCATACGCGATCGGTTAGTTTCGCCGCCGCCGCAGCGCGCTATCCGCGACTAAACGTAAACGACGCTCGATCAGCTTACTCGCCGATAACCTCTCCGAACGCAACCCATCGCTTGCCGTCGAACTTTTCGAGCTGCAATTGGTTGAAGCCCCGATAATTAGTCGGGCTGGTATTCACCTTGATGCCCGGCAATAGCATGGGAAATTCCACGTCATGCATGTGGGTCGCCTGATACATGACGTTCTCGCGGGTTAGCTTGTCGCCGCATCGTTCGAGGACGTGCAACCTAATTTGCGCAAGATTGTATCCGGTCGATACGAGGAGATCGTTCGGGTCTTTGTCTGGAATGTGGCTTTTCATGAAAGCTAAATAATCTTGCATGCCCTTGTCATTCGCCCACATCGGATCGCCGGGATCCTTGTTTGTACTTACTGAAATAATGCCAATTGACTTCTCGACGCCGGCGGGCACGAGCGCCGCGGGAATAGAGTTGGCCGTGATCGAGAGAAAACGCGTCGGCCGCCAGTCCAGTTCATAGGCTTTGCGGATGGCCTGGGCGGCAAATTTTGGCGAGCTGGCGACGAACAAGACGTTGGCGCCAGATGCTTTCAGCGCGATGATTTGTGAATCAATGGTGGGGTCGGTCAGTTCATAGGAGACTGCCTTGGCGAGCATGTTGCCAGCCCGATCGCCGAGGCCGGCCTGTAATCCTTTGAAGTAGTCCTTGCCGAGATCGTCGTTCTGGTAAAGTACGGCGATTTTCGCGTCCTTGATGTTCTGCAAGATGTACTTGGCGTAGACACGTCCTTCGGTCTCGTAGCTGGCGATGACCCCCATCGTCCATGGATAGCGCGAAGGATCGTTGAATCTGCTCGCACCGGAAATGGCGAAATGCGGGATGTGTTGTTCGTTGAGGTATTCTTGGATTGCGGCATTGGGCGCCGTTCCGAGACTGTCAAAGATTCCCAATACATGGTCTTGCTCGACGAGCCTGCGGGTCTGCTCAACGGTCTTGGGCGGGCTGTAGCCGTCATCGAGCGAAATCAGCGTGATCTTCCGCCCATTGATACCGCCGCGCTCGTTGATCATGCGGACGTAGGTGACTTCGGTCTTGCTGAGAAGATTGCCATAGGCCGATGCGGGCCCGCTGTAGGCCGTGGTCTGTCCGATTTTTATTTCGGTGTCGGTGACGCCCGGACCATATTGCTGTTGCGCCGCGGCGGACGAAATTATTGCCAACGCGCCGACGAGTGCCAGTAAACCAGTCCACCGCTTGGACATGATGACCCCCCTGTGCCTTGTTGGAGCGCGGTATTCCGCTTGCATGCGAGCTGCGCGATCGGCTTATGCCGAACGCGGCCAGACAAAATCGTGCCCTCTTTAGTTGTTCTGCACAAGGGCGGGGCCTGCTACACGCACGCGTTCGGGATGCCGGGGCAAGTCATTCCGGGTTCGCGCTTGCCGCGCGCGCCCCGGAATGACAGCTACTGCAGAGCGGCGGTGCGCAGCGGGTAGGTGACGATCGAAAGGAACACGATCGCATTGCCGCTGAAGCGATTGTAGGCAAGACCGGGCGACGGATCGGCCGCAAACGTCATGACAACCGAGCTTTCCGGCTTGACCATCAGCGCCGCCATGGTGCGGATATCGCGCGTCCCGAGCGAGGTGGTGGACAGTGAACGGCGAAGCTCAGGCACCGTCACGATCGCGCGCAGCCACGGATCGCTTAGCCGCGCGGGATCGGATAGCGGCGTCAAACGTTGATTGGCCACGCTCAGGATCGCCGAGGCGGATTGGTCGTTCACCCGTTTGACGGCAATCGTGGTCGCGTTGTCCGCGGTCTGCACCGGCACGAAGTGCGCTGCGGCAATGCGCGGCAGCGGCGTGCTGGTGACGCTCACCGCGCGCGCCATCGGTTCGGCCGAGGCGAACTCGGCATAAGCGAGCGTGGCTTGCGGCGCTTCCGGATTGTCGTGCGCAGTCGCCAACGGGTTGAGCGAGCCGGTGGCTTCCGGCGCTGCTGGCGCCTGGCTGACCGGAGCGTCCGGCCAGAAGCCGCGGGCCAAAATGATCTGGTTCGGGGTCAGCGCGGCCGCCGGGGCCGCTTCGGCGCGGGTGATGAAGTGAACCTTGGACGTCGCCTTGGCGAGCTTGACCTTCTCGGCCGCGAGCTTGTCTTTGGCGCGCGCCAGCTTGTCCTCGGCGCGATCGACGGCGGCGACGACGGCGGCCTTGGCGCGCAGGCGCAGCGGCTCGCGGGCCGGCGCCGGTGTGTTGGCGGCGACCGTCACCGGCGCGCTCGCGTCCTCGTCCTCTTCGTCGTGCGCTAAGCCGAGAAGCTTGGCGAACGGATTGAAACTGGGCCGCGGCTGGGCGGGGAGGCCGTTGTCGGCGACGGCAACGCCTGAGTTGTGCGCCTGCTCAAGCAACAATTCCGACGGCGTGCCGCCATGCGCCCGGACGTCCGCGAGCGCCAGCGCATAGCCGGCAAGCGGACGGCCGTCGTTCGGGATGTGGACCGTGCGGCCGTCGGGGAAGACGTGCATCAACTGATCGCGCGACATGCGCGGCCACATGCGCACGCCGCCGGTATCCAAATGCACGAAGGGCGAGCCGGAGCTCGGATAGAAGCCGACGCCGCCGCGCTGCAAGCGCAGGCCGATTTCGCGGAGCTGTTCGAGGTTGACGCCCGGAATGTAGAAATCCATCGCGTGGCCGAGCATGTGCTGGGAGAAGCGGGCGACGCCGCCGCTTCGCCGGCGAAGCATGGCGTTGGTTTCCGGCGAGCGATAACCGCAGACCACCCAGATCGGCTGCTTCGATCCGGTCTCGCGCTGCACCTCCCACGCCAGATCGATCAGGTGCGGGTCCATTTTGGTTTCCTGCTGCTTGCGCCAATCGCGCAGGAACCAGTTGAGCTTCTCAAGCGCCGCTTCGTCGTAGCGGCCGTTGTTCTTGAAGGTGATGGTGATGTCTTCGCCGGTGTGGACGTGATGCAGCGAAATGGTGCGGGTGTCGCCCTCGGCGATCGCGTTCTGCAGGCAGCGCGCGCCGAATAGCAGGACGAGGGCGGCAAAACCGCACGCAGCTGCGATCCGCCCCGCAGCAATACGACAGGTTTTCAGGCGCACCCCACCCGGCACCGGCGTCCCCACGTTGACACGTTGCGCGGCGCCCGCAGTCACCACCCCGACGCGGACGACCAAACCCAATCTGTATGGGAAGGGTTAACGCGAACTTGTGTCACCCGACCCCCGACCCAATAACGGTTAACCGTCCAATGCGGCAAAAGATAGCCAAGGCCAAGTAGTTAAGGGGTTTTCCAAAGCCGCGGCGGTGGCTCCCATGGAGATATAGTTAATGCCGAAATTGAGGTTTATTGCTTTCTATTCAAGGTGTTAGGACGCCGGGGGCGGCTGCCGGGCCGGGGTTACGGCAATAAGGCTATCCCCGTCGGCAAAGTCAGGCGGCAGGGACAGGCCATGCGCGCTGCAAAGGGCTGCCTTCGGGCGACGTTCGCCGGAATAACACCTGGCTCTCCCTGAGAGGCACGCCGCCGGCGCTATGCTCTGCCGTCGGAAGCGTATCGGCGCTGGCCAAAATTCCGCTGCCGAGCGCCGCTGCATATCCCTCCGGCAACCCGGCGCGGCGCATCTTCGCCGCCGCCGTCGCGTGGTCGTAGTGCAACGCGCGATGTTCGATCGCGAGTCCGTCGTTGGCACGGCGAAAGACGCTGAACCAGACGCGCGGCGTGCCGTCGTTCGCCGGCATGCCGAGGGCGCCGGAATTGTGCCAAAGCCCGGCGCCGACGCATTGGGTAAAAGGCAAGCCGCAATGGCCGCCGATCACGCCATCCAGTCCGGTCTTGCCGATTTCGGTTGTTTTGATTGCTGCGTCGGTCGACGCGTAGATGGTTTGGTTGATCGCATCGACGCCGCCATGCACGACGGCAAAGCGATAGCCGCCGATTTCAAGTTGGATGCGTCGGGGCAGGCGGCCCATCCACGCCCGGTCGTCCGCCGAAACTTGGGCGGTTGCGTGCGCAAACCACGCCATCGACAGGCGGTCGCAGGTGCTGCCCTCCTCGAAGCCGCAGCCGCAATCGGCCGCACCGGCTGCCAGATTCTCCTCGACGTTGCCCATGACGACGCGACAGCCGGATGCCCGCACCAATGCGGTTGTTGCCGCGGCGTCGGCGCAATAGGCGACCACGTCGCCGGTGCAGATGACGCGCTCGGACGGAATGCCGAGCCGCGCCATTTCCTCGAAGAAGGCTTGCGTGGCTTCGAGATTGCTGTAGGGGCCGCCGAAGATCGCGACGGTGTCGTCGGCGCGGACGACCGGACCAAGTTCGTTCATTGTGTCGCTCGATAAGGCCACAACCAGCTCCCGAGCAGGGTAGCCGCGAGCATACCGGCGAATTGAGCCGCGATAAATGCGACAACGCCGCCGGGGGCAATACCGGCGAAGGTATTTGATAGCGAGCGGGCGATCGTAACGGCAGGATTGGCGAACGACGTCGATGCGGTAAACCAGTAGGCGGCGACGATGTAGAGGCCGACGGCATAGGGTACCGCCGCGGACGCGCGGGTGACGCATCCGAAGATTGTCAGCAACAATCCGAACGTCGCGACGAACTCGGCAAGCCATTGGCCCGCGCCGGCGCGATTGTGCAGCGACACCTGCCAGAGCGGCAGCTCGAACATCAGATGCGCGATCCAGACACCGATCAGCGCGCCGATGATTTGCGCCGCAATGTAAGGGGCCGCCTCTCGCCAAGGCAGCTCGCGGCGGAGCGCGAATGCAACGCTCACCGCGGGATTGAAGTGGGCGCCCGACAGGGGCCCGAAGATCAGGATCAGCACGGCAAGGATGGCGCCGGTCGGGAGCGTATTGCACAAAAGCGCGAGCGCGGCGTTTCCACCAGCGAGCCGGTCCGCCATGATGCCGGAGCCGACGACGGCGGCGAGCAAAAACGCCGTACCGATGCCTTCGGCGGTCAGGCGCCTCGCCAACGTCATCATCAGGTTGCCGCGGCCGCCTTTGTCGTCGTCTCTTGCAGCCGGCCAATGTCCTTCAATTTAAGTTGCAGGATCAGCCGATCGAGCGAACGCAACGGGAGCGAAGTGAAAATCCCGATGCGCTGATGGAGCATGCGGTAGGCATCCTTGAAGGCGAGCGCGATTTCAGCCGGTGTGCCTTTGGCTGCCGCCGGATCTGGAATACCCCAATGGGCGGTCATCGGCTGGCCCGGCCACAATGGGCAGGCTTCGGCGGCGGCGTTGTCGCAGACGGTGAAGACAAAATCGAATGCCGGCGCACCGGTGCGAGCGAACTCGTCCCACGATTTTGAACGATAACTCGAGGTCTCATAACCGAGACTTTGCAGCAAATGCAGCGTCTCGGGATGAACCTGTCCCTTTGGCTGACTGCCCGCGCTATAGGCGTTGAACTTTCCGGCTCCGAGCCTGTTCAAGATCGCTTCGGCGAGGATCGAGCGGGCGGAATTACCGGTGCAAAGAAACAGCACGTTGTACGGCGCCGGAGCCATGACGCAATCTCAATCTGCCGAACAACTGCAAGAAGCGGATTCGGTTGACGGCTGCGGCGCGCAACAAGATTTTTCATGCGCGATGCGCACCGCCCGTTCGCCACTGCCGTCACCGTAATTGGTTGCTTCCCCGGTCGTGTGGAATGTCTCCCAAGAAATTCCGGCTGGGTCGTCGATCCATGATTTCTCGGACTTGGCGTAACAGCATGACGTCTCGCCTTGTTCGACAATCGCGCCGCCGGCTTCTCGCAAGCGCGCATAGACCTCGTGAAGTTCAGTCTTGTTCTCGACCTGGATGCCGAGATGGTCGAGGCCGGGTTCACGCCCGCGAGTCGAAATGGCGAAATTCACCCGCGGATCGTCGAGCATCCACTTGGCGTAGTCCGGTTTGGTCACCGAAGGCTGGGCGGCGAACAGCGCCGAGTAAAAGCCAATCGACCGTTGCAAGTCATCAACCGCGACGTGGACATGCAGACGTTTCATCGGCTTCTCCTAGGCTCGAACCTTGGCGCGTTTCATTTGGGCGGGTTTGCAGACTGTCGCAGGCGGACAATCTTGCTCTGCGCCCTGGCAGCAGTTCTCGGTGAGGTAGGCGAGCAGCGTGTTCATGGTGTCGTATTGCGCCGTGTAGATCATTGATCTGCCGTCGCGCCGCACGGTCACCAGACCGGCATCGCGCAGCCGATCGAAGTGGAACGTCAGCGTATTCGGCGCTAATCCTATGGCGTTCGCCACGCTTCCCGCCGGCATCCCTTGCGGGCCGGCGGTCACCAGCAGGCGGAAAATAGCGAGCCGATTGTCCTGAGCGAGGGCGGTTAGGGCCGCCAAGGCATGGTCCTTTTTCATATTTCAATAGATATTGAAATATGGCATCGTTGTCCAGCGTTATTTCGATAATGACTGAAATAAAAAGCATGACGGACGACGCGGCAAAAGCAGCGGAGGTTTCCGCAAGCACGGGCGAAACCGAGCCAACATTTCAACCCAAGGGTTCGCCGCTGGAAGTGCTGCTGGTGTTCTTCAAGCTCGGCGTGAGCTGCTTCGGCGGCCCGATTGCGCACATCGGGTATTTTCGGGAGGAATTCGTCGTCCGCCGCCGATGGCTCGATGAACGGGCCTTTGTCGATCTCGTGGCGCTGTGTCAATTCCTGCCCGGACCGGCCTCCAGCCAAAGCGGATTTTCCATCGGGCTCATGCGCGCAGGCTATCTCGGCGGGCTTGCGGCGTGGACCGGCTTTACGCTGCCTTCCGCTATCCTCCTCGTTCTCTTTGCCTACGGCGCCGGCGCTCTAAGCGGTACAATCGGAACCGGCTTACTCCACGGTCTTAAACTTGTCGCGGTGGCCATTGTCGCGCAGGCGATCTGGGGAATGGCGCGCACGCTGTGCCCGGACAAGAAACGCGCGTCCATCGCAGTGGTGGCGGCGCTTATCGTCTTATTCAGCATTTCCTCCGTCGCGCAGATCGGCGCCATTCTGTTTGGAGGTGTTGCCGGCCTCTGGCTTTGCCGCGGCGCTCCGCCGGCAGCAACAGGGCATGTCGGCGTTCCAGTCTCACGCACTGCCGGTCTTGCCGCGCTAATGGTCTTTTTCGCCTTATTGGTCGGGCTGCCGATCGTGCGAAGCTTTGCGGCCTGGCAAGGAGTTTCTCTCTTTGAAGCCTTCTATCGCTCGGGTGCGCTGGTTTTCGGCGGCGGCCATGTCGTGCTGCCGCTATTGCGCGAAGCTTTTGTCGCTCCCGGGTGGGTGAGCGATAACACCTTTCTGGCTGGGTACGGTGCCGCGCAGGCCGTTCCGGGGCCACTTTTCACGTTCGCGGCGTATCTCGGCACAGTGGTCAACGTGTCGCCACATGGATTGCCGGGTGCCGCGCTTGGACTGATCGGAATTTTCCTTCCCGGGATTCTGATCCTCCTCGGTGTATTGCCGTTTTGGGATTCATTGCGCAAGCAACCTGCCGCGCAGGCAACGATGCGCGGCGTTAATGCCGCGGTCGTAGGGCTGCTTGGCGCAGCGCTTTACAATCCGATCTGGACGAACTCGGTGGCCACGCCGGGCGACTTCGGTGTCGCACTGGTGGGTTTCGTTCTCTTGACCGTATGGCGCGCACCGCCTTTTCTGGTCGTCTTCATATCCGCATGTGCCGGGATTGCTCTCGCACTCGGCAAAGGCTGACTTCGGGCGGAGTCCGTCGGGATGGCTGATATTCGATCTCGCTCCGGACCGTAACGCCGCAGCGATTTTCTCGACGTAATTGTGTAACGGCTCCCCAAATACACTAGTGGAGCGGATTTAACATTCGCTACCCCCCTAGCGGCAGCCTCGTGAAGCGAATGTCAAATCCAAAGCTCCACTAAGACTCATATTTGCTAGTGGTCCTTTTGATTCTAACATTCGCATGAGAGGGTGCCGAACACGGATGCGAATGTTAGAATCGGACCACTAGCCAAAGAATCATGCGCAATGCGTGCCGAGGCAGAAAAACTCCGCCACGCGAAGAACCCCGA
>DATKRE010000132.1:0-4285 GCA_035532335.1 Xanthobacteraceae bacterium | reverse complement strand
ACGAAGTGCTCGGCTTCACGCGGATCGGCGTGCAGCCGGCGGTCGGCTTCAAGCACGGGCGCTGGGTCGACAGCGTGCTGATGCAGCGGGCACTCGGCGCCGGTGCGGCGACTCTGCCCAAGACGGCAGAATCGGCGTAATCCGCACGCCGTGCTGAAGAAGATTGCGAAGGCGAAGCCGAAGAATGACCGGAAGCCATAGTTCGTTGAAGCAGATACGCCAGATTCTCGCGGCCTGTGTCGTTACCGTGATGATGGCGACGTTTGTCTACGGACTGGTGCTCTTCCCAGATGCTCCGGTCAAAAAATGCATTAACGGACAGCCGGGTGATTATTGCGGAAGGCACGGTCTACACTACACGGCCACCGATTACGCCACGTTCGAGACCTGGCAAACGACGCTTTTCGTAGTCTGGCCGGTTGGCTTGCTAGCCCTCGTGATTCTGCTGCGACCTAAGGTGCGAGGCACTTAGGCGACAAGTCTGGTTTGCGAAGTATAATATCGCCAAAAGAAAAGGCGATATTATACTTTACAAACCACCGGCCAAACCTAGTACCCGAACTTTGCGGGGTTAACGAGGATCGCGTCCGCTATCGGCTCGGCGTCCTCGCGTAACTCGACTGATTTTAGGATCGATACCATCTGTGTCCGATCGCGCGCCAGGGCAGCACGGTCAAACGCAGAGGTTAGACCGGCCGCATAAAGACGCTCGTTGACGGTCATCCCTCCATACCGCGCCTTATTCGGCGGAATGTGAGGGAGATCGATCACTTCTTCGGCTCGTCTTTCGGCTTAGCCTTGGCGATCTTCTTCAGCCGCTTTTCAAACTCGGCCTCGTCCTTGTCCGCCTCGACCATGTGGGCGGCCTCGATGAATTTCTGTCGCTGACTTTTCGATGCTGATTTCGGCTTTGGCATAGGATAACCCCGATTTCCTGGCAGGATTGTCCCTGGCTGGGTTTCATGCAAGCCTCGCGCGAATGGCCGATCAGCCGATTCGCGATTTGATTGATCAATTACTCGGCGCCCGAAAGACGATCAGCGGCGTCCCGGATTGGCAGCCGGCCCCATATGAGGGCGAGGAACGGCTGATCATGCCGTTGCGAATCGACGGCGTGAGCTGTGGGGCTGATTTGTTAATAACAGCTTACCCACTTATCGGACAAAGTAAATATAGAATCATGCTATGTGCGCCGAAATGCATATGGCGCATAGATCATGTAAATGATGAGCCGCATGTCAATTCTTTGAATCGGCCGCTAGACTTGACAGAGTATTGGTTTAACGAGCCGCATTACCATTCGTGGCAAGATAATCGCAGATTCTGTACTTATTTTTCCTTGCCAGATAATCTAGAGAACGCTAGGATAATTCCGCTGGAAATTAGGTCATTCGATAGTTCGTTGCGCTGGTTCTGTGGGCAAACGAACATCGACCAGCCGCCAGCGGGATTGATCTCGCTTCCGCCTAGGAGAAAGTTGCTGTGATCACGCCGGAGACCATCAGCGAAATGCTTGGCCGGGTCGTTGTCGCGACTCAGGTTGAAGATGGCGTGCGTATTTCGACGCATGTTCTGTATCCGTCGAACGGAACGGTCAATGTGGTCGTTCGTGGCGGAACCGATTCGTTTGTCATCTCTGATGAAGGCGGCGCGATCAGTGAAATGATCAGCACCGGCATCCGCACATTCGTTGCTGATCGGGCATTGAGGGTGCACGTAAAAAATCACGGCCTTCTCGTGCAGGATGGCGTGATTTTCTCGCCCAAAGTTCCTCTCGATGCGATCCCGGCTGCAATTTTATTGGTCGCAAACGCCTCACGCGACGTGGCGAGTTGGGCCATCGGGCATTTGCGAGCGTTTCCGCCAAGAAATTTCCGCAACGACCTGGCGATGCTCTTAAGTCGCCATTTCCACGACAATCTCAAGCATGACACACCGATCATCGGCGCGAGCAATAAGCCACATAAATTTACGTACGTGGTTTATCTGCACGGAGATCGAAAGCTTTTGATTGATCCAGTTGTTCCAGATGCATCGTCAATTAATGCTCGCGTCGTTGCTAATCTTGATGTGCGCATGGCGAACGATCCGCTTATTAGCCAAATCATCATTTACGATGATGCTTTCAAGTGGAGAGCTTCCGATCTCAAATTGCTTGAGATCGGAGCGCCGACAGTTCCATTTTCCTATGCGGAAGCGGAGATTACTAAGCGCGCGGCTTAGGCTTGCGCGATATTAGTCCGCCGATAGGTCAGCCTTTTCCCGCGCGCACCAAACAGGATTTTCGCGGCGCGCTCCGGATCATCGACACCGAGCGCCACGCGATTGCTGTAGCGAAAGTCGAACTCAGCCAGATAGCGGTGAATGTGCTGTGGCCCACAATGCTGGTACGTGCCCCTCATCCCGCGTTTGAAGATGCTGAAAAAGCCCTCGATGGTGTTCGTATGGACTGTCTCATCGTCGGCGCGGACGTACTCATCGGCGCTGTGGCGCACGACGCCATGACCAGCCTTGAAGTGACGGCCTAGCTTCTTGTAGTAGCCAGCATCGTCCGTCATGACGCGAGACTCGCGCGCGACGTTCTCGCGGACAATCGGCAGCAGCGTCTTGGCGTTCACGTCGGCCACCACCATGCTACGGGCTTTGCCGGTCGCGCGGTCAACCAAGCCGAGAACCTTGTATTTGTGCTGATAGCCCCGCCGCTTCGGTTTGGACTTGTCGTTCCCAATGTAGGTTTCGTCCACTTCGACGATGTTGCCTTCGCCACCAATCGGGGCGACGCCGCTATCGCGCATGGCTTCGCGGATACGGTGGCTCAGGAACCACGCGGACTTGACCGTGATTTCGAGCGTGCGTGCGAGCTGGTTGCTGCTAATGCCCTTCTTGCTGGACGCCAGCAGGTAGGTCGCCTGCAAGCACTTGTGCAGCGGGATATGTGCGCCCTCGAACACGGTCGCGACTTTGATGGTGAATTGCTTGCGGCAATGGGCGCACTTCCACAGGCCGACGCGGACCTTCTTCGCCACGTTGGCCTTGATCTTGTAAGCCTTATCGAAGCCGCCGCAGTTCGGGCAGATCGGCTTGCTCAGAGGCCAAAGGATGCCCTCTAGGAACGTATGGGCCGCTTCTTCGTCGTGGAAGTAAGGCTTGGAAAGGATGCTCATGGCCGGGACCCCCGATCTATGAGCGAATCCTACCTAATGCGGTTGGGTTTGCGAAGTATAATATCGCAAAAGAAAAGGGCCGCACCGAAGTGCGGCCCAAGTTTAGGGAGGAAACGCCTAGAAGACGTACGACACGCCGTCGGGCGACGGCCATGTCGCGTTGCAATATATGTCCTATTGCGGCGCACAATGCAATGCGAAAAATTGGTGATCGCCGTCATATACCCTGGTTTTCCTGCGTTATTTCGCCACAGTCCGGCTCGATAACGGACGCAATTCGGCCAACATTTTTGCAATGCACAAATGCGGGAACTGCAGATCAGGCGAACTCGCAACGAAGCGCCGCGCCGTGCTGATCGAGGCGCGGCACGGCTCGGTCGGCAACCGCGGTCGCAGCGCGGCCCGGCGGCAGCGGCACCTCGACCGGTCCACCTGCTGTCGGCGTGGCGACGCGGTGCAGCGCCGGATGATGCGCAAAATCCGCCACCGCATTCAGGTTGCCGAACGCGATATCGGCGGCTTTGAGCCGATGGCTGAGCGCGTCGCGTGGTTCGCGCCCGAATGCTGCGGCCACCATGGCATCAAGCGCCAGCCGATTGGCGACGCGATTCGTGTTGTCAGCAAAGCGCGGGTCGCGCGCGAGCGCGGCATCGCCGAGGATCGTTTCGCAGAACCGCACCCATTCGCGCTCGTTCTGGATCGCGATCACGATCGCCTTGCCGTCCGCGGTGGCGAAAGCGCCATAAGGCGCAATCGAGGGATGGCGTAATCCTTCTCGCTGCGGCGCGCTGCCCGCATCGTGATGAATCAGCGGCACGGCCATCCACTCGGCGGTCGCCCCAAACAGCGAAATCTCGAGCGCGGCGCCGCGGCCGGTGCGCTCCCGTGCATAGAGCGCCTCGAGAATGGCGGCATGAGCGGCAAGGCCGGCGGCGATGTCTGAAACTGACACGCCGACGCGGCCCGGCGCCTCCGGTGGCCCGGTGATCGACGCAAGCCCGGTCTCGGCCTGGATCAGCAGGTCGTAAGCCTTCATGTCGCGATAGGGACCGGTCTCCCCATAGCCCGAGATCGAACAGACGACGAGGCGCGGCTGCCGCTCGTGCAACGTCACGGGATCG
>DATKRE010000131.1:0-86526 GCA_035532335.1 Xanthobacteraceae bacterium | reverse complement strand
CAGTGGCGTTGACGGGGTGGCTCGGCACCCCTATAAGCCCCGCTTCACAAGGCACAATCGATATTCATGGCCAATACGAAATCCGCCAAAAAAGCCGCCAAGCAAACCGCACGCCGGACCGTAATCAACCGGGCGCGGCGTTCAAGACTGCGGAGCGTGGTCCGCAAAGTCGAGGAGGCGATCACCGCCGGCGATCGGTCCAAGGCGCTCGCCGCCATGGCCGAAGCGGAGCCGGTGATCATCCGCGCGGCGCAGAAAAATATCGTGCATCGCAACGCGGCACGGCGCAAAGTTTCGCGGCTCGCGCATCGCATCGCCGCACTCGGCAAATCCTAAATCCGTCGAGTCCGAAATCTATCAAGTCCCAGTCCATCAAGTCGCAAATCGATTTCGGTCTGGCGCCTGCGCCGAAAAAAATCGCGCGGCGATATTTTTCATATTTTTGCGACCATCGAGCTGCGCCAGCACGTCGCTGTTTTTCGCGGCGGATCGTCACTAATCTGTTGCAGAATTGTCACGTCAACCCACAAAATCATGCGTCGCGGTATTCCATGCCGGCCCTGTGAAATTTTCTATTTGCTCCGCGTCCGCAACCGCAGGGCTACCCTTGAATCTTGCTCAAAATAATTTGTGCGCAATGAACGGGTTATCGCGCATAGGAGGCGATGGACTTTGAGTCTGCCACGAATCCGATGTGTGCAGTTTTATTTGCTCCGGTGTTCGATCTAACCAATTTGAACTGTGACGAGGCTGTCACAGAAATGTAAATCGGCTCGTTGAGTCAAAGCTTTGCACCGACGGCCGCGCTGCACGCAGGCGCGCAACCTGCGAAAGCTCAATGTTGGCGAGGTTTTTTTGCCGGTTGCGGGGCGGAAACTGCGTGCTAGCGTTTGAATTCTTCGGTCTCCGAGGGGTCTTTGAAACAATTGGTGTTGACCAAACTCATCGACGATGGGTGCGGGAAAGTAGTGTCCGGCGAACAGTAGGAAGGCGCCCGATCGGCCGCGTCGGGGCCGACTTCAGCGGGAAAAGGGCTCAACTTCAAAGTTAGAACAGTTCGACTTCAGAGGAAGAAAAGCCCGCTGAAAAATTTCCTAGGCGGTCAATTTCCTAGGCGGTCAGTGGAAAGCAAAAAGTGACGCCGATCGGCGCGCCAACGCGAGACATCCAAGGCGCGACGTCGGCGATCATCATCGAAACGAGAACGATGGAGGTGGGGGAATGAGAACGAAGGTTCGCCGACCGGTCAGCCGTGCTGGCATTTTTTCACCCGGAGTTTCGCCCCCCTCGGGCCTCATCGCTGAGCCGATCCGCTCCAGCGGCTGAAGCGGCCCCGCCGTTTGCGGCGTTCGCTTCCGGCAGCGCCGCCAATTTCACGATCCGATCTAACGTTGCGTTTTCCCGATGTAGAGCGGGGTGAGTGTGTCTCACCTAAATTATTCGCTTCACTTCAATCTCCGGCAAAAAAAGCAGGCCGACATGACGAGCTCGGAACAAGAGCGCTGGCAGCGGGTCAAGAACCAGTTGCGCGCTGAACTCGGTGAAGACGTGTTTTCGAGTTGGTTTGCGCGGATCGAGCTGGAAACGGTCGATGCGGCCGCCGTCCGACTGTCGGTGCCGACGCGCTTCCTGCGCAACTGGATTCAGTCACATTACAGCGAGCGTGTGCTGTCCCATTGGCAGGCGGAAGAGCCCGGCATCACCCGTCTGGAATTGAGCGTCCGCTCGGCCGCGATCCGGCCGGTGCCGCCAAAGCCGAAGCTGCCGGAAATTGCGACCTCGGCGCGGGAGACCCACGGCATCGCTCATCACAACGGCAGTGGCGATTCACGCGCTGGCGTGCCGTTCATGTCGGTGCACGAAGCGCTGGGCGGGTCGCCGCTCGACCCCCGGCTTTCGTTTGCAACCTTCATTGTCGGACGCTCCAACACGCTTGCGCATGCGGCGGCGCGGCAGGTAGCGACCAGCCGGCGCGGCGACGCGCTGATGTTCAACCCGTTGTACATCCATGCCGGTGTTGGCCTCGGCAAGACGCACCTCTTGCAGGCGATCACCTGGGCCGGCAACGGCAGCGACCGCAAAGTGCTGTATCTGACCGCAGAACGGTTTATGTACGGATTTGTCTCGGCCTTGCGGACACAGACGACGCTGGCTTTCAAGGAGGCGGTTCGCGCTATCGACGTTCTGGTCATCGACGACATGCAATTCCTCCAGGGCCGATCCACCCAGGCCGAGTTCTGCCACACACTCAACGCGTTGATCGATGCCGGCCGCCAGGTGGTGATCGCCAGTGATCGCCCACCGGCCGATCTGGAAAGCCTCGACGACCGGGTGCGCTCGCGGCTTGCCGGCGGACTGGTGGTCGAGGTCGGCTCGCTCGGCGAGGAGCTGCGGCTGGAAATCCTCAAAAGCCGCGTCGCCGCGGCCTGCATTCACCATCCCGGCTTCGACGTGCCGGCGCCGGTCCTGACATTCGTCGCCAAATCTATCACCCATAACGGTCGCGATCTCGAAGGCGCCGTTAATCGGCTGCTTGCCCACAGCAAGCTCACCGGCCAGCCGGTGACCCTGGAAATGGCCGAGCGCGAAATGCGCGATCTGATCCGGCCGCCCGAGCTGAAGCGGGTGCGGATCGAGGACATCCAGCGGGTGGTCGCGCGCCAGTACAATGTGAGCCGCGCCGATCTGCTGTCGTCGCGCCGCACCGCCAATGTGGTGCGTCCGCGCCAGGTGGCGATGTATCTGGCGAAGATTCTGACGCTACGCTCGCTGCCGGAAATCGGCCGCCGTTTCGGCGGCCGCGATCACACCACCGTGCTGCATGCGGTGCGCAAGATCGAAGGGCTCGTCAGCAACGACCACGCGCTAGCCGAGGAGATCGAGGTGCTCAAGCGCCAGCTCCAGGACTGACGGCGGAGGCTTTGCTCCGTCGCGTTGCTGTGTGTAAAGGCAGGGAAAAGCCGCCGCGGCGGCGCCATGCCCTTGCCGAAAGCGCCGCGCCGCGCCACGTTTGTTACCCCTTGGCGCGAACGGAATGGTGCGATGAAAGTCACCGTAGAACGTTCCGAATTATTGAAGTCGCTCGGTCACGTGCACCGCGCGGTGGAGCGGCGCAATACCATTCCGATACTCGCGAACGTGCTTATTCGCGCCGATCGGTCCAAACTCAGCCTGAAGGCCACCGATCTCGATCTCGAAGTGACCGATACGATCGCGGCCGAAGTCGGCCCCGGCGGTTCGACCACGGTTCCGGCCCATATGTTCTACGATATCGTGCGCAAGTTGCCTGAGGGGGCGCAGGTGGTGCTGGAGTCGTCCGGCGACCGCGCCGCGCTGGCCATCCGGGCCGGCCGTTCGCGCTTTACCTTGCAGACGCTGCCGGAGAGCGACTTTCCCGATCTCGCCCCCGGCGACATGACGCATAAGTTCGTCCTCAAGGCCGCCGACCTCAAGCGGCTGATCGAGAAAACTCAATTCGCCATCTCCACCGAGGAGACACGCTACTACCTCAACGGCATTTATTTGCACGTGGCCGAGAGCGGCCAGTCGCAAAAGCTGCGCGCCGTCGCTACCGACGGTCATCGGCTGGCACAGATGGAATTCGATCTGCCCAAAGGCGCCGCCGGGATGCCGGGTGTCATTGTTCCGCGCAAGACCGTCGGCGAAGTGCAGCGCCTGATCGAGGATGGCGAAGCCGAGATCAACATCGAGCTGTCGCCCGGGAAAATCCGCTTCACCGTCGCCTCGGTGATCCTGACCTCAAAGCTGATCGACGGCACCTTCCCCGATTACGGGCGGGTCATTCCGGTGGGTAACGACAAGGAATTGGTCGTCGACAAAAAAGAATTCGAGGCGGCAGTCGATCGCGTTTCGACGGTATCGAGCGAACGTGGCCGCGCGGTGAAACTGTCGTTGTCGTCGGGCAAGCTCATGCTGTCCGTCACCAATCCGGATTCCGGCAGCGCCACCGAAGAACTCGAGGTCGAATACGAAGCCGACCCGATCGATGTAGGCTTCAACTCGCGCTACCTGCTCGATATCGCCGCCCAGATCGAAGGCGAAGCGGCCGTGCTCAAGCTTGCCGATCCCGGTTCGCCGACGCTGATCCAGGACAAGGACGCCAAGGGCGCGCTCTACGTGCTTATGCCGATGCGGGTTTGACAGGGATCGGGGATCGCGAAACAGGTATCGGGATTCTGATGCCTGCCCGCTGATACTCGATGTTCCGGCCATGGCCCGCGTCCTCCGCCTGACACTGACCAATTTCCGCAATTACCGCGCGGCAACGCTCGACGCCGACAGCCGGCCGATTGTCCTCGTCGGCCCGAATGGCGCCGGCAAGACCAATCTGATCGAGGCGATTTCGTATCTGGCGCCCGGCCGCGGGCTGCGCCGCGCCACGCCCGGCGAAGTGGCCTTCCACGAGGGTGACGGCTCCTGGGCGGTCGCCGCCGAAATCGAGGGCGTGCTTGGGCTCGCCACACTCGGCACCGGGATCGAACGCGGCGCCGAAGATGAAACGGTCCCGCGCCAGTGCCGGATCGATCGCGAAGCCGTCACGTCAGCCGCCGCATTCGCCGACCATCTGCGCGTCGTCTGGCTGGTACCGGCGATGGATACGTTGTTCGCTGGCGCACCGTCGGAACGGCGCCGCTTCCTCGATCGCCTCGCGCTGGCCGTCGATGCCGAACATGCCGGTCGCGTCAACGCGCTCGACCGCGCGCTACGCGGCCGCAACCGGCTGCTGAGCGAACCGACGCCGGACCAGCACTGGCTCGATGCCATTGAGCACGAGACCGCCGAACTCGCGGTCGCGGTGGCAGCCGTGCGCGCCGAAGCGGTCAGTCGGCTCGCCGCCGTGCTGGCGAGCCGCAAGGACTCGAGCTTTCCGCCAGCGGAGATTGCCATCGAAGGCTGGATGGAGAAGCTTCTGCCCGCACATCCGGCAGTCGAAGTCGAAGAGCGTTACCGTGGCGTATTGCGTGACAATCGGCCTCGCGACGCGGCGGCCGGACGCACGCTGGACGGACCGCATTTGACGGATCTCGCCGTCGTCTATGCGCGCAAAGGCATTGCTGCCGCCGACGCATCGACCGGCGAACAAAAGGCACTGTTGATTGGGCTCGTCCTGGCGCAAGCGCGGCTGATCACCGACATGTCGGGCTCGACCCCCGTGCTTCTGCTCGACGAGGTGGTTGCGCATCTCGATCCGGCGCGGCGCGAGGCCTTGCACGCCGAACTCGGCGCGTTGGGCGCCCAAGTTTGGATGACCGGTGCCGACCCCGCCCTGTTCGCGGAGGCCGCGCACGACGCCGCGATGATCGAAGTCAATTCCGGCCGGTTACAACGACATGTATCGAAGCGCTGAATCGGACGATTGTTCCAATTTCCAGATATTCGGCAGTTATTCGGGGACTTAGGAACTCTGAAACCGGGGAACCAGAGTAAAGCGCGGCGCCTTTACCTGAGATGAAAGGCGCGGTCGCGATGATGGAACCGGCCGAAGATATGATCGTCCGCAATCTGATGGAGGCGCTGAATCGCCTGCACGATGATTTGGATCGCGTGGAACTTTGGACCGCCGCGCTCAGCGATTTTCAGAAACCGGTTCCCGACTATAAGTCCGAGAACAGATACCTTTTGCCGCCCCACGAAGCGCGGGCCGCCCGCCTTTAAGGCTGCGGCTTCCTCGACGCTCGCCGCAGCGATCTGACCGAGGCCGGAATCGGGGGCATTTTTCGCACCCCGGAATCATTGAAAAGTAGCGATTTAGCAATATGTTACTGGGGGTCACTTTGCCCTGTACGCGACACAGTTTTGGTGTACAAGACTCGAAGCGATTCATTGACGATTTTAGCAAGCGATTCGAGAGCTTTTCGCATGGCCGAAGCCGCCCGCAAGACACCCCCTGCACCCTCCGATTACGATGCGGAATCAATCAAGGTGCTCAAGGGGCTCGATGCCGTGCGCAAACGGCCGGGCATGTATATCGGCGACACCGATGACGGTTCGGGCCTGCACCACATGGTCTACGAGGTCGTTGACAACGCCATCGACGAGGCGCTGGCCGGTTACGCCAAGGAGGTCAGCGTTACGCTCAATCCCGACGGCTCGTGCACGGTGCGCGACGACGGCCGCGGTATTCCGACCGATATCCACAAGGGCGAAGGCGTGTCGGCGGCTGAAGTCATCATGACGCAGCTGCATGCCGGCGGGAAATTCGACCAGAACGCCTACAAGGTTTCCGGCGGCCTGCACGGTGTCGGCGTGTCCGTGGTCAACGCGCTATCGACCTCCCTCAAGCTGACGATCTGGCGCGACGGCAAAGAACATTTCATGGAATTCCGCGACGGCGAGGCGGTCGCTCCGCTCGCCGTCGTCAGCAGCGCTTATGACAAGCGTGGCACCGAGGTGACCTTTCTGCCGTCGACGAAGACCTTCACCATGACGGAGTTCGCCTTTGCCACGCTGGAACACCGGCTGCGCGAACTCGCCTTCCTCAATTCCGGTGTCAACATCGTCCTCTCCGACAACCGCCACGCGGTCGAGGAGCGCATCGAGCTGCGTTACGAGGGCGGCGTCGAGGAGTTCGTCAGGTATCTCGATCGTAACCGCACGCCGCTCGTCCCGCTGCCAATCGTGATCAAGGCGGAGCGCGACGGCATCGCCATCGACTGCGCGCTGTGGTGGAACGACGGCTACCACGAAACGGTGCTGTGCTTTACCAACAACATTCCGCAGCGCGACGGCGGCACTCATCTCGCCGGCTTCCGCGGCGCACTGACCCGCCAGATCACCGCTTACGCGGAATCCGGTGGCGCGGCGCGCAAGGAAAAGGTTGCGCTCACCGGCGACGATTGCCGCGAAGGTTTGACCGCGGTGCTCTCGATCAAGGTGCCCGACCCGAAATTCTCGTCACAGACCAAGGATAAGCTCGTCTCCTCCGAGGTCCGTCCCGTGGTCGAGGGCGTCATCAACGACTCGCTCAAGTCCTGGCTCGAAGAACGTCCGGGCGAGGCCAAAGTGATTGTCGGCAAGGTGATCCAGGCCGCCGCCGCCCGCGAAGCCGCGCGCAAGGCGCGCGAGATGACGCGCAAGAGCGCACTCGGCATTACCTCGCTGCCCGGCAAGCTCGCCGATTGTCAGGAGCGCGACCCCGCCAAATCCGAATTGTTCATCGTCGAGGGCGATTCCGCCGGCGGCTCCGCCAAGCAGGGTCGCAATCGCGCATTTCAGGCTGTCTTGCCGCTGCGCGGCAAGATTTTGAATGTCGAGCGCGCCCGGATGGACAAGATGCTGGCATCCGAGCAGATCGGCACGCTGATCACCGCGCTCGGAACCGGCATCGGCACCGACGAATTCGCCATCGACAAGCTGCGCTACCACAAAATCATCATCATGACCGATGCCGACGTGGATGGCGCGCATATCCGCACCCTGCTGCTGACCTTCTTTTACCGGCAGATGCGCGAGGTCATCGACGGCGGCTATCTCTATATCGCGCAACCGCCGCTCTACAGAGTCAGCCGCAGCAAGTCCGAGCAATATCTCAAGGACGAGCGGGCGCTCGAGGATTACCTGATCGACACCGGTCTCGAAGAGGCATCGTTGCGGCTGTCGTCCGGCGAAGTGCGCGCCGGCGCTGACTTGCGCCGGCTGGTCGAGGATGCGCGGATCATCCGTAACATCCTGCGCGGCTTGCACAGCCGGTATAACCGGCAGGTCGTCGAGCAGGCCGCGATCCTTGGCGTGCTCAACGCCGAGATCGTCGGCGATCCGGAGAATGCCAAGGCCGCGGCGCCCTATATCGCGCGCCGCCTCGACGCCTTGGCCGAGGAGACCGAGCGTGGCTGGGACGGTCAATTCACCGAAGGCGAAGGCTTCCGGTTCGAACGCACGGTGCGTGGCGTCAAGGAAGTGGCCGTGCTCGACCAGGCGGTCCTCGGCTCGGCCGACGCACGCAAACTCGACGAATTCGCCCCGTCGTTGCAGCAGATTTTCCCGCGACCGACGCCGCCGGCAATGCTGCGGCGCAAGGACGAAGAGACGCCGATCCACGGCCCGGTCAGCCTATTCGACGCGGTGACGGCGGTCGGTCGGAAAGGCATCTCGCTGCAACGCTACAAAGGTCTCGGCGAGATGAACCCGCAGCAATTGTGGGAGACGACGCTGGACGTCAATGCCCGCTCGCTCCTGCAAGTCGGCGTCAGGGAAATCGACGAAGCTGGCACCGTGTTCGACGAATTGATGGGTGACAAGGTCGAGCCGCGCCGGTTGTTCATCGAGGCGCACGCACTCACGGCAAGCGTCGACGTCTGACCCGAACGCGCGCCGAATGCCCGCCGGCGCCGGATTTCTCCGTCAAATCATGTCAGCCCTCTGCCGATAAACGGCCGCGGCCGGGCATGCTACACTTTCGCCCGCTTGTCCCTGTGAGATGGGTTAGGGCGGACAAGCACGACGAGGGGGGACACTCAGCATGGCCGGCGCACATCTGCTCGATCGCGTCATCGGCAAAGATTATCCAAACTTTGCCACCGACGCCGACATCCGCGCCTTTGAACAAATTCCTTACCGCGACCGTATCGCCGCGGCGAGCACCTTTGATGCCATCACATTGGGTGCGGCTCATCATCCCGACGCGCCGGCGATCCAGTTCCTCCCCAACGCCGATCCGTCCGACAAACCGGTTATCATCAGCCATCGCGATTTCGCCGCGCGCGTAACCCAAGCCGCCAATATGTTTCATGCGCTCGGCGTCAACAGTGGCGATGTGGTGACGCTGCTGCTTCCGCTATTGCCCGAGGCTCTTATTTCACTGTTCGGCGCCGAAGCGGCCGGCATTGCCAATCCCGTCAACCCGCTGCTTGAGCCATACCAAATCGCGGAGATCCTGGAAGCCGCGCGCACCAAGGTGCTGGTCGCACTCGGCCCGATGCCGGGCACGGATATCTGGCAAAAGGTCGAGCAGGTGCGCGGGAAGCTGAAACACCTCAAAGCGATTGTGCAGGTGCACGGCCCCGGCGATCCGGCCAACGGCATCTATTCGTTTGGCGATCTGGTTGCGGCGCAGCCGTCCGACCGGCTTGTGAGCGGCCGGCGGATATCCGGTGATGAGATTGCCGCTTACTTCCACACTGGCGGCACCACCGGCACACCGAAGCTTGTCCGCCACACCCATACCAACCAGGTCTTCCAGGCGTGGGCTATGAACTTGATTCTCAAAGCGCCGCCCGGCGCCAATCTGCTGTTCGGCCTGCCGCTTTTCCACGTCGGCGGCGCGCTCACGCAGGCGCTGACGATGCTCTCGAACGGCGGCTGCCTTGTCGTCCTGTCACCCGCCGGCTGGCGTAATCCGGCCAGCGTCAAGAATGTCTGGGGCCTCGTTGAGCGATTCAAACCTGAAACGCTGTCGAGCGTGCCGACGGTCTTGGCGGCTGCCGCGGCGGTGCCACCGGGCAATGCCGACATATCGAGCTTGCGATACGCGGCCGGTGGCGGCTCGGCAATTCCCGTAGCCGTCGGCAAGACGCTTCAGGACAAGTACGGGCTGCCGGTGCTCGAAGTCTACGGCATGACCGAGACGTCGAGCGTCCACACGATGGCCTATCCGGACCGTCCGGTGCGCCTTGGCTCGGCCGGCATGCCGGTGCCTTACGCACGCGTTCGCGTCGTCAAGCTCGACGACGACGGCCGGCTCGAACGCGATTGTGCGACCGGCGAAATCGGCGTCGTGATTATGGCCGGACCGGGAGTTTTCAGCGGCTACCTCAACGAGGTCCACAACAAGGGCGCGTTCATTGACGGCAACTGGGTCAATTCCGGCGATCTTGGCAGACTCGACGCCGACGGTTCGCTGTGGATCACCGGCCGCGCCAAGGACCTGGTGATCCGCGGCGGCCATAACATCGATCCCACGCCCATCGAGGACATTCTGTTCCAGCATCCGGCCGTCAGCCTCGCCGCGGTTGTCGGCCAGCCCGATGCCTACGCCGGCGAATTGCCGGTCGGCTACGTGCAATTAAAGCCCGGGGCGACGCCCGCGGCGGGCGAACTCGAGGCTTGGGTCCGCGAGCGATCCCCCGAGCGTGCCGCCGTTCCGGTGCAGATTTTCCCGATCGATCCGATGCCGCTCACCGGCGTCGGCAAGGTATTCAAGCCTGCGCTTCGTTGGGATGCCGCCACCCGCGTTTTCAACAAAATCCTTGCCCCGCTCGCAGACAAAGGAATCACGTGCAGCGTCAAGGTCGGCCCGCATGGCAGTCACGGCAGTCTCGCCACGGTCACCATCGGCACTAGTCCCGAGCGCGAGCGCGACGCCATCGCCGACGACGTGCGTGCGATGCTCGCCCCGTTCGTCTTACGGCATGAGATTGTTTTTACGTAGGTGATTGGTCTGCACGCGTACCGGCACGCATTCTCCGGTACGCTCCTAAAACAAATCGAAATACTCGTTTTGCTCCCAGGCTGTCACGTCGTTGCCTTCGCCGCCGGTCTCGGCGGTAAAGCGCGCAAATTCGGCTTCCTTGATGTGGGCGAAATAATCGACAAAGGCATCGCCAAAGCCGGCGCGGAAAACTTTGCTTGCGCGCAACGCGGCGACCGCCTCGCCGAGATTTTTCGGTAACGCCTGCGCTTTCGTCTCGTAGGGCGTATCCGCTGACGGCCCGGGGCCGCGCTTGTGCGCGACGCCGTCGAGGCCGGCGTAAATCTGCGACGCGATGTAGAGATAAGGATTAGCCGCCGGCTCACCGGCACGATTTTCCAGATGCGATGCCGGATCGCCCGGCTGGCCCATCACGCGCAGCATCACACCGCGATTATCGCGCGCCCAGATCGCGCGGTCGGGCGCAAGCGTGTAGGCGCGGTAGCGCTTGTAGCCGTTGACCGTCGGCGTGGTGAAGGCGGCCGCCGCCTGCGCATGCTTCAGCAGCCCACCGAGATAATGCAGCCCGGTCGCGGAAAGGCCTTCGCGCTCGTTTCCGGCAAACACGTTACGTCGGTCTTTGCGCGCGATCAGCGATTGATGCAGGTGCCAGCCGCTGGAAAATAGGTTCGGCAAAACCGGCCGGCACATGAAGCTCGCGAGCAAGCCGTGGCGGCGTGCGATCTGCTTCGTCGCCGCGCGGAATAGAACCATCGTATCGGCGGCGGCAAGTCCGGGCTGCGGGCGGAAGGTGAACTCGCACTGGCTTGGGCCGAGCTCGATTTCGAGCGAGCGCAGCGGCAAGCCGAGCGCCTCGATGCCGCGGCGAATCGGCTCGAGCGCATCGGCGATCTGATCGAAGCGCGTCTCGGTGAGATACTGGTAGCCCTGATTGAGCAGGCTCACTTCGGGCGCCTGCGGCGGCCAGGTCGCGTCCGTCGGCATCAGCCGCGGATTCTCCAGCTTGAACAGATGGAATTCGACCTCGAGCCCGGCGAGGAAATCGTATCCAGCCGCACCGAGGTGATCGAGCGCATTGCGCAAGAGCTGCCGGGTGGAGAACGGCATCGTCTTGCCGTTGGCGAAATAAGTATCGCACAGGAGCCAGCCGGTGTTCGGCGTCCCATCCTTGCCAGTCCACGGCAGCACCTGGAACGTCGACGGATCGGCGACCATGACGAAATCGCCGCCGCCCTGCATCTCCGCCATGGCGAAGCCGCCGCCGGAGGTGAACACCGGATAGACGGTGTTGTGCGCGGTATCCTTGGCAAGCAACGTCGTCGTCATGGTAACGCCGGCCCGCATCAGCGCGGGTGCGTCGGCGGCGACGACGGTCTTGCCGCGCAGCACGCCGTGCTGGTCGGCAAACGAGAAGCGGACGAGTTCGAGCTTATGTTTCTTGATCGCTTGCGCGACGGCATTCGCTTGGCGCGTCTGCGCGTCGGTCCACAGACCGTGACGATCGACGAAATTCGCAGATACCGGCCGGCGCGGAGCCATCACGCGCCGTCAGTGCCCGTTGGTCCAGGTCTTCGTCTTCTGCCGGTCGTCGTTGGTGCGTTGCCAATAACCCTGCCAGTCGCCGGCCGGCCCGATGCCGTCGACGCAGGCCGGGCCGGTAACGGCCGCAGCCGACGCCTTATCCAGCACCATGATCGGCCGCTCGCCTTTGCCGGATTGGTCCAGCGCCGTGCGCAGGAGCCGTCGATAGGCACTGATCGCCTTGTCCGATGTGCCGAGATGTTCGGCCGTGCGGTCCTGAATGGCGCCCATCGACTCGCAGGCCCATTGGTCGTGCACGTTGATGTCGGCGCCCATGCCGGTAAAGGTCGCATGTTCCTGCTCGTGCGGATCGAAGCCGTAATCGTTGTGCTTATTCTTGCGCGGCACGTAATCCGGCAATTCGTAAAGCTCCAAGCGCTGGCGGCGCATCTCGTCCTTGTTCACCGGCTCACCGAACGACGTGAAGATGGCGTACCAATAATGCTTGGTGTCATTGATCGGCACATGCCATTGCGAGATCGTCATCTCGCGACTCATCGGAATAATGAAAGCATTGGGAAAGATCAGATTGGTCACGCGCACATGCGCCTTGGCGTCTGAAATCTGGCGCAACGTGACCAGCCGGAAGCCGTAATCGGTCGGCTCGACCTCGATGCGCGGACACGGGAATTCGCGCATGATCTGGGTCATCGGCATGTCCGAATCCTTCGAGGTGTCGCGGAACATCCTACCGTAGCCTTGGTTCGGATCTTCATCCTCGAAGAAACGGTGCAAGAACGAGGTGTGCACCGGATCGATGCCGACTTCGAGCGACTGCAGCCAGTTGCAGTCGATCATGCCCTTGAATGCGAAGGTTTGGGTCGACGGCGCGATGAAGCAGTCGAACTGCGGAAATTCCGGCGGCTCGCCCGGTCCAAGATAGGCAAACAAAATTCCGCTTTTTTCCGCCACCGGATAGGACTTCTGTTTGATGTTGGCGCAAAGGTTGCTGTTGTCGGGCTCGGCCGGAGTTTGCAGGCATTGGCCGCTGACGTCGAACAGCCAGCCGTGGAACGGGCAGCGCAAGCCGCCATCTTCCAGCCGGCCGTAAGCGAGATCGGTGCCGCGATGCGGGCAATGTCGGCCGATCAGTCCGTAGCGGCCCTTTTCGTCCTTGAACGCGACCAAATCCTCGCCGAGGAGCCGCACCGGCTTGACCGGGCGGTTGCCGGAAAGCTCATCGATCAGCGCCGCCGGTTGCCAATAACGCCGCAGCAGACCGCCGGCTTCGGTGCCTGGTCCACTGCGGGTGATCAGATCGTTCTGCGCGGCGCTCAACATGGTCAGCTACCTCGTATGTTCCGGAGTTGTTATACGCCGGCCGCACGCTGGCCGGAAGCTGACACCAACGCAGAGCGGGCCTTCAAAATCCCGGTAGCACCAGGACTTTCGGGCTTTTCGGCAACGTCGCCTTCGACACCACCACCGACGGCAGCTCCGCTCTCTCGATCCGCCATTGCCGTTGCGCCCGCTCCAGAAACCCTTCGAGCGTGTACCAGCCGAAAAAATGCATCGGGATGATCAGCGGCGCCTTCAGCGCGGTCAGCACCTGCATCATGCCGTCGAGGTCGAGCGTGTAATTGCCGTCGACCGGCGCCATCACCACGTCGACGCGACCGATCGCGTCGAGTTGCGCTTGCGTCAGCGTGTGGTGCAGATGGCCGAGATGGGCGATGCATAAATTCGCGATCTCGAAGACGAAGATCGAATTGCCGTACCGCTCGGTGCCACCGCTCCAGGTCCGGATATTGGTCGGCACGTTGCGCACGCGCACGTCGCGGTATTTCAGATCCCAGATCGCCGGCTTGTCCGGGCTCTCGCCCCAACCGCGCAGCACATATTTGATCGCCGGATCGGGATGGTCGGTGTAGTGCGTTTCGTGCGCATGATTCATGGTGGCGATGTCAGGCGTAACCGGCAGCTTCACATAATCGTTGTAGTCGGTGGCGATGCGCACCTGCTGCGGGCTTTCGATCAGGAAAGTGGCATGGCCGATGAAAGTGAGCCGCACCTGATCTTCGCCAAGCGCGGCAACTTTGAAAGCAGCGGGCGTGATGCGCGGCCGTTCGGCAGCGATAAGACCGGGGCAGCTTTCCTGCGTTTCCGCTCGGTCGGGAGGCGCGACCGGCGCGGGCAACGTTTGCGCCATGGCGGCGGAAGTCATGGCCGCGAAAGTCATGGCCGCGAAAGTCATGGCGGCAGAAGCGAGCGCGCACACGAGCGCGGCGATGCCGGCAACGACGACGCTACGAGCCAGGCTCAAACGGCCAACTCCCCTATCCGCGCTCGCGGCGCGGATAAGGTGGCATGGACGGTGGCGCCCGACTATGGCGTCGGCACACACATTTAGTTGTTATGCTCGGTAATGAGCCCGCCGGCGGTGACGACGACCCATTGGCCGCCTTGCCGCTTGATAGTCTCGATTCTGCCGAGACCAGGCAGTATCCCGCCGACCGCGACGTCGAACACGCCGCCACGGTTGTTCTCGACCAGCGCGTGACCGCGGCGTACGTCTTGCACAATCCAATCCGGCAGAATCTTTTCCGCGAGCTTGGCTTCACCGGCCGCTCCCGGCGGGCTGGCTGCGATCGAACCGGTCGTCTCCGGCGCCGCCGAAGCTGCCGCAGCAGCAACAACTATCTTCTTCTCCAGGCGGTCTACCGCGTCGGCGATGTGGGTGACCTTGGTCGCCGCCTCGATCTGCGTGCGCTCGGCCCGATCCAACCGCTCGGCAAGCCTGGCGAACTGACCGCTGGCGCCGCGCGTCGCGCCGTCGAGATTGCTCTTGAGTGCGGCGAGTTCGGCAAGTTCGACCTTATTCGTTTGCCGGGCGCTCGCCATGACAGCAGGGGATTTGTCCGCCGAAGCGGACCACGAATGGATGACGCCGGACGCCGATAGCGCGCCAACGAACGAACCGATTGCGGCTGCCGCCGCTACCGAAACGGCCAGTAGCGCAAACCGCAACGAGCGCGATAGCGGATGATCGCTACCGGCGCTTGCGGCCGATGCCGTATGAGCCGCGTCCTCACCGGGAAATGACGATGCTGCGTCTTCGTCCGAGCCGTCGAGCCTCGGCGAGATCACCATCGGCAATTTAGGTTCGTTCGATTTGGACTCTTCCGAGTCGGCCATCTGCGGATCTCCGGTTTGCGGGCGATCCGTCGGTAAACTTTTTTGGTTAGTTTTTGGTTAGCGGTCGCGTTTGAGCATCGCGAGATTGCACTTGCCCATGCCGTCGGCGATGCGACAGCGCAGGCATACAATCGCGGCGACCCATGACACTAGCGGCTTGGAAATGATGTAAAAATGAAGTAACTAGGTCTCTGAAAGAACCGCCAGCGGTGTGGACTGGTGCTCGCCCCCTCGAATACCCTAAAGCTCAAAATGGCGGCGTTCGGAAAGAGGCGGAACGGACGCAGCAATTGTCGGGCATTGCGTTCAGTTGCCCACTTCGCACGCGAAACCTCAATAGCGGATGCTTAGGCTAACCTCCAGTCGCGGCAACCTCGCGAGCCTTGATGTCCTGCGAGGCATCGCAATCATTTCAGTACTGATTGCTCATTTTTGGCCCGGAGGGGAACTTCCAGCGCCCAGGTCTGTGATCGTGCTAATCGCACAGTTCGGCGTCATTCTGTTCTTCTTTTTATCGGGTTTTTTGATGGACCTGATTTATTCGAGCGAACAAAAACTGGTTCCCTTTATCATACGCCGGTCGTTCCGCATTCTGCCCATGTATTGGCTTTCGATTCTTATCATTTTCGCGACCGATCGCCGGTGGACATTACGCGATGTTGTATCGAACGCGTTTTTTGCGACCGGTCCAATGCACGTCACCAGAATGTCGGGTGTCTATTGGACGCTCTACATTGAAGTACTGTTTTACCTGACAGTTCCGCTGGTATTTTTTCTCGGACGACGCGCGATCGTTTTCAGTCCATATGTCGTACTGGGGTTATTTGGCACGCTGTGGCTTTTAGGGGTGCGGCAAAGCATAGCGCCACACTACCTAGTTTATTGTTATCTCGGCTTGCAATTCGGGGCATGGAGGCGAAAAATAATCGGTGGCCGCTTGCTGCTGACATCCGTTATGGCAGTGGTTGTTGTTACAACCGTCTTGCCTCTCGTTTCGCCTTTTCCGGAAATCGTCTCACCATTCCTGGGGGCCGCACCACTCGTTTGCGCGATACTGCTTTTTGTCGCCCTTCGCTTCCCATTTCGAGCAAGGCCGATCGAATTTATGGGAGATATTTCTTACAGCCTCTATTTGCTCCATCCCATCGTCTACTCCCAAGTAGGGACAATTTTCCTGTCCTATCAACACGGAGGCTGGATCGCTGCTGTAGCAAGCATAGGATTTTCAGTTGCACTTTCTGCGGTAACCCTTGTTTTTATAGAACGGCCTACGATTACCGTTGGGAAAGGTCTGATCAAACGCTGGCAAGCGTGGTCCACCACCTTAGAGCTGAGCTAGGGACCCTTATCCTGTTTGCTTTTTAGTTAGGTCGCGGAAGGGCCTAATCCAGCACGCCGTTTTCGCGCGCCAGGTCCTTAAGCGAAGTCTCCGGCCGCGCGCCGAGATGGCCGATCACTTCGCCCGCGGCGAGCGCGCCGAGCCGGCCGCAGGTGCGGTCGTCGGCGCCGCGCGCGAGCCCGGAAAGAAAGCCCGCCGCGAACAGATCGCCGGCGCCAGTGGTGTCGACCACGCGCTCGACCGGGAAAGCCGGCACCGCCGCGGTTCCATCCGGACCGATCACGATGCAGCCCCTCTCGCTGCGCGTAATCACCGCTGCGCCGATATCCTTGCGCAAGGCCGCAACCGCGGTATCGAAGTCCGCGGTCTGATAAAGGCTGCCCAATTCGGCCTCGTTGGCGAAGATCAGATCGACGGTCTGCGAGCGCATCAAATGCAGAAATTCATCGCGCCAGCGGTCGACGCAGAACGCGTCCGATAGACTGAGCGCGACAACGCGCTCGGCCTGGTGCGCGATCTTCGCCGCCTTGAGGAACGCATCCTTGGCGTCCTTCGGATCCCAGAGATAGCCTTCGAGATAGAGAATGGCGCTGCCGGCCACCAAATCGGCGTCGATGTCGGACGGATGCAAATTCTGCGCGGCGCCAAGATAAGTATTCATGGTGCGCTCGCCGTCCGGCGTCACCAGCACATAGCAGCGCGCGGTCGATGGACCGGCGGCCGCAGGTGGCGTTGCGAACGCGGCACCGGCGGCGCGAATATCGTGACTGAAGGCGCGGCCGAGCACATCGTCCTTAATTTTGCCGATGAAGGCCGAGCGCGATCCAAGCGAAGCCACGCCGACGATGGTGTTGGCGGCGGACCCGCCCGACGTTTCCACCGCGGGGCCCATCGCTTTGTAGATCGCTTCGGCGCGCGGCTCGTCGATCAGCGCCATGCCGCCCTTGTTCATGCCCTGCTTGAGCAGAAAGTCTTCCTCGGTGCGGGCGATCACGTCGACGATGGCATTGCCGATGCCGAGGACATCGTAGCGGATGGAGGGCATGCGAGACTCTTTGGAGAAATTTTCGCGGGGAAGCGCACTATAGCGAGCGCGATCCCGCTGGCAATGGCGGGAAGCTTGTCACCGACGGACCGCTGCCGGTGGGCAGTACGGCGGACGCCGCCCACCCACGCACCGTCTGTGCAGTTTACCTCAGGCCGGCTGCGCCAGAAACAAAGCGATCTCTTCAAACAGCCGTCGCGTCGCCGGATCCTGTTCCAACGGCATGTGATTCTTGCTTTGCAGCGCAACGAAACGCGCGCCGGGGATTCCCGACGCCATCTGCCGGCCCGCTTCAAACGGCGCCATTGCGTCCTCGCGCGCGTGCAACACCAGCGTCGGAACGCGCACCTGCGGCAACAGCTCGGTCACGTCCATCATGCCGACGGTCTTAAAGTAACGCGCAGCGCATTCCCCCGATGTGGTTCGTTGCTGCAATTCATTGAACGTGTCGGCCTGCTCCTTGTTTGCCCCCGGCATCAATAGCGTCGTAAAAATCTGCCGAATAGCCGGATTGTCCGCGCCCCATTGAAACCGCATCAGCGTTTCCAGCGCCGCGCGGCGCTCGCTTTCTTCGGGCGAGCGCTTGTGGCCGCCGAGCGCGAATCCGCCGCATAAAATCAAGTGCGAGACGCGCTCGGGGTGCCGCACCGCGTAGGTAATCGAGACCGCGCAACCTTGCGACAGACCGAACAGCGGAAAACGATCGACGCCCGCCGCATCGACGACGGTCGCCAGATCATTAGCCCACGCGTCGATCGATATGTCGGCAACGTCCCAATCCGAGAGCCCGGTGCCGCGCGGGTCGTAACGAAGGAGGCGGCGGCCCTTTGAGAGCCCCAAAAGAAATGGGCGACACACCGGGCTGTCCCAATCGTATTCCAGATGACTGAGCCAGTTGCCGGCTTTGACCAACGGCGGACCGTCGCCGCTGATTGCATAGCCGAGCCGCACGCCGTCACTCGTGCGGCAGTAGCGAATCTCCTGCCGGTCATCCGCGGTTGCCAGTCCATCGCCTTGAACGGCAAACACCTCGATCGGATCGGAAATATTCTTCAGGCTTTGCGGGCCGAGGCTGCGGTAGCCGAGCGCGACCTTCCTTTGCACCTGATCGTAGGCCTGGCGTGAAATGCAGATGCCGCCATGCTGCGCGATGCCTTCGAGGCGCGCGGCAATGTTGACGCCGTCGCCGTAGATGTCGTCACCCTCGACGATGATGTCGCCGACATGGACGCCGATGCGAAACGCCATCTGGCGGTCGCCTTGCGTGCCGGCGTTGCGTGCCGTCATCGCCCGCTGAATTTCAGCGGCGCAACTGACGCCTTCAACCGCGCTGGCGAATTCCGCGAGCAGCCCGTCGCCCATCAACTTGACGATGCGGCCGCGGTGCTTGGCGATGCCGGGATCGATCACCTCCGAGCGATGCTTTTGCAGGAGCGCGAGCGCCCCGGGCTCGTCGTCGCGCATCATCCGGCTATAGCCGACCGCGTCGGCGGCCAGGATCGCGGCCAATCTACGCTCCATCACAGCTCCTGTCGGTGCGTGCCCTGTCCTTCCTAGCAAAACCAGGGGTCAAATCCGAGACGCCTAGTGGAGCGGATTTAACATTCGCTACCCACCTGGCGGCAGCCTGGTGAAGCGAATGTCAAACCCAAAGCTCCACTAAGGACTCATATTTGCTAGTGGTCCTTTTGATTCTAACATTCGCATGGGAAGCTGCCGAATACGGATGCGAATGTTAGAATCGGACTACTAGTCGTCTCAGCCTTGCATGATCGAGCCGAGCCGTGGCATTGAACCGGTCGAGGCAGCCGGAGACTGTCATGGCGTTCAAACAACTGGTTTTTTCCGGCGTTCAGCCGACCGGTAACCTGCATCTCGGCAATTATCTCGGCGCTATCAAGCGCTTCGTCGAATTGCAGGACCGTTACGACTGCATCTATTGCGTCGTCGATTTGCACGCGATCACCGTGTGGCAGGAGCCCACGGAATTGCCCGGGGCGATCCGCGAAGTCGCCGCCGCCTTCATCGCCTGCGGCATCGATCCGAGAAAACACATCGTGTTCAACCAGAGTCAGGTCGCCGAACACGCCGAGCTCGCCTGGGTATTCAATTGCATCGCTCGCCTTGGCTGGCTCAACCGTATGACCCAATTCAAGGAAAAGGCCGGCAAGGACCGGGAGAATGCCTCGGTCGGACTCTATGCGTATCCAACGCTGATGGCGGCCGACATTCTGATTTATCGCGCCACCCATGTGCCGGTCGGCGAAGACCAGAAGCAGCACCTCGAACTGTCGCGCGACGTCGCGCAAAAATTCAACAATGACTTCGGCGACTCCATTCGCAAGCACGGCTTCGGCGACGCGTTTTTCCCGCTGCCCGAACCGCTGATCACCGGCGAAGCCACCCGCGTCATGTCGCTGCGCGACGGGACCAAGAAAATGTCGAAGTCGGATGCATCCGACCAATCGCGCATCAATCTCACCGACGACGCCGATGCCATCGCGCAGAAGGTCAAGCGCGCCAAGACCGATCCGGAGCCGCTGCCGAGCGAGGAGACGGGTCTCGCCGCGCGGCCGGAGGCCGACAACCTCGTCGGTATCTTCGCGGCGCTCGCCGGCACGACACGCGCCGGCGTGCTCAAGGACTTCGGCAACGCGCAATTCTCGACCTTCAAGGCGGCGCTGACCGAGCTGGCGGTGGAGAAGCTAAGCCCGATCGCCGCCGAGATGCGGCGCCTGCAACAGGATCCTGCCGCGATCGACGCTATCCTCGCCGACGGCTCCGCCCGCGCCCGGACAATCGCCGGCGAAACCATGAAGGCGGTCAAGGACATCATCGGCTTCGTCCACGCCTAGCCGCAGCACCGCTTGTCCGGGCAGGCGCCGCCATGGCAGCCTTGCGGCTGCCGGAGAAATCCATGTCGCGCAGGCGCCGCAGCTACGAAGCCGGGCACAAGCCCAAGCTTTTGGTCGTGATCGACGAAACCGAGGAATGCGATCGCGCGGTTTACTTCGCCAGCCGGCGCGCGGCGCGCATCGGCGGCAGTGTGGTGATGCTTCGGGTCAACGACATGGAAGGCCAGAGCCAGCAATGGCTCGGTGTCGCCGACATCATGCGCGCGGAAGCCCAGGAAGAAGCCGATGCGGAGCTTAAAAAATACGCCGCACGCGCCAAAAGCATCGCCGGCATCGCACCGGAGCGGGTGGTGCGCGAGGGCGACAAGGCCGAGGAAATCCTCAAGGTAATCGACGAGGACGAAGATATTTTCATCCTGGTCCTGGCCGCCGGCATCGGCGCCGAGGGGCCGGGCCCGCTGGTGACGACCATCGGCCGCACGGCCGGCGATTACCCCATTCCGGTGGCCATTGTGCCCGGGCACCTGACCGACGATGAAATCGACGCCTTATCGTGAGAACTGCCTTATTTACCGCACCGGCGGCGACCGTAATTGCCCTTGAACTTCCACCGAAATTCGCCACGTATTAGAGTGGATTCGGTAGCACCAACGACGCCAGAGGCAGCCATGTTTATCCAGACGGAAGCGACGCCAAATCCGGCCACCCTCAAATTCCTGCCGGGCCGGACCGTGCTCGATACCGGCACGCTCGAGTTGCGCGACAAGAGCGAGGCGGCGCAGTCGCCGCTAGCCGAACGGCTGTTCGACATCGACGGCGTCACCGGCGTCTTCTATGGCTCCGATTTCATCGCGGTGACCAAGGACGGCGGCGGCGAGTGGCAGCAGCTCAAGCCGATGATCCTCGGCGCCATCATGGAACACTTCATGTCGGAAGCGCCGCTGCTCGCGGCCAATAGCGCCGAGCAAAGCGACGGCGATGAATTCTTCGACGCGGCCGATGCCGACACCGTCGCCACCATCAAGGAATTGATCGAGACGCGGGTGCGTCCGGCGGTCGCCAATGACGGCGGCGACATCACCTTCCGCGGCTTCAAGGACGGCGTCGTCTATCTCAACATGAAAGGCGCGTGCTCGGGCTGTCCGTCATCCACGGCAACACTGCGGCACGGCATCCAGAATCTGTTGCGGCACTTCATTCCGGATATCACCGAAGTGCGGCCGATGTGACGCCGCGATATTGCCGCGCGTTCCATCGCGCGACTGAGTCATGCGGATAATCGCCATCGACACGGCACTGGCGGCTTGCTCCGCGGCCGTGCTTGACACCGCCTATGGCGGCATTGTGGCGAGCGAAAGCTTGCCGATGATCCGCGGACACGCCGAAGAATTGATGCCGCTGTTACGCCGGGTGATGGCCGAGGTCGCCATGACCTTCGCTGACATCGACCGGATCGCGGTGACAACCGGACCCGGCAGCTTCACGGGTTTGCGCGTCGGTATTGCCGCCGCACGCGGCATCGCGCTCGCCACCGGCACGCCGATCGTCGGTCTGTCGACGTTGTCAGCCTATGCCGCGCCGCATATGGCGGCCGATGACCGGTTTCCGGTTGTGGCGGCGATCGACGCGCGACACGCCCATGTCTATTTGCAGGTTTTCGCTCCGGGCGGCCGCACGCTGACACCGCCGCGGCTGGCGCCGTTAGGCGACGCTGTGCGTGCGGCGGCCGAAGCCTCGGCCTGCATCGTCGGCTCGGCGGCGCAAGCAATTGCCGCCGCACTCACCGATGCGGATGCTGCGCCGACGCTGGTCGATCCGCGACCGGCTCCGGATATCGCTTGGGTCGCGCGGGTTGGTGCGGTCCTGCCGGAAGGCCAATCGCCGCCGAAGCCGCAATATTTGCGCGCGCCTGACGCGCAGCCGCAAAACGCCGCCCAACTACCACGCCGATGATGAACTTCGTCGCCCGCCTGTTGAGCCGCGGTGAGCCAGCGATCACGGAAGCGCGCGGCGGCGACGCTGCCACCATCGCCGCGATCCACGCCGCATCATTTCAGCGCGGCTGGAGCGAGGACGAATTCCGCCAGTTGATCGGTGAGCGTAACGTTGTCACGCATCGCGCCGCTGTCGGCCACAACCTCACCGGCTTCATTATGTCGCGCACGACCGCAGGCGAAGCCGAAATCCTGTCGGTCGCGATCGCGCCGTCGTGGCGCGGACGCGGTTTTGCCCGGCCGCTCCTCGATTTGCACTTGCGACGCCTCGCCGGCGTCGGCGCGCGCACCGTGTTCCTGGAAGTCGCCGAATACAATGCGCCGGCCGCGCGGCTCTACCGGCGGGCCGGTTTCTACGAGGTCGGACGCCGGCCCGGCTATTATGACGGTGGCGCGACGGCGCTGACGCTCCGCCGCGACCTCGGCTGACGGGCCGAAACAAAAAAGGTAAGATGGGCCGGGGGCCAAGGAGGTCGAAGATTCGAGGCAGGATGACAGGGTCGCGCAAGCTTTTCGTGAAATCGTTCGGCTGCCAGATGAACGTCTACGATTCGCGGCGTATGGCCGACACGTTGGCACCGGAAGGTTATGCGGAAACCGCCACCGCCGAGGACGCCGATCTCATTATTCTCAATACCTGCCACATCCGCGAGAAGGCTGAGGACAAGGTCTATTCCGAGCTTGGCCGCATGCGCCGCCTGAAGGAGGCGGCGGCCGAAGCCGGCCGTGACGTGCTGATCGCGGTGGCCGGCTGCGTGGCGCAAGCCGAGGGCGGCGAGATCATCCGCCGCGCGCCGGCGGTCGACCTCGTGGTCGGGTCGCAGAATTATCACCGCCTGCCCGAGCTCATCGTTCGCACGAGCCGCAACGGTCCGCTGGTCGATACCGAATTTCCGGTCGACGACAAATTCGATCATCTCGCTGCGCCGAGCGCCGCCGCCATTCGCGCGCGCGGCGTCACCGCCTTCGTCACCGTGCAGGAAGGTTGCGACAAGTTTTGCTCGTTTTGCGTCGTGCCGTATACGCGCGGCGCGGAAACCTCACGCCCGGCCGAAAAGATCGCCGCCGAGGTCGAGCGGCTTGCCGCCGCCGGCGTGCGCGAAATCACGCTGATCGGCCAGAACGTCAACGCTTATCACGGCGCCGGCCCCGACGGCCGGCCGTGGTCGCTGGCGCGGTTGTTCGAACGGCTGGCAGACATGCGCGGCGTCGAGCGGCTCCGCTACACCACCAGCCACCCGCTCGACATGGCCGACGACCTGATTGCGGCGCATCGCGATTTGCCGGCGCTGATGCCGCAATTGCATTTGCCGGTGCAATCGGGCTCCGACCGCATTCTCGCCGCCATGAACCGCCGCCATAGCTGCGCCGACTACCTCGACTTGGTCGCCCGGCTGCGCGCGGCGCGTCCCGATTTGGCGCTGACGTCGGATTTCATCGTCGGCTTCCCCGGCGAGACCGATGTCGACTTCGCCGAGACGCTCCGCCTGGTCGGCGATGTCGGTTATGCCGGCGCATATTTGTTCAAATATTCGCCGCGGCCGGGAACGCCGGGCGCCGACATCGACGAACAGGTCGACGAGGTTGTGAAATCCGAACGTCTTCATCAACTGCAACAAGCGGTCGACCGCAGCCAGACGACATTCAATCGCGGTTTTCTGGGCCGCACCCTACCGGTGCTGTTCGAACGGCCCGCCCGCCGCGCCGGCCAGATCGTCGGCCGCTCGCCCTATCTCCAGCTGGTGCAAATCGACGCCCCGGCGTCGCTGCTCGGCGCAATCGCCGACGTCACCGTTACCGACATGGCCCGCAACAGCCTGTTCGGCGCGCTGACGCAAAGTTCTTCCCAAGACACTTCACACGTGCCGGCGCACGCCGGCACCGGAGCCTGAATGCGAATGACAGACGCCGGATCGATCGTCGCGCCGAATGACAGCGTCCAGATCGCTCTATCCTTCGACGACAATCGCCTCGCTTCGGCGCTGTTCGGGCAATACGACCAAAACCTCGCATTGATCGAGCGCCGTCTCGGCATCGCTGCCACCTCGCGCGGCAACCACGTCACGCTGGAAGGATCCCGCGCCGCCTGCGAACAGGCGCGCCGCGTGCTGGAGAGTCTTTATGACCGGCTCAAGCACGGCGACGAATTGGTGCAGGGTGACGTCGATGGCACGATCCGGCTTGCTATTTCGCAAGGTTCGTTGTTCGACTTCGATCCGGCGGCGGGCAATGAAAACTTCGAGGAGATCAATTTGCGCAAGCGGCGCGTGCGCGCACGCACGCCGGCGCAAGACGCCTACATCCGCGCGCTGAAACGCCATGCGCTGGTGTTCTCGACCGGCCCGGCCGGCACCGGCAAGACCTGGCTCGCGGTCGCGCAAGCCATTCAATTGTTCGAACGCAAGGAAGTCGACCGCATCGTGCTCTCCCGTCCGGCGGTCGAAGCCGGCGAGCGGCTCGGCTTTCTGCCCGGCGACATGCGCGAAAAGGTCGATCCGTATCTGCGCCCCATTTACGACGCGCTTTACGATTTGATGGATTCACGCATCGTTGAGCGCGCTTTGCAGACCGGAGAAATCGAGATCGCGCCGCTGGCTTTCATGCGCGGCCGGACGCTGTCGCATGCCGCCGTCATCCTCGACGAGGCGCAGAACACCACCGCCGTGCAGATGAAGATGCTGCTGACCCGATTGGGCGAAAATAGCCGCATGGTGGTGACCGGCGATCCGAGCCAAGTCGATCTGCCGTCCGGTCAGACTTCCGGCCTGGCCGAAGCGGTGCGGCTCCTGCAAGGCATTGAAGGAATTGCGCACGTCACGTTTAGCGCCGCCGATGTGATCCGACACGAGCTCGTCGCACGCATCGTCGAGGCTTATGACAAGGCGGCAGCGGCAAAACGCGAGCGGCCCTGATGGCGCAGAGGTCCGGCAGGACAAGTGCGGCGCCGACCATCGATGTGCTGGTGGAATCCGGCCTCTGGAAAAAGGCGCGTGGCGCCCGGCCGGCGGTAAGGCGGGCCGTCGCCAAGGCCGCCGCAACGCTGTCAACACCGCACGCAGAGCTTGCTATCGTGCTGACCGATGATTCGGCGATCCGTCTGCTCAACCGCGCCTGGCGTGGAATCGATGCAGCAACGAATGTGCTGTCATTCCCGACCACTCGCGGCAGCGCGGAAACTCCGCTGATCGGTGACATCGTGCTCGCTTACGAAACCATCGCCCGGGAAGCTCGCGACGAGAAAAAACCGTTCGCTCATCATGTCGCCCACCTTGCCGTGCACGGATACCTGCACTTATTGGGCTACGATCACGAGCGCAGGAAAGACGCTGAAGCGATGGAACGGACGGAACGGAACATTCTCCGGCGGCTTGCCATTCCCGACCCTTATCGCTCCTGAGAATGCCGGCAAACGTGACGCAAGCATCCAAACCCGGTGAGCAGCAGGAGACCGACCCGCACGGTCTTCCCATGGTGCTGCCGCAACGCGGCGAATTGCAGAAGGGATTGCAAGAGGGATTGCAGGAAGGATTACAGGAGGGGTGGTTCGCGCGCGTCATGCGCATCCTGTTCGGCTGGAAGGTCGCGGCCACGCGCGCCGACCTCGAGTTCGTGCTCACCGCCGAGCAGCCGGAATCGGGTTTTTCGCCGGCCGAAGCGGCGATGCTCAAGAACATTCTCGGCCTGCGCGAGTGCCGGATCGCCAGCATCATGGTGCCGCGCGCCGACATCGTCGCCGTGCACCAGGAAATCACGCTCGGTGAACTGACCATGGTGTTCGCCGGCGCCGGCCACTCGCGCCTCGTCGTCTACAACGACACGCTCGACGATCCGGCCGGCATGGTTCATATCCGCGATCTGGTCGCGTTCATGGCGGCGCGGGCGGCGATCGATCCGACGTCGTTGGTCGTCAAGAGGTTGCCGGCGGCCGATCTCGATTTTGCCAAGATCGATCTGTCGATGCCGCTCGGGGCGGCTAACATCATCCGCGAATTGCTCTACGCGCCGCCGTCCATGCCGGCGCTCGATCTGCTCGCCAAGATGCAGGCGACGCGCATTCACCTCGCCCTCATCATCGACGAATACGGCGGAAGCGACGGCCTCGTCTCGATCGAAGACCTGGTTGAGTTGATCGTCGGCGACATCGCCGACGAGCATGACGAGGACGAGAAGGCGATGGTGACCCGCCAAAATGACGGTTCGTTCCTCGCCATCGGCCGCGCCAGCCTCGACGATGTGCGCGCGGTGATCGGTGATGAATTTGATGTCGGCGGCGCCGCGCAGGAGGTCGATACGCTCGGCGGCTATCTGGTGATGCGCGCCGGGCACGTCCCGGTACGCGGCGAGCTGGTGCCGGGCCCCGGCGTCTTCGAAGCGGAAGTGCTCGACGCCGATCCGCGCCGGGTGAAACGCGTGAAGATCTATCACCGCAAAGACCGCCGCCCAGGCACGCCGCAGGAGCCGGCGCTGGTCCGTCCGGCGGCAGCGCGCCCGACGCCGGCGCGCGAGGAAACGCCGCGGGCAAATCCAAACGCTCAGCCGCTGCCGTGAAGCCGACGGCGCTCATTCACGCTATCGTCCTGTCTTTCGGTTGGCGGCGCTGGCTCATCGCGTTCATCGCCGGCGTGCTGTCGGCGCTGGCCATGGCGCCGATCAATTTTTGGCCGGCGTTGTTTCTGACTTTTCCGGTCCTGGTCTGGCTGATCGACAGCGCCGGCAGCGGCAGCGGCCGTTGGCGCGGCATGACCGGCGCCGCGACCGTCGGCTGGTGGTTCGGCTTCGGCTATTTCCTGGCCGGACTGTACTGGATCGGCTTTGCTTTTCTGGTCGATGCGCCGACTTTCGGCTGGCTGCTGCCGTTTGCGGTGATCGGACTGCCGGCCGGGCTTGGACTCTTTTTCGGCCTTGGCGCGGCGCTGGCGCGGCTGATCTGGATGCGCGGAGCCATGCGGATCCTCGCTCTGGCGGCAGCGTTGACGGTGACCGAATGGCTGCGCGGTCACATCCTCACCGGCTTTCCGTGGAATGCGCTCGGCTACGCGCTCACTTCGCCGCTGGCGCTGGCGCAAACCGCGTCGGTCATCGGCATCTGGGGCCTGACCTTCATCGCGGTCGCTGTGTTCGCCAGTCCGGCGACGCTCACCGACGATCGCTCGGAAACCCGGTTGCCGTGGCTGCCGCTCGCGCTCAGCATTGCCGTACTTGCCGGGCTCGGCGCCTTTGGCGCCTTGCGGCTTTCCGGCACTCCGACGCGGTTTGTTGACAAGGTTCATCTGCGCATCATGCAGCCGAACCTGCAGCAGGACGTGCGATTCAACTACGCGGCCAAGCAACAAGTTCTCGATCGCTATCTCGCGCTTTCCAACCGCGCCTCTGGGCCGCAGTCGCTCGGTGTGCGCGATGCGACGCATTTGATCTGGCCGGAATCAGCCTTTCCGTTTTTCCTGACCCGCGAGCCCGACGCGCTGGCGCAAATCGCGCAGCTGTTGCACGACGGCACCGTGCTGATCACCGGAGCCGTTCGCCTGGCCGAGCCGGTCAATCCAACCGATCCAGCCGCTTACAATTCGATCTACGTCATCGATCACGACGGCTCTATCGTTTCGTTGTACGACAAAGTGCATCTGGTACCGTTCGGCGAATATCTGCCGTTCCAGCACTTGCTTGAGGGGCTCGGGCTGCAAGCGCTCACCAAGCAGCGCGGCGGCTTCCTCGCCGGCGATCGCCGCCGTTCGCTCGCCATACCCGGCGCGCCGCTCGCGTTGCCGCTGATTTGCTACGAGATTATTTTTCCTGGCGAGGTGATGCCGCCCGGCCGCCGGCCGGCCTGGATCATCAATGTCACCAACGACGGCTGGTTCGGCATTTCGAGCGGCCCGTATCAACACTTTCAGCAGGCGCGCGTGCGCGCGATCGAAGTAGGCTTGCCGTTGGTTCGCGCTGCCAATACCGGAATTTCCGCCGTTGTCGATCCGGTGGGCAGGATCGTCAATTCGCTGCCGCTCGGGACCGAGGGCGTGGTGGATTCATCGCTGCCACGACCGATCGGCGCGCCGATCTATGCGCGCGTCGGCGATGTGCCTGCGGCCATGATTGTCGCGCTGACGCTATTGGCGATTATCCGGCGCCGGCTGCGGCCGAAGATCGCGAAAATTTAGCGGCGATCGGACAGTAAAAGTTTAGCCTAAATTCGAGCGGTAAAACCATGCGGGGGACGGGTGTCTAGGCGTGTGATATCGACCCTTAGATGTAGAGTACCTGTCGCATTCAACTATCCCGCGCATAAAAATGCTCTCGCAGATACTCGGGAATATTATACTCACGAGTATCCGCCTTTGGTCTAATGTGGAAAGATCGCGCGGAAACAGCAGCCGAGCCAGTATTTCGCCGCGACAGATTTGATGTGGGAAGTTATTACGGTAAATAGAGATATCAGGAGGCTGGGCGATATGATTGCCAAGAAGGCGCCGAATCCGATCGACAAGCATGTCGGGAGTCGCGTTCGCATGCGCCGCATGATGCTCGGGATGAGCCAGGAAAAGCTCGGCAACAGCCTCGGCCTGACCTTCCAGCAGGTTCAGAAATACGAAAAAGGAACCAATCGTATCGGCGCCAGCCGGTTGCAGCAGATTTCCAACATTCTGCAAGTGCCGGTGGAGTTCTTTTTCGAAGGCGCGCCGAACGTCGGCGGCGCTGTGCGCCCAGAAGGTATGGCCGAGGCGCCGTCGCCCGCCTACGTCGCCGATTTTCTGGCGACTTCGGATGGCCTGGCGCTCACCAAAGCTTTCATGCGCATCGGCGACTCCAAGCTACGCCGCCGCATTGTTGATCTCGTCGAGCAAATCGCGTTGAACGAAAAGCATTGAGCAAGCCGACGCGGTTGTTGCTTGAAATTTCCCACTTTCGCCCACGCTTAAGCCCACATCTTGACCGCGCGAAGCGGCGCTGCAACAACCTGCTATAAGCAATCGACGGCGGAACCCGCCGGGGGCTTTAGCTTTTCAAGCCGGCAAGATCGACTCATCGCTCAAGAGATCGGGCCGCGCCTAGTGAGGGGAGTGTTTTGCAGTGCCGCACGCCAATTATCTGTTCACCAGTGAGTCCGTGTCGGAAGGCCATCCGGATAAAGTTTGCGATCAAATTTCCGACGCCATTCTTGACGCTTTCATCACCAAGGACGTTGAGCTTGGCATCGCCGAGCAAAGCCTTGTGAACACCCGGCTCGGCTGCGAAACGCTGTGCACGACCAACAAAATCGTCGTCGCCGGCGAAGGTCGCGGCCAACTGTTCCGCAAGATCGGCACCAAGGCCGTCGTTGACCGCGAGCTAATCGCCCAGATCGCGCGCGATGTCGTCAAAGACATCGGCTACGATCAGGACGGCTTCTCATATCACGGCGCCGACGTCGAAGTGCTGCTGCACGGCCAGTCGCCGGATATCGCCATGGGAGTCGACGCCAAAAAGAAAAAGCATGGCGAGGAAGAAGGCGCCGGTGACCAGGGCATGATGTTCGGCTTCGCCTGCACCGAGAGCGAGGTCTATGAGAAGAATTCGTTCATGCCGGCGCCGATCTACTTCGCCCACAAGATCCTGAAAGTGCTTGCGGACAAGCGCCGCTCTGGGCAGTTATTCGATCTGCAGCCTGACGCCAAAAGTCAGGTCACCGTTCGGTACGTCAACGGCAAGCCGATCGGCTGCACCAAGGTCGTGGTCTCCACCCAGCACAACGAGAAAAACCGCAACGCCAAAAAGTATACGCCGGGCATCGTCAAGGACATGATCGCGTCGGCCGTGGAATCGGCGCTGCCGAAGGGCTGGATGCCGCAACGGCCGTCCGACTTTTTAGTCAACCCGACCGGCAATTTCGTCGTCGGCGGCCCGGACGGCGATTGCGGCCTGACCGGCCGCAAGATCATTGTCGATACCTACGGCGGCTACGCGCCACACGGCGGCGGCGCTTTCTCGGGCAAAGATCCCACCAAGGTCGACCGCTCAGCGGCCTATGCCGCGCGCTACCTGGCCAAGAATGTGGTCGCCGCCGGCCTTGCGGATCGCTGCACCATTCAGGTCGCTTACGCCATCGGCGTCGCCGATCCGATGTCGGTCCTGGTCGACACCCACGGCACTGGCAAGGTCGAAGAAAAGAAGCTTGAGAAGGTTCTCCCCGAGCTGTTCCGTCTAACGCCGACCAACATCCGCCGGACGCTCGAGCTCAATCGGCCGATTTATCGGCGCACCTCGGCTTACGGCCATTTCGGCCGCGCGCCGGAAAAAGACGGCGGCTTCTCCTGGGAGCGAACCGATCTCGCCGACCAGCTTAAGCGCAGCTTGCGCTGAGCTTTCGGCGACCACAGATCTAGCTCTCCGTATCCGCCCGGTTCGCAGCTGGGCTGGACGTGCCGGAGAGGTTCCGAAATGAAATCGATCGTCGCGTTTTGCTTGCTCGCGCTGGCGTTCGCAGGCGCCGCCGCGCCGGCCGACGCTAAGGGCTGCATCAAGGGCGCGGTGGTCGGCGGCGTCGCCGGTCACTATGCCGGACATCATGCGCTGCTCGGCGCGGCCGCCGGTTGCATCGTTGGCCACCACAAAGCCAAGAAACACGACAAGGCGATGCAAAATCCCTCGCCCGATACCGCGCATTAACGATACGCTGGCGTCGTGCGGCTTTCGCGCCGCCCTTGGCGATGGATCACTGACTGAATCAAGCACGCGCATTTTTTGGACGGCGCAAAGGCCACAAGCTGCGCAAGCGGCAGGCGGATCTTATTGACAGCTTGCTGCCGCAGCTTGCGATCGACCTCGGCCGGCCGGCTCCCGTCGAATTGGCTGCGCTATTTCCCGTCCCGGTCCGCGAGGTGCAGCTCGAGATCGGCTTCGGCGGCGGCGAGAATTTGATCGCGCAGGCGAAAGCGAAGCCGGACACCGGCTTCGTCGGCATCGAGCCCTTTGTCAACGGCATGGCAAAGGCGCTTGCGGCAATCGACGAGCTTGGCTTGCGGAACATCCGCCTCCACTTCGACGATGCCACGCCGCTGGTCGCCTGGCTGCCGGATGCATCGCTGTCACGCATCGACCTGCTCCATCCCGATCCATGGCCGAAACGGCGGCACTGGAAGCGCCGCTTTGTGCAAGACGCCACGGTCGTCGAGTTCACCCGAATTTTGCGACGCGACGGCGAACTTCGCTTCGTCACCGATATCGCCGACTATGCGTCGTGGACGCTGCAACGTTTCGTTCGCGCGCGCGATTTCGACTGGACCGCGCAATGCGCCGATGACTGGCGCCGGCCGTGGGCCGATTTCACCACCACGCGCTATCACGCCAAGGCGGCGCGCGCGCAACGTCCGCCGTGTTTTCTGACTTTCCGCCGGCTGTAATCGCCGCGGCACGTGTAAAGTGGCTTGTTAAGCGTCTGGCTTTGTTAAGCGTCTGGCTTTGTTAAGCGTCCTGTCGCTGCCAGAAACGGACCACGCGCTGGGCGGTGGATGCTGACAGCCGGCCGTAATTGGCAAAGGCGTTATCGAGCCCTTGGGTCGAGGTGCCGGAACCGACCGGGCGCGCAAGGATGACGGCTTTCACCACCGGCCAGCCAAGACCGGCGGCCTTGCACAAGATCAGGATCGGATCGGGACGATCGCCGTCCATCAGGCGGTCGGCGATCTTGAGCGGTACCTTGGCGAGTGTCGCCAGCGTCACCACCGTTTCTTCATATTTGCCTTCGCTGCAGAACGCGGCGAGCGTCGTCTCATCCAGTTTTTTCGCTAAATCCAGCCCCAGCACGACGCGCTGAGCGGCGCGGTAATCGCGTGGGCCGACACGGGCGCCGACTTCTTCGGAGACCTTCGCCAGCACGTCGCAAATCGCCGCCCGCACCTCCGGCGTCGCCAAGGCAATCAGCCGGCGGTGCACGACCGCGGTCGCTTTGGTCAGCAAGTCGCGAAAGATCGGCGCCGGAATATCCGACCGCAGCCCGACCTTCTCGGCCAGGATGCCGTCCTCCTCCGCGCGTTTGACCAGCCGATAGAATCCCTTTTCCGAAATGCGGGCGCCCCGGTTGTCGGCGACCCGCCGGGCGACGTCGCGATTGCCGCGGCTCACCAATACATCGGTCACCGCCTCGCCCAGCACTTGCCGTGTCGAGATGGCATGCAGATGCGCCTGGCCCTTGGTGTTGGCGACCTCGACGAGGTCGGCTTCATCGAGTCGCGCGGCGAGCTTGAGCACCGGCCCGGCAACCGCGATGTCATCGTCCTTGGCGAGTTTGCGCAAAACCTTGACCGGCGCGTTCTTCACCGGCGCCAGATGGCTCGAGAGCTCGGCCCGGGCCTGGTTTTCGATCTCCTCGATCAGCAACACGAATACCTCGTCGAACAGCTCGACGTGCTCGTTGCTGTAGCGGTCGGCGCCGTCGAGAAACAGCGTCGTGACGCGTCGCAGCGTTTCGACGCGCTTGGCGCGGGAGCCGCGCTGCACCACGTCTTCAAGCTCGGGGATCAACGAAAGGGGGGTGGCACCCATGCAGGCATTGGTGGTCGGTGATCGATAATCAGGAATACCCTGCCGGCTTAATTACCGATTACTGATTACCGATCCCTGAACCTCCCGGTACCGCCCTTGCAAGCCGCTGCGGACACGCTATATTCGTCGCGTCCGTCATGGATACCTCATAACCGAACGGTTTTGAGAGTGGGTTCCCCTGGGACCCGCTCTTTTTTGTTACCTGAGGCCCTGATTTGTTACCTGAGGCCCCGACGGTTTGCTGCCGGACACAGTGCACCGGACTTAGTGCAAAAGAACGAACGCATCCGCATGGACGATAGGCCGACTGCCTTTGCCGACGAACCGCGGCTCATCATAGAGCCGGGGCGGGCGGCGCGCGTCGCCGCGCTCGCCGAGCCGGTGCTGTTACAGCTCGGCTACCGGCTGGTACGGGTGCGCGTTTCCGGCGCCGAGGGCTGCACCGTGCAGATCATGGCCGAGCGTCCCGACGGCGGCTTGGCGATCGAGGATTGCGAGGCCGCCTCGCGGGCGCTTTCGCCGGTGCTCGATCTCGCCGATCCGATCGAAAGCGCGTATCGGCTGGAAATCTCGTCGCCGGGCATCGATCGGCCGCTGGTGCGCCGCTCGGACTTCGAGCGTTATGCCGGTCATGCCGCCAAGATCGAAATGACCGTTTCGCTCGACGGCCGCAAGCGCTTCCACGGCGCGCTGGTCGGCACCGAAGGCGAATGCGTCCGGTTTTGCGCCGAAGAGCCGGTCGGCGAAATTTCGTTGCCGATCAACGATATCGCGGAAGCCCGACTGGTCCTGACCGACGAACTCATTTCTCAATCGCTGCGCCGGAGCAAACATGGCCAGCGGCAAATACAGCAAGCGAATGCCGCGTCGGTGCAAGACCGGCGCGCGAACCAAGGCAAGGGAGACTGAATCATGGCGACGGTAAGCGCCAACAAACTCGAATTGCTGCAGATCGCGGATGCGGTCGCCCGCGAAAAGGCGATTGACCGCAAGATCGTGCTCGGCGCGATGGAAGATGCGATCGCCAAAGCCGCGCGTTCGCGCTACGGCAGCGAAACCGAAGTCCGTGCCGAGATCGATCCGAAAAGCGGCGAACTGCATCTGTCGCGCCATATGCTGGTGGTCGAAGCGGTGGAGAATCCCTCTTCGCAGATCACGCTTGAAGAAGCGCGGCTGCATCACCCGGCGGCGCAGGTCGGCGACACCATCGCCGACAAGCTGCCACCGCTCGAATACGGCCGCATCGCCGCGCAATCGGCCAAGCAGGTGATCGTGCAGAAAGTCCGCGAGGCCGAGCGCGACCGCCAATATGAAGAATACAAGGATCGCATCAGCGACATCGTCAACGGCATCGTCAAGCGCGTCGAGTATGGCAACGTCGTTGTCGATCTCGGCCGCGGCGAGGCGATTGTGCGGCGCGATGAAATGTTGCCGCGCGAGGTGTTTCGCAATGGCGACCGCCTCCGCGCCTACATCTACGACGTGCGCCGCGAGCAGCGCGGACCGCAGATCTTCCTGTCGCGCACGCACCCGCACTTCATGTCGAAATTATTTGCGCAGGAAGTGCCGGAAATCTACGACGGCATCGTCGAGGTCAAGGCGGTCGCGCGCGATCCCGGCTCGCGTGCCAAGATCGCGGTGGTGTCGCGCGATTCTTCGGTCGATCCGGTCGGTGCCTGCGTCGGCATGCGCGGATCGCGCGTGCAGGCGGTGGTCAATGAGCTGCAAGGCGAGAAAATCGACATTATTCCGTGGTCGCAGGACATCGCCACTTTCGTCGTCAACGCACTCGCGCCGGCCGAAGTCGCCAAGGTGGTGCTCGACGAGGAACGCGAACGCATCGAAGTCGTGGTGCCCGACCAGCAGCTGTCGCTCGCCATCGGACGGCGCGGGCAGAATGTGCGGCTCGCTTCGCAACTGACCGGCTGGGACATCGACATTCTCACCGAGCAGGAAGAGTCCGAACGCCGCCAGGCGGAGTTTGAGAACCGCACCCGTATGTTCATCGACGCGCTCAACGTCGATGAGGTGATCGGGCAGTTGCTCGCCTCCGAGGGTTTCACCTCGGTCGAGGAGCTTGCGTTCGTCGACACCAAGGAGATTGCCGGCATCGAGGGCTTCGACGACGACACCGCCGGCGAGTTGCAAGCCCGCGCACAGGAATATCTCGCCAAGATCGAAGCCGAGCTCGACGCCAAACGCACAGAGCTCGGCGTCGCCGACGAACTCAAAGAAGTGCCCGGCGTCACCACCGTGATGTTGGTCCGCTTCGGCGAGAATGGCATCAAGACAGTTGAGGACCTCGCCGGTTGCGCTACCGACGACCTCGTCGGCTGGACCGACCGCAAGGACGGCGAGACTGTGCGCGAAGCCGGTATTCTCGACGGCTTCGAAATTTCGCGCGAAGAAGCCGAGGCATTGGTCATGCAGGCGCGGCTCAAAGCCGGCTGGGTCAGCGAAGCCGATCTCGCTCCACCGCCGCCGCCGGATAACGCCGAAGCGGCCGCTCCCGAGGCGCAGGCTTAACGGAGCGCGCGCATCGCATGATCGCCCAAGCGGAAGGGGCGCCGGCAGAAGAAACCGATCGCGGACCGCACGGCCGCGAACGCGAGCGGTTATGCGCGGTCACCCGCACGGTGCAACCGGTCTCGGAAATGATCCGGTTCGTCATCGGGCCGAGTGGCGAGGTGGTGGCCGACCTCAAAAGCAAGCTGCCGGGACGCGGCATCTGGGTGACGGCCACGCGCGAGGCACTGGGAGAAGCGATCAAGCGCAAAGTTTTCGCGCGCGGGTTCAAGCGGGAGGTGCGCCTGCCGTCCGACTTCGTCGAGCGTATCGAGCAATTGCTGTTGCGCTCCGTCCTCGACGCCTTGGCCATCGCCGGCAAGGCCGGCTTGGTCGCCGCAGGCTTCACCCGGGCCGAAACCGCGTTCTCGGACGGCCAGGTTCTGGCGTTTCTGCATGCCTCCGAAGCTTCCCCGCAGGGGATGCGGAAGCTCGCAGCCGCGTGGCGCCGGCAGCAGGATGAAGCACCCGCTTTGGTAGTCGGATTTCTAACCTCGGCCCAATTGGATTTGGCATTGAACCGCCCAAATGTGGTACATGCAGCCCTGCTCGCCGGCCCTGCCAGCGAAACCTTTTTGGCCCGATGTCGGCGCCTGGAACGGTTTCGGACCGGCGATCAGCATCCCGAGGCCGTCGTAGCGGCGCCGAATTCAAACCCCGGCGGGGACAGTGACTGCGTAACCGATAGAAATGGAAGCGAATGACTGAGACGACCAAAAATACCGGCGAAAAGCTGCGTGCAGGCGCCAAAACGCTGACCCTTAAGCGGGGCAGCGTCGAGCAGGGCGTCGTGCGCCAGAGCTTCAGCCACGGCCGCAGCAAGGCCGTTGTGGTCGAAAAGGTCAAACGCCGCACTGGGGGCGAGACCAAACCGGAACCGGTAGCCCCGGTTGAACGGCCGGCGCCGAAGCGCGCCGCTGCGGCCCCTGCTCCTGCACCCGCTCCCTCCCCCGCGCCGGCTGCTCCGAAAGCCTCGGGCGTTATTCTGCGTACGCTGACCGAGGAGGAGCGCAGCGCGCGTGCGCACGCGCTCGCCGATGCCCGTCTGCGTGAGGCGGAAGAGCGCAAGATCGCCGAGGAAGAAGCCCGCATCCGTCAGAGCCGCGAAGACATCGAGCGCACCGAACGCGCGGCGGCCGAAGCGCGCAAGGTCAATGAAGAAAGCCGTCGCAAGCACGACGAGGAAACCAAGCGCAAAGCCGACGAAGTTGCCAAAAAGCGGTTCGGCGCCGACACGACGACGACCAAGTCCGGCGGCCGTCAGGCGGCCGAAGCCGACGAGGACGAAGCGCCGCGGCCGCGGCGCGGCGCCGGCGGCGCGGCGGTGCGACCGGCTCCGCCGCCCAAGACGCCGCGCGTCACCGCCGAAAAGCGCCGCGGCCGGCTCACCGTCGTCACCGCCCTTTCCGCCGACGATATCCGCGAGCGCTCGGTGGCGTCGTTCCGCCGCCGCGTGCAACGTATTTCCGGCCACCGCGACAACGAGCCGAAGGAAAAGATCGCGCGCGAAGTGATCATTCCGGAAACGATCACCATCCAGGACTTGGCCAACCGTATGGCCGAGCGCGGCGTCGATGTGATCCGCATCCTGATGCAACAAGGTCACATGGCGAAGATCACCGATACGATTGACGCCGATACCGCCCAACTGATCGCCGAGGAACTCGGCCACGCCGTGCGGCGCGTCGCCGAATCCGACGTCGAGGAAGGAATGTTCGACGCCCCCGACGATCCGGCGACGTTACAGCCGCGCGCGCCGGTCGTTACCATCATGGGCCATGTCGATCACGGCAAGACGTCGCTGCTTGACGCCATCCGCTCGACCGAAGTTGCGGCCGGCGAAGCTGGCGGCATCACCCAGCATATCGGCGCCTATCAGGTGACCTCGCCGTCCGGCGGCCGTATCACTTTCATCGATACGCCGGGCCACGCCGCATTCACGGCCATGCGCGCCCGCGGCGCCAAGGTTACCGATATCGTCGTGCTGGTGGTCGCCGCCGATGACGGTGTCATGCCGCAGACGGTCGAGGCGATCCAGCACGCCAAAGCGGCGAAGGTGCCGATCATCGTCGCCATTAACAAGATCGACAAAGCCGACGCCAAGCCGGAGCGCGTGCGGACCGAATTGCTCCAGCATGAAATCCAGGTCGAATCGCTCGGCGGCGAGACCCTCGAAATCGAAGTTTCGGCTAAGGAAAAAACAAATCTCAACAAGCTGCTCGACATGATCGCGCTGCAGGCCGAAGTGCTCGAACTTAGGGCCAACCCGAACCGTGCGGCCGAAGGCACAGTGATCGAGGCGCGGCTTGACCGCGGCCGCGGCCCGGTCGCGACCGTGCTGGTTCAGCGCGGCACCCTTAAGCCCGGCGATATCGTCGTGGCCGGCTCCGAATGGGGCCGCGTGCGCGCGCTGGTGGGCGATACCGGACATTCGGTCGTCGCGGCCGGGCCCTCAATGCCGGTCGAAGTCCTGGGCTTCAACGGCACGCCCGAAGCCAGCGATCGGCTGGCCGCGGTCGAGACCGATGCGCGCGCCCGTGAGATCGCCGATTACCGCACCCGTCAGAAGCGCGACATCCTGGCGGCACGGCAGACCGGCATGCGCGGCTCGCTCGAGCAGATGATGAATCAGCTCAAGACCTCGGGTCGCAAGGAATTCCCGCTGGTGATCAAGGGCGACGTGCAGGGTTCGATCGAGGCCATCGTCGGCGCGCTGGAAAAGCTTTCGACCGAAGAAGTCAGCGCCCGGGTCATCTTTTCCGGCGTCGGCGGCATCACCGAATCCGACATAACGCTGGCGCAGGCTTCGAATACCGCAGTCATCGGCTTCAACATCCGCGCCAACAAGGAAGCGCGCGAAGCCGCCGAACAGGGCGGTATCGAGATCCGCTATTACGACATCATCTATAACTTGGTCGACGACGTGAAGAAGGCGATGTCGGGACTGCTCCCGCCGACACTGCGCGAGACCATGCTCGGCAACGCGACCATTCTCGAAATCTTCAAGGTGTCGAAGGTCGGCACCGTCGCCGGCTGCCGGGTCACTGACGGCACCGTCGAGCGCGGCGCCAATGTGCGGCTGATCCGCGACAGTGTGGTCGTGCATCAGGGCAAGCTCTCGCAGCTCAAGCGTTTCAAGGACGACGCGCGCGAGGTAACCGCCGGCCAGGAATGCGGCATGGCGTTCGAGAATTACCAGGACATGAAGGCCGGCGACATTATCGAATGTTATCGCGTGGAGACGGTGCAGCGATCGCTCTGAGCTAAAAGCCTCGAACGTTCACCTCTCCTTCGTCATTCCCGGTTCAAGCCCGGCGTTTGACATAAACAGAAACTGAAAATGGCCCGTCATCAGCAACGTCATCAATCCGCCGGCGGATCGCCGCGTCAGTTACGCGTCGGCGAGCTTGTCCGCCATGCGGTCGCCGATATGCTTTCCCGCGGCGACATCCACGACCCGGTGATCGAGGCCCATATGATCACCGTTCCCGAAGTGCGCGTGAGCCCCGATCTGCGGCTCGCCACCATCTACATCATGCCGCTCGGCGGGCGCGACGAGCAGAACGTGCTCGACGCGCTGGAGAACAACAAGCGTTTCATGCGCGGCGAGATCGCGCGCCGGATCAACCTGAAATTCGCTCCCGACATCCGCTTCCGCATCGATGATCGGTTCGACGAGGCGGAGCGGATCGAAAAATTGTTGCGCACGCCGGCGGTGCGGCGCGACCTGAAAGATAATTGATGTCCGAACCGGTTTTTGCCCCACCGAAACCGCTGCCGGGGGCTGGCGCGGAGCCAGCCGCGCCGACGGCGAAAGTCAAAAAGCAGAAACGCGACGTGCATGGCTGGGTCGTGCTCGACAAGCCGGTCGGCATGACGTCAACGCACGCGGTAGCGGTGATCAAGCATTTGTTTGCCGCTAAGCGCGCCGGTCACGCCGGCACGCTCGATCCGCTCGCCTCCGGCTGCCTGCCGGTCGCGCTCGGCGAAGCCACCAAGACGGTGCCCTTCGTGGTCGATGGCCGCAAAACGTATGTCTTCACGGTGCGTTGGGGCGAGGAGCGCGATACCGACGACACCGAAGGCCGCGTCGTCGAAGTGAGCGCGAACCGCCCCGAGCGGGCGGCCATCGAAGCCGCGCTGCCGGGCTTTGTCGGCGCCATCGAGCAAGTCCCACCGCAGTTTTCCGCCGTTAAGATCGATGGCGAGCGGGCCTACGACCTCGCGCGCGAAGGCGAGAAGGTGGAGATCGCCGCGCGGACGGTGACGGTCCATCGCTTCGATTTGGCCGAAATGCCGGATGCCGACCATGCAATACTGACGGTCGAATGTGGCAAGGGTACCTATGTGCGCGCGCTCGCCCGCGACCTTGGCCGCACGCTCGGCGCACTGGGTCACGTCTGCGCGCTCCGCCGCGGCCGGGTCGCTCCGTTCGCCGAGGCCGACATGATTTCGCTGGAACGGCTCGAATCTTTGTGTCATAGAGCGGCCGCCGGTGAGGGAAATCTCGCCGACATGCTACTGCCGGTTGAGACCGCGCTGGACGACATCCCGGCACTGGCCGTCAGCCCGACAGACGCGGCAAGGCTCAATAGGGGTCAAGCCGTTTTGATGCGTGGACGGGACGCAGCCGTCGTTCGCGGCACGGTCCAGGTCTCCACGGGCGGACAGCTCGTGGCAATTGCCGAGGTCGACCGCGGCGAGATCGTCCCCAAGCGCGTTTTCAACTTGACTGGCGTGGCAGGCCGCGCCGGCAAACAAAAAGGTTGGTGACGATGTCGATTACGACCGCGCGTAAGGCGGATGTCATTAAGACGTATGCCAAGAAGTCCAATGACACGGGTTCGCCCGAGGTACAGGTCGCGCTCCTATCGGAGCGGATCAACAATCTGACCGAACACTTCAAAACCCACGTCAAAGACAACCACTCGCGTCGCGGGCTGCTTAAGCTCGTGTCGCAGCGGCGGCAGATTCTCGATTATCTGCGGCGTACCAATGAGAAACGTTACCAGGAGTTGATTGAACGGCTGGGTATCCGCCGTTGAAAAAGTTTCGCGCGGGTACGCCCGCGCGTTTCGTGGCGGCGCATGAGGCGACCGCTTACGTACGGCAGCGAATCTGCCGATTTGCATGACGAACCGCAGGTTCGTCGCATCAGGGATGGTCGAAGGCCATGGCAGGATCGCCGGACGCTGATCGATTTGGCCGCAGCCGCGCTGCGCCATCAGTGTCTCGCCGTCTTGCTTATGGCTTTCGCACAACCCGCGAAAACCATGAGAGACAATCGCAATGTTTAATCTTCATCGAGTGCAACTTGACTGGGGTGGCCGCAGCCTAACGCTGGAAACCGGTAGAGTAGCGCGTCAAGCCGACGGCGCCGTGCTTGCCACTTACGGCGAGACCAGCGTGCTTGCCGCCGTCGTCGCGGCCAAGCAGCCGAAAGAAGGCATCGACTTTCTTCCGCTGACCGTCAATTACACGGAAAAATTTTACGCTGCCGGCCGGATTCCCGGCGGCTACTTCAAGCGCGAGCGCGGTCCGACCGAGAAGGATACGCTGACCTCGCGCCTGATCGACCGCCCGATCCGCCCGCTGTTCGCCGACGGCTGGCGTTGCGATACGCAGGTGATCATCACCGTGCTTTCGCACGACCAGGAGAACGATCCCGACATGGTCGCGATGATCGCCGCTTCCGCGGCGCTGACACTTTCCGGCGCGCCCTTTATGGGGCCGATCGGCGGTGCGCGGATCGGTTTTGTCAACAACGAATACGTGCTCAATCCGACGCTCGACGAGATGACTGAGAGTCAGCTCGATCTGGTGGTCGCCGGCACCCAAGACGCCGTGATGATGGTGGAATCGGAAGCCAAAGAGCTGTCCGAGGACATCATGCTCGGCGCCGTGATGTTCGGCCACCGGCATTTCCAGCCGGTGATCGAGGCGATCATCAAGCTCGCGGAAAAAGCCGCAAAGGAGCCGCGCGAGCTGGTCGGCAACGACAATTCGGCGCTGGAAAAGGAAATCCTCGGCCTCGCCGAAAAGGACCTTCGCACAGCCTATTCGATCGTGCGCAAGCAGGATCGTCAGGACGGCGTCGCCGCGGTCAAACAGAAGGTGATGGCACACTTCTTCCCGGAAGGGGCGGAGCCGAAATACGGCAAACCCGCCGTCGCCGGGGTGTTCAAGGAACTCGAAGCCAAGATCGTGCGCTGGAATATTCTCGACACCGGCAAGCGCATCGATGGCCGCGACGTCAAAACCGTCCGGCAAATCGTGGCGGAAGTCGGCGTGCTGCCGCGCACCCACGGGTCGGCGCTGTTTACCCGCGGCGAGACCCAAGCTTTGGTCATCGCCACGCTCGGCACCTCCGAGGACGAACAGTTCGTCGATGCTCTGCAGGGAACTTATAAAGAGACGTTCCTGCTGCACTACAACTTCCCGCCTTATTCGGTCGGCGAAACCGGCCGCATGGGCGCTCCCGGCCGCCGCGAAATCGGCCATGGCAAACTCGCCTGGCGGGCCATTCATCCGATGCTGCCGTCCAAGGAGGAGTTCCCCTACACGATCCGTCTCGTCTCCGAGATCACCGAGTCGAACGGCTCGTCGTCGATGGCAACGGTGTGCGGCTCGTCGCTTGCGCTGATGGACGCCGGCGTACCGCTCAAGCGGCCGACTGCCGGCATCGCCATGGGGTTGATCCTCGAAGACAAGCGCTTTGCCGTGCTCTCCGACATTCTCGGCGACGAAGATCATCTCGGCGACATGGACTTCAAGGTCGCCGGCACCGAGGACGGCGTCACGTCCCTGCAGATGGACATCAAGATCGCCGGCATCACCGAGGAGATTATGAAGGTCGCTTTGGCCCAAGCCAAAGACGGCCGCCTGCACATCCTGGGTGAGATGGCGAAGGCACTGAACACCGCACGCGGCGAACTCGGCGAGTACGCTCCGCGCATCGAGACGTTCAAGATTCCGACCGACAAGATCCGGGAAGTCATCGGCACCGGCGGCAAGGTCATTCGCGAAATCGTCGAAAAGACCGGCGCCAAGATCAACATCGAAGACGATGGTTCGGTAAAGGTCGCTTCCGCCAATGCCGAAGCGATCAAGGCGGCGATCGACTGGATCAAGTCGATCGCGTCCGACCCGGAAGTCGGCCACATCTATACCGGCACCGTCGTCAAAGTGATGGACTTCGGCGCGTTCGTAAACTTCTTCGGCGCCAAGGACGGTCTGGTCCACATCAGCCAGCTCGCGCAGCGCCGGGTGCAGAAGACCAGCGATGTCGTCAAGGAAGGCGACAAGGTGAAGGTCAAGCTGCTCGGCTTCGACGACCGCGGCAAGGTGCGGCTGTCGATGAAGGTCGTCGATCAGCAGACCGGCGAGGACCTGGAAGGCAAGCAAGAGGCGGGCGAGGCCGCAGCCGCGGGGGAATAAAGCTCGCAGCTCGACAATCAATCAGGCCCGGCGCGAGCCGGGCCTTTTTGTTTGGTCATGTCATAATCAGTCGTGCACGATGACCGGGGCTGCCGTGCCACCACGCGGCAGCCGCTTGAATACGAACAATAACGGCATCACCACCAAAGTGGCGATCATCAAAAACTTGTAGTCGTCGATATAGGCGATGATTTGCGCCTGCTGGGTGATCACCGCGTCAAGCGCGGCGCGGCCGCCGGCGGTCAGCGGATTCCAGGCGTGCGCGATCAGCGGGTTCTCGAAGGCGCGGTTCACCGGCGTAACGCCTTGCGCGATGTCGGCATGATTGGCCTGGGTATTCTGCACCAACAGGCTGTTGACCACCGAAATGCCGATGCTGGAGCCCATATTGCGCGACAGGCTGAACAGCCCGGCGCCTTCGGCCCGTGCGGCCATCGGCAAGGTCGATAGCGTGGCCGCGCTCAACGGCACGAACAGAAAGCCAAGACCGAAGCCCTGAACCATGGTGACGCCGATGATGGTTCCCTGCGAAATATCCGGCGTCCAGCCGGTCATCTGATTGAACGACCATGCGGTCAGCGACAACCCGACGACGACCAGGATGCGGGTGTCGACGCGGCCGACCATGCGGCCGACGAACAGCATGGAAATCATGGTGCCGATGCCGCGCGGTCCCATCACCAGGCCGGCCGACACCACCGGATAATTCATCAGCTCCTGGAGATAGGGCGGCTGCAATGCCATCGAGGCGTAATAGGTCAGGCCGACGATGGCGATGAACAACATGCCGGCGGCAAAGTTGCGGTCGCGGAACATGCCCGGCCGCACGAACGGATTTTTCGCCGTGAACGTGTGCACCAGGAACAGATAGAAGGCCGACGCGGCGACGATCGTTTCGATGATGATTTCGCCGGAGCCGAACCAGTCAAGTTGCTCGCCGCGGTCGAGCACGATCTGCAAGCTGCCGATGGCGATGCTGAGCGTACCGAAGCCGAACCAGTCAAGCTTCGACTTGGCGTCGCGCGGAGAGTCCGGGAGAAAGATCATGATGCCGATCAGATCAATAATGCCGATCGGCAGATTGATGTAGAACACATAGCGCCAGCTATAATTTTCCGTAAGCAAGCCGCCGAGCACCGGCCCCAGCACCGGACCGATCATCACGCCGATGCCGAACAGCGCCATGGCAAAGCCCTGGCGCTCGCGCGAGTAGCTGCCGAGCAGCACGGTCTGCGACAACGGCACCAGCGAGGCGCCGAAGGCGCCCTGCATGACCCGGAACAGCACAAGTTGATTCAGCGATTGCGCCATGCCGCACAGCATCGACGCGACCGTGAACCCGGTGATGGCGACGAGGAACAGGCGCTTCAATCCGAAGCGCCCGGCAAGAAAGCCGGTAGGCGGAGTCATGATCGCGGCGGCGACAATATACGACGTCAACACCCAGGCGATCTGGTCCTGGCTCGCCGCGACGCTACCCTGCATATAGGGCAGCGCGACGTTGGCGATCGTGGTGTCGAGCGCCTGCATCAGCGTCGCCATGATCACGCAGACGGTCAGCCAGACGCGACTGCCGCCGGCCGCAGTAATCTCGCCGTCCATCACTGGCCCCGATGCGATCGGCCGAACAATCCGGTGAGGAAGTGCGGCAGGCCGCGGGCATGGCCGGTGTCGACATCAACCTCGACGCTCATTCCGGCGCGTAGCGGCGGCAGATTTTTATCGCTGGTGTCGAGCCGCACGCGCATCGGCACGCGCTGCACCACCTTGACCCAGTTGCCGCTGGTGTTCTGCGCCGGCAGCAGTGAAAACTCCTGCGCCGCCGCCGGGCTCACGCTCTCGACCACACCGTGCCACTCGTCGTCCGGATAGGTATCCACGGTCACTGTGGCTGTCTGGCCGGCCCGGACATAAGTCACCTCCGTTTCCTTCGGCGTGGCGTCGACCCAGACATGATCGGTATCGACCAGGAAGAAGGCGGTCGTCGAGGCGGCGAGATATTTTCCGGGCGCAATGGATGGAACATTGGTGACGACGCCGGCGAACGGCGCGGTGATCACCGTGTGATCGAGTTGCCGCTGCGCTTCGTCGACTTGCGCTTTCGCTTGCAGATATTGCGGGTGCTGGGCGGTATCGATATCCGGATTGCCGCCGAGTTTGGCGAGCTGCACTTGCGTCTGTTGGTGCAGGGCCGCGAGTTTGCTCTTGTCGTTGTCGAGCGAGTAGTGGGCCTGATCGAACACCGCCTGCGAGATGGTGGCGGTCTTGAGCAACATCGCGTTGCGGTCGTAATTGAGCTGGTCGAGATCGACTTGCGCCTGTTGGGCGGCGACGTCGCTCTGCATCCGCTGATAATCCTGCTTCATCGCGTCGATCGACAACCCGATCTGCGCCCGATTGCTCTTGGCGTTATCGAGTGCGATCTGGAATTGACGCGGATCGAGCCGATAGAGGACCGCGCCGGCGTCGACGTGCTGGTTGTCCTTGACATCGACCGCCTGCACGATGCCCGACACGTCGGTCGAGATACCGACCTTCTCGGCGTTCACGTAGGCGTCGTCGGTCGATATCACCTTGCCGCCGGTCACATACCAGATGGCGCCGATGATCAGGACCAGCGGCAGCAGCGCGAACAAGATCCAGCGCACGCGGTCACGACGTTTCATGCCGCGAAATTTATCGGCCGCCGGGGTTCGCCGCGGCGTACGCGCGCCTGCCGGGCCGACCGGCGCGATTGCCGGCCGCGGCGCCTCGTCGTCGCGAATCGGCGGAGCGGATTTGCGCAGCGGCTCAGCCATAGCGCTGCTCTCCCGTCGTTCCCTCACCGCGCTGCTGGATCAGCCGGCGCAGGTTTTCCTTCACCGCCGAGAGTTCGCCGATCATCTGATCGATGCTGGCGTGGTCGAGGCCTGACAGGGCGTCGGTCATGGTCTCTTCGCCGAGTACGCGCAACTGTTCGAGCAGCGGATGCGCCGCCGGCGTTAAAAACAGCCGCTTGGCACGGCGATCGTCCGGATCCGGCCGCCGCTCGATCAAACCGCCGTCGCAGAGCTTGTCGAGGAGCCGTGTCAGCGTGATTGGTTGTAGGTCGAGGGTATCGGCGAGCTCCGATTGATTGAGCCCCTCCTCGCGGTCAACCCGGACCAAAACCGCCCACTGCGCACGGGTAATGCCGAATTGCGCTGCTCGGTAATTGGCATAGGTTCGTAGCAGGCGAGCTACGTCATTGAGAAGGAAGGCAAATTCTCGTTTTTGCGAAAGCGGGGGCATCGCACCGGCTCCGGTAAAATAACTAACCGTGCGTAATATAAGCTAGCTTATATTTTATCTATCCACATTCTCGCGGGCCTGCATTGCACCCCACTCAGTGCCAGCCTCAGGCGATACCGAGTTCGGTGAACGCTTCGATGTGGCGGTCGGCCACCTCCGGCGCGAAGCAGCAGAACACGACGTGACCATTGCCGCGCGGGCGGGATGCAAGCTCGGCGGCGACCGTACCGACGGCAATGCGCGCGGCGCGATCCGGCGGAAAGCGATAGACGCCGGTCGAGATCGCCGGAAAGGCGAGCGAGGTCAGGCGATGCGCAGCCGCAAGATCGAGCGACGTGCGATAGCACGAGGCCAGCAATTCATCTTCGCCATTGTCGCCGCCGCTCCACACCGGACCGACGGCATGGATCACGTGTTTGGCGCGCAGCCGGTAGCCGCGGCTGATTTTCGCGCTGCCGGTCGCGCAACCGCCAAGCTTGCGACATTCTTCCAACAGCTCCGGCCCGGCGCCGCGATGGATGGCGCCATCGACACCGCCGCCACCCAGTAACGTCCGGTTGGCCGCATTCACGATCGCGTCGAGCGAAAGCGTCGTGATGTCAGCCACGCAGATATCGAGGCGTGTGGACCCGATTTCCACGGACAAGAGCGGCGATACGTTGTCCATCAACCCGAACGTATCACGCCCACTCGGCTTGCGCTTCGGCGAGGAGATCCACCGTGCTCTTGACGCCGATATCGTCGAAATGGTCGTCGAGGAAACGGCGCGCGGCGCGCATGCCGTTGACGCGCAACGTTTCGAAGAAGGTGTAATCGGTGGTGCCCTTGCTCGACGCGTCGAAGTGCGCGCCGAAGCGATCGAACACGATGCGATGCACATTGACCCGGCGGTATTGGCCGGGGCCGAGGCCGCGCGGCAGCCGCCCCTGATCGATCAAACGGGCAACGAACTCGATCGCGCGGTATTCGGACGGCAGCGACGAATTGAAGGTAATTTCATTGATGCGATTCATGATCTCGCTGGCCGAGGTCGGCGTCTCCTGCCGTACTAGCGGATTGATCTGCACCACCAGAACGTCTTCCGTGGTGGTGGTACCGAAGAACGGGAAGATCACCGGGTTGGCGAGATAGCCGCCGTCCCAATACGGCACTCCGTCGATCTCGACCGCGCGAAACAGCAGCGGCAGGCAGGCCGACGCCATCAATGCCTCGGCGGTGATTTTCTCGCGCGAGAAGATGCGTACGCGGCCCGTCTGCACATTGGTCGCCGAGATGAAGAGCTGCAAGTCGGAGTAGGCGCGCACCACGTCGAAATCGACGAAGCGCTCGAACAGATCTTTGAGCGGATTGATATTGAGCGGATTGAAATCGTAGGGCGAAAAGTATTTCGAGATGGTGTCGAGCCACGCCTGCATCGGCGTGCCTTCGAGCGGAATGAACGATGTCAGCCGCTCCACCACCGCGCGCTGCATCGCCGGCAGACTGCCGTTATTGCTCACCGCCCGCCAGAAATCGGCAAGACGTTTGATCGCTTCATCGCGGCCGCCGCGCGCCATGCCGTCGGCGAGCATCACGGCGTTGACCGCGCCAGCCGAAGTACCCGAGATGCCGTCGATCGCCAGACGCCCGTCGGCCAGAATTTGTTCGAGCACGCCCCAGGTGAACGCGCCATGCGCACCACCGCCTTGCAGCGCAAGATTGATGCGCTTGGTGGTTTGCGCGCCCTGCCCGTCAGCCGCGCGTCGGGGCATGAGCGAATTGAGAATGGTTTTGACGACCATGCGCGGCTCAGCGACGCCAAGCCACGTAGCTGCAGCGATGAGCCGTCATGCTGCGGTCCAGCCGCCGTCGATGGAAAGATTGGCGCCGGTAATCGCTTTGGCGGCGTCGGAGCAAAGATAGACCGCAAGCGCCGCCACTTCCTCGATGGTGACGAATTCCTTGGTCGGCTGCGCGGCCAATAGCACGTCGCGCTTAACCTGTTCCGCGGTCATGTTGCGCGCCTTCATGGTGTCGGGAATTTGCTTCTCCACCAGCGGCGTCCAGACATAGCCGGGACTGATGCAGTTCACCGTGACGCCGAACGTCGCCAGTTCCAGCGCCACCGTCTTGGTGAGGCCGGCGATGCCGTGCTTGGCGGAGACGTAAGCGGCTTTAAACGGCGAGGCGACCAGCGAATGCGCCGAGGCGGTCGAGATGATGCGGCCCCATTTGCGCTGTTTCATGCCCGGCACCGCGGCGCGAATGGCGTGAAACACCGCCGACAGATTGATGGCGATGATCTGATTCCATTTGTCGATCGGAAATTCCTCGATCGGAGACACGAACTGGATGCCGGCATTGTTGATGAGAATATCGAGCGAGCCAAAAGTCTGCTCGGTCTTGCGCACCATGTCGGCAATCTCGTCCGGCTTGGTCATGTCGGCCGGTGAGTAGAACGCGCGGACGCCGAAATCTTTCTCGATGCGCGTGCGCTCGGCTTCGATCGCGGCCGGATCGCCAAAGCCGTTGATGGTGATGTTGACGCCTTCGGCGGCAAGCGCGCGTGCATAGCCAAGCCCGATACCCGAGGTCGATCCGGTGACCAGGGCGGTCTTTCCCTTCAGCATGGTGATCCCCAATTAAGGTGGCTGCAATCCAATGGCCGCGCCTCGCCGCAAGCGGCATTTACCGCGTGACTTTTTCGCAAGGCGGCGGCAATGTGAGACGCTTTTTGCTGCAGCGCAACATCAAATTGGGGGCCGCGTCATGATTTCGCGGAGCCCGTCGAACCGCTAAATGACTGCATAAGGACTGTTATGCCGCCAGCGATCTTCCCGGCGCCCGACCACGACCACGGCAGTTGCGCCAGCACCGCTATTGCCCATGCCGAGCAACTTTGCGCAGCGCGCGCGCAGCGGCTGACCCCGATGCGCCGGCATGTGCTGGAAACTTTGCTCGCAAGCCACCAGCCCCTCGGCGCTTATGAGATCATGGACCGGCTCGCCGCCGGCAACGGCCGTCCGGCTCCGATCACGGTGTATCGCGCGCTTGATTTTCTGCGCGACAATGGACTCGTTCACCGCATCGAAAGCCGCAACGCCTTCGTCGCATGCGTGCATGAGCACACCGACAGCGCTCCGGTCGTGTTCCTGATCTGCGAGCATTGCGGGGCGGTCGGCGAAGCAACCGGCGGCGCCATCGCCGATGCACTTACGACATCGTGTCGGGCGGCGGGCTTTTCGCCCAAAAGTCCGGTGATCGAAATCGCCGGCGTCTGCTCGCATTGCCGCCAACGCTGACTTAGACCTCTTCAGACAATCCGAACGTCAGTGCCGCAATCTTCGCAATCCCGTCCGCTCGACGCGCTCGCCGTCACGACGATGCTTGTCTTGTGCCTGACCTGGGGTTTCAACCAGGTCGCCATCAAGCTCGCCATCCACGACATACCGCCGCTGATTCAGGCGGTCGTCCGTTCGGTGATTGCCGCGCTCTTGGTTGCGGCCTACGCGAGATTGCGCGGCCAGACGCTGTTCAAACGCGACGGCACGTTGCTTCCCGGAATTACCGCCGGGGTTCTGTTTGGGCTAGAATTCCTGCTCATCTATCGCGGGCTGATTTGGACCACGGCAACGCGCGCCGTGCCGTTCATCTATCTGGCGCCGTTCTTCGTGGTCATCGGCTCGCGCTGGTTCATTCCCGGCGATCATTTCCATCCCTCGCAATGGATCGGTCTTGTGCTGTCGTTCGTCGGCATGGTGATCGCCTTCGGCCTGCCGACGCCGGCGAGCGATCCGCATCAGATGCTTGGCGATATCATGATGGTCGGGGCGGCGGCCGCGTGGGGCGTGACGACTTTGGTGATCAAGGCGAGCGCGCTCAACCGGATCAGTGCCGAAAAAACCATGCTGTATCAGCTGGTGGTCTCGACCCCGTTGCTCGCCGTTGCGGCGTTCGCGTTCGGTGAGCATGTCGACGCGATGCCGTCGCTGCTCGCGATTGGCGCCCTCGCCTACCAGGCAGTTTGGGTGGTGAGCGTAACTTATGTCGTCTGGTTCGCGATGGTCATTCGTTATTCCGCGAACAGATTGTCGGCCTTCACCTTCCTGACGCCGCTGTTCGGCGTCGCCGCCGGGCATATCGTCCTGGGTGAGCCCTTGACGGCGCCCTTTGCGTTGGCGGTGGCGTTCGTGGCGCTGGGGCTGGTCCTCGTAAACCGGCCGCGTTAGGGCTATATCGAAAGCGGCGAGACCCGGAAGCGGTCCTGCGATGGTTTCGCGTAATCCGTCTAAGTTATTGTAAGGACTTATGAAATGATGGAGTTTTCCGGCCCTGCCCCGCGACATCGTACCGTCGCCGTGAAGGTCGGTAACGTCACCATCGGCGGCGGCGCGCCGGTGGTGGTGCAGTCGATGACCAACACCGACACCGCCGACGCCGACGCGACGGCGAAGCAGGTGGCGGCGCTGGCGCGGACCGGCTCGGAATTGGTGCGCATCACCGTCGACCGCGATGAAGCCGCCGCCGCGGTGCCGCACATCAAAGAAAAACTCCTGCGCATGAATGTCGACGTGCCGATCGTCGGCGACTTCCACTACATCGGCCACAAGCTTCTCGCCGATCATCCAGCCTGCGCCGAGGCGCTCGACAAATACCGCATCAATCCCGGCAATGTCGGCTTCAAGGAAAAGAAGGACCGCCAATTCGGCGCCATCGTCGAGACCGCGATCAAGCACGACAAGCCGGTCCGCATCGGCGCCAATTGGGGATCGCTCGATCAGGAATTGCTCACCCATCTGATGGACGAGAACTCACGCTCCAACAATCCGGTTGATGCCCGCGATGTGACGCGAGAGGCAATGGTGCAGTCGGCGCTGCTTTCCGCCGCGCGCGCGGAAGAGATCGGCTTGCCGCGCACAAAGATCATCATTTCCGGCAAAGTGTCCGCCGTACAGGACTTGATCGCGGTCTATGGCGAACTCGCGCGCCGCTCGGACTATGCACTGCATCTCGGTCTGACCGAAGCCGGCATGGGTTCGAAAGGCATCGTCGCTTCCTCGGCGGCCATGGGCTTTCTGCTGCAGCAAGGCATCGGCGACACCATCCGCGTCTCACTCACGCCCGAGCCGAACGGCGATCGCACGTTGGAAGTCAAAGTCGCGCAGGAATTATTGCAGACGCTCGGGATGCGCACTTTCGTGCCGCTGGTTGCCGCCTGCCCCGGCTGCGGCCGCACCACCTCGACCACCTTCCAGGAACTCGCGTCCAAGATTCAAAGTTTCATTCGCGAGTCGATGCCGGAATGGAAAACGCGCTATCCCGGCGTCGAGGGTCTCAACGTCGCGGTGATGGGCTGCATCGTCAACGGCCCGGGCGAGAGCAAACACGCCGACATCGGCATCTCGCTGCCCGGCACGGGCGAAACACCGGCCGCGCCGGTCTTCATCGACGGCAAGAAAGCCATGACATTGCGTGGTCCGACGGTCGTCACTGATTTTCAGAAGGTCGTCGTCGATTACATCGAGCGCCGCTTCGGCTCAGGGTCGGCCGGACAGACCGCAGCGGAATAGGCCGTCCTTTAGGTCTGCGACAAAGAATAAGCCCCGATCGCGGCGTGATCGGGGCTTTTGCTTTCAGTTTTATTTCTCATTGGGGTCGCCCTTGCCAGTCTCAATCAGGCTACGCAAACTGTCGTTGACGTAAAAGCCCCAGGCGCCGGCGCACTTGCCGTAGCATTCGATGGCCGGACGCAGACCGACATGGGTGAAGCGCAGTTCGGTCTTATCGCCCGTCTTGCCGATCTCAAATACCACGTCAGTGCCGTTCCATTCGTCTTTATCCTTGACGAAATTGATCTTCGCGTCAGAGACATGCCAGACGATTTTCTTGCCCGGCACCAACTCCGTGATCGTCTGCGTGCTGCGGTGAAGATCCTGGTAGCAGTAAGTAAATTCCGCACCGAGCTGGTCGGTCCGACCGTCGATCTCTCCCGACCACCATCCGCGCACATTGTTGACGGCGGCAAAGACTTCGGCGGGAGATTGGTCGACCGTAAAGGTCGTGGTGTAATTGTTGCTCATGGCTTGCTCCTTGTTCTTCTGAGCCTGTCCGCCGGCCGGCGTCGTGCGTGGCCAGCGGCTGTGAGTTAAATTAGGTGCCCGCTATCGAAGGGTGGGAGTGACAAGTGTGTCGGGATTGGTTCAGCGCCCGCCGTTTCCCAGGTCGTCGGAATACCCGGCGTTGACGCGGGGCCACTGGACGATGGGACGTCCGTCGGTGCGGTAAGGGTGTACGCCTTTCGGCAGTTGCAGCCAGCCGGCCGGCGAATCCTCCCATACCTCCTGTCGCCCGTAGATAGTCAGATCGAGCAGCCGATAGCTGTTATCCATCGCCTCGACGCCGCGCGTCGTGGTCCAGTACGTTTCGAAGACCTTGGATCCTCGTCGCAAGTAGCAAACGATGTGCATCATCCCTACGCGGCGTCCAACCAAGAGGGTATCGAGCGACTCCGGCTGGGCTGAGTACCAAGGCATCTCCCAACCCATGAAGTCCCGGTATCGGGCGCTCTCTTCATACGGGCCTTGGCAGAATGTGGCGTAGGTGACGTCACGGGCATGCAGGAAGGACAACTCGCGGACCTGCGATGTATAGAAGCTGCAACCTTTGCACTGCTCCGGCGCCGGTTGGCCCGCGTGCCACATGAAGTAGTAGGCGATCAGCAGCCGGCGTCCCTCAAACGCGTCCAACAGTGTGACTTTCCCACGCTCACCGATGAGCGGTGTCGCGGCATCCACTTCGACCATCGGAAGCCGCCGGCGAGCCGCTGCAATGGCGTCGCCTTCTCGCGTGTGAGCTTTCTCGCTAACCCGCAACGCGTCGAGCTCCGCCTGGAAGGTGCTCCGATCGACGATCGCGGGCGCGGCAAGTTCATCGCTCTTGAGATTATTCATGGTTCTCTCCTTCACATTGCTTGTTGGTGGTCTTGGACGCCACGCACGCCGCGGCTGACGGCGCGGGGGGAAGCGATTCTCCACTGAGCGATCAGCTTCAGCCAAGGCGGCGAATGAAACACGCTCATCAGCGTGTACATCCAGGCCATTCCACTCAGCGGTGACGCACCTTGCGCAACTGCGCAGACCATATCGTGCTGACTGCCAGTGTGCAGCGCCATGATCGCGAAGGTGGGCGCCGCGGCGAGGGAAATCGCCTTCAGCCATTCATTACGCATCGTTGGCCTCCAGTTTCTCGACGTGGCCTTCGCCGCTCTACTCCGATACGACCTGCGTGGTCGGTGGTTGTGAGATAGATTAAGTGTTCGGTATCGGATGGCGGGAGTGACAAGTGTGGCGGGATTCCGATGGATTCACTGATCACCGCGGCAGCGCGGGCGCTCGCCGCCGGTGACCCCCTCGGCGCCTTGAAGCGGGTTTCGCTCCGCGATGACGCGCCGGCGCTGGCGCTTCGTGGCATTGCCATGGCGCAGCTTGGCGATTTCGTGCGGGCAAAAACGCTGCTCCGCAAAGCGATCAGGAGCTTCGGTCAGCGCGAGACCGTGGCGCGTGCAAGATGCGTCGTCGCCCAGGCCGAGATCGCGCTCGCTTCGCGCGACCTCACCTGGCCGGGAAAGGCGCTCGACGCGGCGCGAGCGACGCTCGAACGGCACGACGACCGGTTGAACGCCGCGCATGCGCGCTATCTCGAAGTCCGACGACTGGTTCTGATCGGGCGCCTCGACGAAGCCGAGCGCAAACTCGCGGCGCTCGACCCGACTCCGTTCCCACCGGCGTCACGTGCCGCGCACGAACTGGTTGTCGCGGGAATCGCCATGCGGCGCGTCCGCGCCAAGGCTGCGCAGGCGGCACTGGTTCATGCCGAGCGCAGCGCACGCGAAGCCGGCATCCCCGCACTGATGGCCGAAGTCGAGAGCGCGTCGAAGATTCTGAAGACGCCCGCGGCGCGCCTGATCGGGCGCGGCACCGAAAAGCGGGTCGTGCTCGGCGATGTTGAAACGTTGTTCAAATCAAAAACGCTCATCGTCGATGCCTGCCGTCATGTCGTGCGCGACTCGGGCATAGCTATTTCGCTCGCGACACGACCGGTCTTGTTCGCGCTCGCTCGTGCGCTCGGCGAAGCATGGCCGGGGGGCGTGTCGAGGAGCGCGCTCATCGCTAGCGCGTTCCGCGCAAAGTTCACCGATCAGTCGCACCGCGCCCGGCTGCGGGTTGAAATCGGGCGGCTGCGCAAAAAGCTTCGCGCGCTCGCCGACGTGAACGCGACAGAGCAAGGTTTTGCGCTGGTGCCGCGCCGTGGACGGGAGGTGGTCGTGCTGGCGCGGCCGGTGGAAGAAGAGCATGCGGACGTGCTCGCCTTTCTCACCGACGGCGAGTCGTGGTCGAGCTCGGCGCTCGCCTTGGCGCTTGGCCAGAGCCAGCGCACGGTGCAGCGAACGCTCGATGCGCTTGTCGTGGCCGGCAAGGTACAGTCATTCGGCCGCGCGCGTGCGCGGCGGTGGATCACACCGCCGGTGCCTGGATTCACGACAACCTTGTTACTCCCTGCCCCGCTGCCGGGGGACTAGGATAGTAGAATGAAACGAGCAGCAGCTGAAATCCTCCGCGAATATGGACCCTTTCCCGGCGCCGAGCGGGTCAACGGAGTCACCTACGATGGTAAGCAAGTTTGGTTCGCGTCCGGAGAAAAGTTGAACGCCTTCGATCCGAAGAGCGGAAAGGCGTTGCGCGCGATTGACGTCGCCGCCCACGCGGGAACGGCGTTCGATGGCCAGCATCTGTTTCAGATCGCCGACGAGAGTATTCAGAAGATCGATCCGAACACCGGCCGCGTGCTTGCCACGATCCCGACGCCCAGCGGCGGCGCCTCAGGACTAACCTGGGCCGAAGGATCGCTGTGGGTGGGACAACATCGGCACCGCAAGATTCATCAAGTCGATCCGCAAACGGGTGCGATCGTTCGCACCATCGAATCGGACCGCTTCGTCACCGGGGTTGCTTGGGTCGATGGCGAACTCTGGCATGCGACCTGGGAAGGCGAAGAGAGCGATTTGCGGCGCATCGATCCGCAAACCGGAGAGGTTTTGGAAAAGCTCGACATGCCGGCGGGCGCTGGCGTGTCGGGACTTGAGTCCGATGGCGACGATCAATTCTTCTGCGGTGGCGGCGCTAGCGGCAAGGTGCGCGCGGTCCGCCGGCCCAAGCGAAGCGCCAAAGCCAATTAGCGTTGGTCGTGTTCAGCGGGCGCGTTCTTCCAGACGGCGCAGCACGTCGTCGAGTTGATCGAGACCGCGGTATTTGATCGATAGCGTACCGCCGCCGCGGCGCTGCTCGATGCGCACCGAAAGTCCGAGCGCATCGGAAACGCGCTTTTCCAGCATCAGCGTGTCGGCGCTTTTTTGCGCGAACCGCGTACCGCTGCCTTTCGTCTTTCCGTTCTTATGCGCGCGCACGCGCGCCATCGCTTCGACCTGGCGCACATTGAGGTTGCGGGCGACGATTTCCTCCGCCAGCGCTTCGGCGTTGGCGTCGCCGACCAGCATTCGCGCGTGTCCGGCGTCGAGCTTGCCCGCGTTGATGTGGGCTTTCACCAGCTCCGGCAGCTTCAATAAGCGCAGCGTGTTGGCGACGTAGCTGCGGCTCTTGCCGACCATCCGCGCCACGTCTTCCTGCGAGTTGCTAAATTCATCCATCAGCGCGCGATAGCCTTCCGCCTCTTCCAGCGGGTTGAGATCGGCGCGCTGCACATTCTCAATGATCGCGAGCTGTAACGCTTCGGCGTCGGTCGCCTCGATGACGACCACCGGAACTTCGTGCAAGCCGGCGCGCTGCGCCGCTCGCCAACGCCGTTCGCCGGCGATGATCTCGTGACCGGATGCGCCACGAAGCGGCCGCACCACGATCGGCTGGATGATGCCGCGCTCGCGCAACGACGCGGCAAGCTCGTCGAGTTCGTCGGCGGCAAACACACGCCGCGGATTACGCGCATTCGGGCGCAGCGAACCGATCGGCAGGCGCCGCTGGCCGCGCGGACGTTCGACCGAACTTTCGCCGCCGACGTCGCCAATCAACGCGGCCAAGCCACGCCCCAACCGCGACCGCGTTCCTTCTTCCGACACCGCCGGTTCTCCCGCGCTCTCCGTCATGTTTGCTCCACGCTCGACTCTGCCGCTGTTACAGCGCGCTGGCGTTTCACGCCGCGCGCAATTCTTTTTCGCGCTGGATGATCTCGGTGGCGAGGCGCAGATAGGCCTCGCTGCCGCTGCATTTGAGATCGTAGACCAGCACGGGTTTGCCGTAAGACGGCGCCTCCGATACGCGCACGTTGCGCGGGATGATGGTGTCGTAAACTTTGCTGCCCATGAACTGGCGCACGTCGGCGACAACCTGGCCGGCAAGATTGTTGCGCGAGTCGTACATGGTGAGCACGATGCCGTGGATGGTCAGGCCGGGATTGAGTTGCTCGCGCACCGACTCGACGGTCTTGAGCAATTGCGACAAGCCTTCGAGCGCAAAGAATTCGCATTGCAGCGGCACCAGGATCGCATTCGCCGCCGCCATGGCGTTGACGGTGAGGAGATTGAGCGACGGCGGACAATCGATCAGCACATAGGCGTAATGTGTTTGCTCCGGCGCGGACACGTTCAGCGGCGTCAGCGCGTTGCGCAGACGCAGCGCACGATCGTGCGATTGGCCGATTTCAAGCTCGAAGCCGGTGAGATCGAGTGTTGACGGCGCGAGCGACAGCCGCGGTACCGCCGTTGGCACGATGGCATCGCGCAACGCAATCTCGCCGGCAAGAACGTCGTAGGTGGAGCGGCTGCGGCTCTTGCGATCAATGCCGAGTCCGGTCGAGGCGTTGCCCTGCGGATCGAGATCGATGATCAGCACATCCTCGCCGATGGCGGCGAGCGCGGTGCCGAGGTTGATTGCGGTGGTGGTCTTGCCGACACCGCCCTTCTGGTTGGCGACGGCGAGCACGCGCGGCGGCCGGGCGGCGGCAAGTTGCGGCGCGCGCGGGAGCGACGAGATTTCGGCCGCCGGAAACGGCTGTTGCGAGGACACAAATTCACTCATGCCGTCGACCACCTTTCTGAGCGGACGAGTTTATCGTTCCCCGCTTGCGGGCCGAAGCGTTGGCTCGAGACCACGCACGCACACAATTCGGGCCTTCGGATCAGTACGACTCAAGGCCAAACTGGCCTGAATATTCCAATATTTAGCGGCTTCGGTCAATTCAGCCTCCACATCTTGTCCCTTCGGAAACAGGCCAACAGACCCGTTTTTCAACAGTGGATTTGCCAGAGTGAGAAGCTTTGGCAGTGGTGCCAACGCCCGCGCGGTCACAACCTCGATCGGCCCCGGCGGCGCTTTGGCGAAATCTTCGACCCGCATGGCGTGCACCGTTGCCGGCGCGCCGACGAGGTTCACCGCTTCCCGCAAGTAGGTCGCTTTTTTGCCGGTGCTCTCAACCAGATGCACATGCGCGCCTGGGGTGTCCGCCAGCGCGCAGGCAACGACCAGACCGGGGAACCCTCCTCCGCTGCCGAGATCGGCCCAGATGCGGGCCTGCGGCGCCAGCGGCAGGAGCTGTAACGAGTCGGCGACGTGCCGTGTCCAGATTTTCGTCTCGGTGGATGGCGCGATCAGATTGATGCGCTGCTGCCATTCGAGCAGCAGTCCGACCAGGCGGTCGAGGCGCTCGAGTGTTTCACGTGAAACAGGCGTCAGCGCCAGCGCCCGCGCCCGATCCTTGGTGAGATCGGCGGGACGTATGGAAGCTCCGCGCGACGGCCGGCGATCGTCCGTGCTCATGCCGCGCCACGGTTGGGTTTGCGGCCTTGCCGACGCAAATGCGCCACCAGCAACGTGAGCGCTGCGGGTGTCATCCCGTCAATGCGCCCGGCTTGGCCAACCGTGCGCGGCTGATGCGTTTGCAGCTTATGGCGCGCCTCATTGGAAAGCCCGACAACCGTTGCGAAGTCGATGTCGGAGAGGACGAGGCTCTCGTCGCGGCGATAGGATTCGACATCGGCCTGCTGACGGTCGAGGTAGACCGCGTATTTCGCATCGATTTCAAGCTGTTCGGCGATGTTGGCGTCAAGTTCGCCAAGCTGCGGCCAGACACGCGCAAGATCCGCAACGCCGAAATCCGGATACGACAATAGCTCGAAGGCGGAACGGCGCTGGCCGTCCTTGCGTAACGCAAGGCCATGCCGCGCGGCCTCGTTGGGTGTAAGCGTGAGCGCTTGCGCCATCGCGTGAGCGTCATGCAGCGCCGCCGTCTTGGCGCGATGCGCCGCTGCGCGTTCCGCACCGACGCAGCCAAGGGCGATGCCGCGATCGGTCAGGCGCCGGTCGGCATTGTCGGCGCGCAGGGTCAGGCGATATTCCGCGCGCGACGTGAACATCCGATACGGCTCGCTCACCCCGCGCATCACCAGGTCGTCGACCATGACGCCGAGATAGGCTTCGGCGCGATCGAACACGATTGGCGCCGCGGCGCCGGCTCGTGAAGCGGCGTTGAGACCCGCAAGAAGTCCTTGTGCCGCAGCCTCTTCATAGCCGGTCGTGCCATTGATTTGGCCGGCCAGGAATAGCCCGGGCAGACGCTTGGTTTCCAACGACGGATGGAGTTCGCGCGGATCGACGTGATCGTATTCGATGGCATAGCCCGGCCGCACCACTCGCGCATGTTCGAGGCCGGGAATGGAGGCGACCACGGCGTGCTGCACCTCCTCCGGCAACGACGTCGAGATGCCGTTCGGATAGACGGTGGTGTCATCGAGGCCTTCCGGCTCAAGAAAAATCTGATGCCCGTCGCGCTCGCCGAACCGCACGATCTTGTCCTCGATCGACGGGCAATAACGCGGGCCGCGGCTCTGGATCTGGCCGGAATACATGGGCGAGCGATGGACATTGGCGCGAATGATCGCGTGGGTTTGCGGTGTGGTGCGGGTGATGCCGCATTCCACCTGGGCGTTGGCGATCTGGGTGGTGAGCGTCGAAAACGGCTCCGGCGGATCGTCGCCCGGCTGCATGGTGACTGCGGTCCAATCGATCGTACCGCCATCAAGGCGTGGCGGCGTGCCGGTCTTCAGCCGGCCGAGCCGAAAGCCGGCGCGTTCCAGGGTGCTCGACAGTCCAAGCGCCGGGGCCTCGTCGGCGCGGCCGGCCGGGATTTGCTTTTCGCCGATGTGAATGAGACCGCGCAGAAACGTGCCGGTGGTGAGCACGACGGCGACGGCGCCAATGCGGCGGCCATCCTTGAGCACAACCCCGCTCACGCGATCGGCGATCAGGAGGTCGTCGACCTCAGCCTCGATTACCGTCAAATTTGAGGTCTGCCGCAGCGCTTCCTGCATCGCCGCCGCGTAAAGCTTGCGATCGGCTTGCGCGCGTGGTCCTCGCACTGCGGGGCCTTTGCGGCGATTGAGGAGGCGGAATTGAATGCCGGCCGCATCCGCCACCCGGCCCATCAAGCCATCAAGCGCATCGACTTCGCGAACGAGGTGGCCTTTGCCGAGGCCGCCAATAGAGGGATTGCAGGACATGGCCCCGACAGTGGCGAAACGCTGGGTGACCAGCGCCGTGCGCGCACTCAAACGGGCCGCTGCCGCCGCGGCTTCACAGCCGGCGTGGCCGCCGCCAACCACAACCACATCGAAGGCAAAATCCGTTGGGCTTCCCATACAGGCGAGCTTTTAGCGAAGGCGGGACGCGAAATCGAGGCCCGAAATGGCCCCAATGTTTCACGTGAAACATTGGGGCCCGATAGGGCGCGTTAACGATTCATTTGCCAATGCAAAACTCGCGGAAGATGACGTCGAGGATATCTTCCACGTCGATCCGACCGGTCAGCCGGCCAAGCGCATTGGCCGCCGCACGGAGTTCTTCGGCGATGAGTTCTTCACGCCCCGACGGGCCAAGCGCCAGCGCACGGTCGAGCGCCGCGGCGGTAGCCTCCAGGGCGCGACGGTGGCGCGCCCGCGTGACGATGGAGCTTTCGGTGACGGCGAAGTAGTCGGCGGCGTAAGCGGTCAGCGCGGCGATCAGGCGATTCAGGCCGTCGCCGGTCAGGGCTGAAATAGTGAACGAATCAGCGGACCCAGATTCATTACTTATCCACAGCTTGTCCACAGCCAAGTCTAGCTTGTTTACCACCTTCCAAGCCTTTGATATAAATGATATTTCTACTGTATCATCGGGAGGTTGGCCAATGGCCGATCCGTCAGTGACCCACAGCACCAGATCGGCGGTTTCCGCCCGCGCCTTGGCGCGCCGAATTCCCTCCTGCTCCACTGGCCCACTACCCTCGTGGATGCCGGCGGTATCGAGCAGCGTCACGGGATAGCCGCCGAGATCGAGATGGACCTCGATTACGTCGCGGGTGGTGCCCGGAAGTGGCGACACAATCGCCGCATCGCGCTTGGCCAGCCGGTTCAGCAAGGTGGACTTGCCGGCATTCGGCGGCCCGGCGATGGCGACGACCAATCCATCGCGCAACCGCTCGGCGTGTCCGCCATCGGCAAGAATTGCGGCAATCTCGTCGCGCAAATGCTGCGCGGTAAGTAGCGCTGGCGCAATAAGATTTTCCGGAACATCGGCTTCGTCTGAAAAATCGATACGGGCCTCGACCAGGGCCAACGCCGCGATGATGCGCGACCGCCAGGCCTCGGCACGGTCCCCAATTTGACCCTTGAGCTGGCGGAATGCCGCCCGCAATTGTGCCGGCGTTTCCGCCGCGATCAGGTCGGCCAATCCTTCCGCTTCGGTCAGGTCGAGCTTGCCGTTGTCAAAGGCGCGGCGGGTGAACTCGCCGGGCTCGGCCGGGCGAAAGCCGGGTATGGCACCCAGCGCCGCGAACGTGGCGGCGATGACCGCCGGCCCGCCGTGCAACTGCAACTCGGCCATGTCCTCGCCGGTCTCGCTACGCGGTCCCGGGAACCACAGCGCCAGCGCTTCATCGATGACGTCGCCGTTGCCGGGATCACGCACGCGCGCCAGCGCCGCTTGTCGCGGCGGCGGCACGCGGCCGATCAACCGCTCCAATGCGAGACGGGCTTGCGATCCGGAAATACGGATCACCGCAATCGCCGCCGGTGGACGGCCGGAGGACAAAGCGAAAATAGTTTGGCGAGGATCGGACGTCAGCGGTTGAATCCGTGTCACGCGAGCGTTTCGCTGCCTGCGGGCTACTTGCTATGGTGCGGTTATGTCAACGTCGCCGAGTGCTTCAGTGCGTCAGCCAAACCGCCTCGCGCACGAGACCAGTCCCTATCTCCTGCAGCACAAGGACAATCCGGTCGATTGGTGGGCCTGGGGACCCGACGCCTTGGCCGAAGCCAAGCGGAGCAATAAGCCGATCCTGCTGTCGGTCGGTTATGCCGCCTGTCACTGGTGCCACGTGATGGCGCATGAAAGCTTCGAGAACGATGCCACCGCGCAGGTGATGAACGAGCTGTTCGTCAACATCAAAGTCGATCGCGAGGAACGCCCCGACATCGATCAGATTTACATGTCGGCGCTGCATCTGCTCGGCGAGCAGGGCGGTTGGCCGCTGACCATGTTTCTCACGCCCGCCGGCGAGCCGATCTGGGGTGGCACTTATTTTCCGAATGTACCGGACTTCGGCAAACCGGCCTTCGACGACGTGCTGCGCGAAGTGGCGCGGCTGTTCCGCGAGGAGCCGCAGAAAATTGAGCAAAATCGTGCGGCACTGATGGCGCGGCTGGCCGAAGCGGCGCGGCCTGCCGGCAAAGCCACCATCGGGTTGACCGAACTCGACAACGTCGCCCGGCAACTCGGCGGCATTATCGATCCGGTGAACGGCGGCACCCGGGGCGCACCGAAGTTTCCGCAGGCCTCGTTATTCGAGTTGCTCTGGCGCGGCGGCTTGCGCACCGGCGAGGCGCGCTACTTCGCCGCCGTCGACGTCACTTTGCACCACATCTGCGAAGGCGGAATCTACGATCATCTGGGTGGCGGCTTCGCGCGCTATTCGGTCGATGAGCGGTGGCTGGCGCCGCATTTCGAAAAGATGCTGTACGACAACGCGCTACTCCTCGAATTGCTGGCGATCGGGTATCTGCGGTTCAACAAGCCGTTATACCGGCAGCGCGCGCGCGAAACCGTCGCCTGGCTGGCGCGTGAAATGACCACGCCCGAAGGCGCATTTTGCGCCTCGCTCGATGCCGATTCCGAAGGCGTGGAGGGTAAATTCTACGTCTGGTCGCGGGACGAGGTGATTGGGCATCTCGGCGCCGAGGATGGCGAATTCTTTGCCCGCCATTACGACGTCACTGCGCGCGGCAATTTCGAAGGCCACAACATTCTCAATCGGCTCAAACCGCAGGAGCGCAGCGATGCCGACGAGGCGCGGCTCACCGCCTTGCGGGCAAAGCTTCTCGCCGCGCGCGCCCCCCGCATCCGGCCGGGACTCGACGACAAGGTGCTGGCCGACTGGAACGGATTGATGATCGCGACGCTCGCCAATGCGAGCTGCATGCTCGACGAGCCGGTATGGCTGACGATGGCGGAGCGCGCTTTTGCGTTCATCGCGCAGACGATGACGAACGGCGATCGGCTCGGCCACTCCTGGCGGCAACACAAGCTGAAATTTCCGGGGCTCGCTTCCGATTTCGCCGCCATGATCCGCGCCGCGCTTGCGCTCTATGAAGCGACCGGCACGACGAATTATCTCGACCAGGCGCTCACCTGGCAGCGCGCGCTCGACCGCGATTATATCAACGCCGAAACCGGGATCTATTATCTCACCGCCGCCGACGCCGAAGGACTGGTGATCCGGCCGGCTGCCACGACGGACGAAGCGACGCCGAACCACAATGCCGTCGCCGCGCAAAACCTTGTGCGGCTGGCGCTTTTATCCGGTGACGATGGCTGGCGGCACAAGGCGGACCGCCTGATCGGGGCGATCGCGCCGGCTGCGGTCGAGAATGTTTACATGCACATGGAATTGTTCAACGCGATCGATCTGCGGCTGCGCGCCGCCGAGATCGTGGTGACCGGGGAGGGGCCGCGGAGCGAAGAACTCCTCAACGCCGCGCGGAAAATCCCGCCACTCGACCGCATCGTGCTGCATGCGCCATCGGCGGCCGCGCTGCCGGCCACGCACCCGGCGCTGGCGCAGGCACGCGCCACGGCCGAGCCGCAAGCTTTCGTCTGTGTCGCGGAAACCTGTTCGCTGCCGGTAGCCGACGCCGCCGGCCTGATGCGCACGCTCGCCGCCGTGCGGCAGCCAACGGCCGCCGCAGGCTGACGTTCTTACTAGCGCATGACCTCTTCGGAAAATCGGCGTCCACTTTTCCGAATCGCGCGCTTACGTATTCATCGACTCGAAGAACTCGGAATTGTTCTTGGTGTTGCGCAGCTTGTCGAGCAGGAAGTCGATGGCGTCCATCGTGCCCATCGGATTGAGAATACGACGGAGCACGTACATTTTCTTGAGCTGATCGGGCGCCACCAGAAGCTCTTCCTTGCGGGTGCCCGAGCGGGTGATGTCCATGGCCGGGAAGGTGCGCTTGTCGGCCACCTTGCGGTCGAGGATCAGTTCGGAATTGCCGGTGCCCTTGAACTCTTCGAAAATCACTTCGTCCATGCGGCTCCCGGTATCGATCAAAGCGGTAGCGATGATGGTGAGCGAGCCGCCTTCCTCGATGTTGCGCGCGGCGCCGAAGAAGCGCTTCGGCCGTTGCAGCGCGTTGGCGTCGACACCGCCGGTCAGCACCTTGCCGGATGACGGAACGACCGTGTTGTAGGCGCGGCCGAGACGGGTGATCGAGTCCAGCAAAATCACCACATCGCGGCCGTGTTCGACCAGGCGCTTGGCCTTCTCGATGACCATCTCAGCGACCTGGACGTGGCGCACGGCCGGCTCGTCGAAGGTTGAGGAGATCACCTCGCCCTTCACCGAACGCTGCATGTCGGTCACTTCCTCCGGCCGCTCGTCGATCAACAACACGATCAGGTAACATTCCGGATGATTGTGGGTGATCGAGTGGGCGATGTTCTGCAACAGCACCGTCTTGCCGGTACGCGGCGGCGACACGATCAGCGCGCGCTGGCCTTTGCCGACCGGCGCCACGATGTCGATGACGCGGGCGGAGAGATCCTTCTTGGTCGGATCCTCGTATTCCATCTTCAGCCACTCATCCGGATAGAGCGGCGTCAAATTGTCGAAATTGACCTTGTGGCGGGCTTTTTCGGGGTCTTCGAAATTGAGCGAATTGACCTTGAGCAAGGCGAAATAGCGCTCGCCTTCTTTCGGACTGCGGATGTGGCCGTCGATGGTGTCGCCGGTACGCAATCCGAAACGCCGGATCTGCGAGGGTGAGACGTAAATGTCGTCGGGGCCGGGCAGGTAGTTCGCTTCCGGCGACCGCAAAAAGCCGAAGCCATCCGGCAAGATCTCGACCACACCTTCACCGACAATATCGGTTTCGCGGGCGGAGAGCTGTTTGAGGATGCCGAACATCAGCTCCTGCTTGCGCATGGTCGAAGCGTTTTCGACCTGAAGCTCTTCAGCGAAGGAGACGAGCTCAGCCGGAGACTTGATCTTCAGTTCTTGGAGTTTCATTTCCTGCATACGGAATGTCCTATGGAAATCGGGCCAGCGGCGGGATTGGGGTGGCAGGATCGCTGGCGAAAGAAAGCGAGAAGTCGCAGGGTCTTGGGCCGCGCGGGGCTTAACACCCCGGTCCCCGATGCATCAGCAGGCTCCAATCCATTGGAGCCAGAACTCAATTGCATCCGCCTACGTTCGGTGGGATGCCGCCAACATAAGAAAAGACCGCACTTTACGCAAGTGCAGAGCCGCACTGTGCACAGGCAACGTGTGCCGATCAAAACGGTTTCAGCACCACCAAAAGCACGATTGCAATCGTCAGCGCTGCCGGTATCTCGTTGATTATTCTATAGAATTTTTCAGAATGCCGATTCTGATCGCGGCCGAAGGCTGCCATCCAGCGAGCCAAAAAACCGTGCAGTCCGGCTAGCGCCAGCACGAGCACGATCTTGGCTTGCAGCCAACCGCTCGCGAACCATCCGTAGTGAGAATCAGGACCAAGCCAGCCGAGCCACAGCCCCAACGCGAACGCCACGAACATCGCCGGGTTGATGATGCCGCGCAGCAACCGGCGCTCCATCACCTTGAACGTCTCCGATTGCACCGAGCCCGGTTCAGCCGCGCAATGATAAACGAACAGCCGCGGCAGATAGAGCATCCCGGCCATCCAGGCGATCACCGCGATGATGTGAAAGGCAAGGATCCATTGATACATGGCCGACCCGTGTCAGTTGTTGGCGCCGCGCACGCGCGCAACCAGTCGTTCGACGTGGGCGATCGGCGTCTCCGGCAGAATGCCGTGGCCCAGATTGAAAATAAACGGACCGCTTGAAAACGCATCGAGGATCGCATCGACCGAGCGGTCCAGCGCGGTGCCGCCGACCAGCAAAGCGAGCGGATCGAGATTGCCCTGGACCGGCCGGCGCGATTGTACCTGCTCGCGCGCGAAGCCAAGCTCCACAGTCCAGTCCAGGCTGATCGCATCGACTGCGACATCGTCGAGATAACGGCCGAGCTCGCTCGCCGCGCCGCGGGGAAATCCAATGATCTTCGCCTGCGGAAACTTTTCCCGGACCGCGGCGGTAATGCGAGCGCAGGGCTCGATACACCAGCGTCGAAATTCCGCCGCCGGCAACACGCCCGCCCAGCTATCGAAAATCTGCACGGCATCGACGCCGGCCTCGAATTGCCGGACCAGATAGGTGGCTGAAGCTTCCACCAAAATTTCGATCAGCTGCGCAAATGCATCCGGAAACCGGTATGCGAACAACCGTGCCGGGAGCTGATCGGCGCTCCCGCCGCCGGCAATCATGTAGGTTGCCACCGTCCATGGAGCGCCGCAAAAACCAAGCAGCGCAACGTTCAACGGCAATTCCGATTTCACTCGCCCGATTGCTTCATACACCGGCTCAAGCCGAGCCTGATCGATCTCACGCGGCAGCCGTGCAATAGCTGAAATATCTTTCAGCGCGTCAAGCTTCGGCCCCACACCTTCCTCGAAATCCACACGCTGACCGAGCGCGTGCGGCACGACCAAAATATCGGAAAATAGGATCGCGGCATCAAATCCGAAGCGCCGGATCGGTTGTAACGTCACCTCAGCGGCGGATTTTGGGTTGAAGCACAGATCAAGGAAGCTTCCGGATTTCTCGCGGATTGCCCGGTATTCCGGCAGGTAACGTCCAGCCTGCCGCATCAACCAGATCGGCGGGATGGTTTGGCGCACACCGGCAAGCACGCCGCCGATTGGATGGGTCACAGGATTTCCCGTCATGCCGCTATTCTCTAACAATCATTCTAAAAGAATCTGTTGTAGTTATTGGACGGTTGGTTGGACTCATACCTATTTGCGCACACGCAATCCACGCTTGACCCACATACCCACACTGGCCGTGTCGAAATTCAGTTTATGAGGGTTAGTCATTCCTGGCGCGATTATTCCGGCTTTATGCGCTGAGTTATTTGGCCGCTATCCACATTTCACCGGTACTCGATGCGACCGACCAATCGATGCTCCGGACGGCACGAATGTGGATGGATTTGCAGCTGCATCCCCTATTAGTCTTGCGCGGCATAGCGAGGCATGACTTTGTCCCCACTGATCGACAGGTTATTCAGTCAGCCATGACCGCTGCGCCCAACCATTTTCATTTGCATCTGGTCTCCGACTCAACCGGAGAAACGCTGATTACCGTCGCGCGCGCGGCCGCGGCGCAATACACCAAAATCATGCCGGTCGAGCATGTGCACCCGCTGATCCGAACCGCCAAGCAGCTCGACCGTGTGTTGAGCGAAATAGGCGAAGCACCCGGCATCGTGCTCTACACGTTGTTGCAGCGGAACTTAGTCGACAAGCTTGAAGAAAAGTGCCGCACGCTTGGGGTGCCATGCCTGTCGATTCTCGGTCCGGTGCTAAACCTATTTCAGGCCTATCTCGGCGCTGAATCCACCCACAAGGTCGGCGCGCAACATACGCTCAACGCCGATTATTTTCGCCGCATCGATGCGCTTAATTACACCATGATGCACGACGACGGGCAGCACGCCGACGATCTCGAAGAGGCCGACGTTCTACTGATCGGCGTGTCGCGGACGTCGAAGACCCCGACTTCGATCTACCTCGCCAACCGTGGCGTGAAGACCGCGAATATCCCGCTGGTTCCCGGTATGACGCTGCCGCCTGGCATCGAAAATCTCAAACGGCCGTTGGTGGTCTGTCTCTACGCGTCGCCGGAGCGAATCGTGCAAATTCGGCAGAATCGCCTGCTTGGCCTCAAAGCGCATCGCCCCGACGACAAATACATCGACCAGCAATCGGTGGCCGAGGAAGTCGCTGCGTCGCGACGGCTTTGCGCCAAGCACAGCTGGCCGTTGATCGACGTCACCCGCCGTTCGATCGAGGAGACTGCGGCGGGTGTGTTGGCGCTGCTCGGCGAACGCCGGCGGCATATGGCTTTATGAGCGATGACGCTGTGGCTTGCCGCGCAACCCCTCGTGCTCGCTTCGCGAAGCGCGGCACGGCGGACGATGCTTAAGGCTGCTGGCATTCCGATCGAACTGCATCCAGCGGATCTCGACGAACGGGCATTGGCCGTACGCGCGGCGTTGCAGCAGCCCGCCGGGGTTGCCGCGTTGCTGGCAAAGGAAAAAGCCGCGGTCGTCGGGCGCGTGCATCCTGGCCGTCTCGTGCTGGGTGCCGACCAGACGCTCGCGCTCGGCGCCAACCATTTCACAAAGCCGGCCGATCGGAGTGCGGCGAAGGCGCAGCTTCGTGCCTTGTCCGGCCAGTGTCATGAGCTTCACTCGGCGGTCGCTTTCGTGCAGGACGGCGCGGTGCTATTCGAGCATGCCGACACCGCGCGCCTGACCATGCGCACGCTCTCCGACCGCTTCATCGATCTTTATCTCGATGCCATCGGCGAAGCGGCGACCACCAGCGTCGGCGCGTATCAACTGGAAGGTCTCGGCAGTCAGTTGTTCGAGCGGGTGGACGGTGATTATTTCACGATCCTCGGATTGCCGCTGGTTCCGGCGCTCGATTTCCTGCGCCGGCATGGATGCCTGGCATCATGACCGGCGTTCGGCCTTTCATCCTGTGCCTCACCGGCTCGCTCGGCATGGGCAAATCGCGGACTGCCGCGGTTTTTGCCGAACACGGCGTGCCGGTCCATGATTCGGACGCGGTCGTACACGCGCTCTATGCGGGCGAGGCGGCGCCGTTGATCGAGCAGGCGTTTCCAGGCTCGAGCGCCGGCGGCAAAGTCGATCGGCAGAAGCTCGCCGACATGGTGCTTGGCGACGCCGCGGCGCTGGCCCGGCTCGAGGCTATCGTGCATCCGTTGGTGGCGGCCGAGCGCGATAAGTTCCTCGCGGCGGCCCACGCGCGTGGCGCGCCGGTGGTGGTGATCGACGTGCCGCTGTTGTTCGAAACCGGCGGCGAGCGCGGCTGCGACGCCGTGGTCGTGGTTTCGGCCCCGCCGGAGGTGCAAAGGCGGCGGGCCTTCGAGCGGCCCGGCATGACCGAAGAAAAATTCACAGCGCTGGTTGCCAAGCAGATGCCCGATCCGGAAAAACGCCGGCGCGCCGATTTTATCGTGGATAGCTCGCAGTCCTTCGATCACGCCCGCGCACAGGTGCGCGACATCCTCCGCGCGGTTGCTAAAATGCGCGCCAGCTCCGGTGATTCGTGACGCCGGGGCGCGGAAAACCTGCATGCGCGAAATCGTAGTCGACACCGAAACAACCGGCCTCGATCCTTATCAGGGCCATCGCATGGTCGAGATCGGCTGCATCGAGCTGGTCAACCGTATTCCGTCCGGCAACGTCTTCCACCGCTATTTCAATCCGGAACGCGGCATGCCGGCGGAGGCCTTTGCGGTACACGGCCTCAGCGACGAATTCCTCAAGGACAAGCTGTTCTTCGTCGAAATCGCCGACGAGCTGATCGCTTTCCTCGGCGATGCGCCATTGGTCGCCCACAATGCCAGCTTCGATCACGGCTTCCTCAATGCCGAACTGGAGCGGGCCGGCCGGCCGTTGATCGGGCGCGAACGCCTGGTCGATACGTTGCTGATTGCCCGGCGCAAGCATCCGGGGGGATCGAACCGGCTCGACGATCTATGCGCACGCTACGCAATCGACAATTCGCGCCGCACCAAGCACGGCGCGTTGCTCGATGCTGAATTGTTGGCCGAGGTCTATGTCGAATTGATCGGCGCCCGTCAGGCGCAGCTCGTTCTGGCGCAAACAAACGTGACCAGCCGGGCGGCCGGCGAACCGATCATTGTGCGCGAGCGCCTGGTGCCGCTTATTGCCGCCGTTACCGAGCAAGACCGGGCGGCGCATCGTGCGTTCGTTGCCACGCTTGGCGATGCGATTTGGGCCGACTACGTCAGTTTGGATTGATCGGGCTACCCGGTGCTGGCGTCTGCGCGGCGGCAAGACGCTGCCGGTAGAGATTAACGAAATCGATCGGATCGAGCAGCAGCGGTGGAAATCCGCCGTTGCGTACCGTAGCTGCGACGATCTCGCGTGCGAATGGAAACATCAGCCGCGGACATTCGATCATCACCACCGGCTGTAGGTTTTCCGGCGCCACATTCTGGACGCGGAAGACGCCGCCGTAGACCAACTCGAAGCTGAACAGCAGCATTTTTTGGGCTTCGGCCTTGCCGTCCAGCCGTAGCGTCACCTCGAAGTCGGTCCCGCTGACGGGAGCGGCGCTGACGGGCGCTGCGCTAAGGGGAGCGGCATCGACATTCACCCGGATGCCGATGCTCGGTGGTTGGTCGCCCGGCGTCAATGAGCGCGGTGCATTCGGATTTTCGAACGAAAAATCCTTTACGTACTGCGCGAGTACGGCGATTTGCGGCATTTCCGCCTGATCCGAAGGTATCGGCGGAATCGCAGGGCCGCCATTGCTTGCCGACATGATTAATCTCCCGGCCCACTTAAACGGGCGCAAACGCTTTAGCTAACCGAGGCTTGAGCTAACTGAGGCTTGGCTAGCATGGAGATGGGGGGCCGAACAATGCCGCAAACCCCGCAATCGGCGGCGCTTTGGCAGGAAATCGACACAAAGCGGAACAGTTGGGCCGACAGCGATGTTGGCGCGGAGACGCTGATCGTTTAAAGTTCGGCGTCGGCACGCTAACTGGATAGCGGCCACTGGATGGTTCGTCGCCGCTAATTACATTAAGCGGGAACCTGCGCCACTGCGGTCAGTAGCTTCGAACCGCAATTGGGATGTGCCGTCCCGTCACGACGCGACGCCGAGAGAAGACAGAACTTGTTCGACATTTACACCATCATTTTTCTGGCCCTCGCGGTGTTCATTTTCCTGCGGCTCCGTAGCGTTTTGGGGCAGCGGACCGGCCGTGAGCGGCCGCCCTATGATCCCTATTCCGCCCGCGAGGCGCGCAGCCCCGTCGCCGACAAGGTCGTGACCCTACCGCCGCGACCGGCCGCCGCGGCCGCCCCGTCCGATCCGGTGACGACGCGGCCGACCGAGACGCCCCCGACACAGCCGGCCGACCGCTGGAAGGATGTCGCCGATTCCGGATCGGGCATCGCCGGCGGGCTCGACGCAATCATCGCCGCCGAGCCGGACTTCGATGCCAAGCACTTCATCGCCGGTGCGCGCGCGGCCTATGAGATGATCGTTACCGCCTTCGCGGAAGGCGACCGCGGCCAATTGCGCAATCTGTTGTCGCGCGAAGTCTTCGATGGCTTCGACGCGGCGATCGGCGAGCGTGAACGGCGCAGCGAGACCGCCGAATCTCGGTTCGTTTCCGTCGACGGTTCCACGATCACCGCCGCCGAATTGCGCGCCCGTACCGCGCAGATCACCGTTCGCTTCGTTTCCAAGCTGGTTTCCGCCACGCGGGATCGGTCCGGTACCGTGATCGATGGCAGCGCCGACAAGGTCAGTGACGTCACCGACGTCTGGACTTTTGCGCGCGATGTGTCGTCGCGCGATCCGAACTGGAAGGTTGTTGCTACCGAAGCCGGACAGTGAAGTATGGCGGCAGGTTGTCGAGTGTTACTGGCGGTCGCCTTCTTGCTTGCTTTGGCTGCGCCGGCGGCGGCGCAGAGCGGCGAATCCGGGCCGATCAAATTTCCTGATACCCAATACGAGCCGGTCGATTGGTCCGATATCGACGGCTGGGCCGATGACGATCACGCCACCGCCTTTGCCGCCTTCCTCGAAAGCTGCCGGGCGCTGAACGCTAGCCGCCAGGCGCCTCCGCCCGGGACGGTTGCGGTCACCGTCGCGTTGAAGGGTGTGTGCGCCCGCGGTTTTGCCGCCGTTCCGCTTGAGGAAGCTGGCGCCCGCGAATTTTTCGAGGACAATTTCCGGCCAGTGCGCATCAGCAAACTGGGCGACAGCGACGGCTTCCTCACCGGTTATTACGAACCGGTCATCGAAGGTTCACGCGTCCCGACCGGCGAATTCACCGCGCCGCTCTATCGACGTCCGCCTAACCTGGTGGTGTCCGGCCGGCGCAAGCTTGGAAAGGACGCGTTTCCGAGCAAGGGGGTCAAAGTCGGCCGTCGCGTCGGCCGCCGCAAAATCGTGCCCTATTACACGCGCGGCGAGATCGAAGACGGCGCGCTGGATGGCTGGCATCTGGAAATCTGTTACCTGCGCAGCCAGATCGACGTGCTGTTCGCGCAAATCCAGGGGTCCGCCCGCATCAGGCTCGAGGATGGCACCATTCTGCGCGTCAATTACGACTCGCATAATGGCTGGCCTTACGTGCCGGTCGGCCGCATGCTCGCGGAGCAAAAAGCATTGTCCAAGAACGACGTAACCATGCAGGGTATCCGCGCCTGGATGGAGTCGAACGCGGATCAGGCCAAAGACATACGGCGGCAGAACAAGTCTTATGTCTTCTTCCGCATCACCGATCTGGCAACCGCCGACGAAGCGGTAGGCGGTGAGGGTGTGCCGCTGGTGCCGGGCCGTTCCATCGCCGTCGACCGGTCTCTGCACGCTTACGGCACGCCGTTCTTCATCACCGCCGATTTGCCGATCGCCAACGACAAGGCGGCAACGCATTTTCGCCGACTGGTTTTCGCGCAGGACACCGGTTCGGCGATCGTTGGTCCGGCGCGCGCCGACATCTTTTTCGGCGCCGGCGCCGAAGCCGCCCGCATTGCCGGCCGGATCCGTCAACACGGTCAATTCGTGATGCTGCTGCCGCGCGAGCTCGACCCGGTCGAGGCGGCGCATAACATGCCGCTGCCGCCGGAGCGCCTGGGCTTCTTTGCCCAATTCACCGCCAGCGACATGATCGATCCGACCGCCGAAGAGGTGCCGGTACCGGAAGCCAAGCCCGCGATCGAAGCGCAATCGCAGCCGAAAGCCAAAGCGCGGCGGAAACAATGAGCCGGCGACGGTCGCTGACCGAGGAGGAGCGCGCGCTCTGGCGCGGCGTGGCACGGTCGATCGCACCGATGCGGCGGCTAAGGCCGTCAGCCGAAACGGCTGGGGAAAACGATCTCGCGCCGCTGGAGGCAAAGCCTGCTGCAGCCGCCACCGTACGTCCGGCCGCGCCCGGCAAACCCGCGCTGCTGAAACAGCCGCCGCCGGCGCCGCCGCTGGCGCCGCTCGGCCGGCGATTGAAGCAACGCGTGGCGCACGGTCGCGAGCCGATCGAGGCGCGGCTTGATCTGCACGGTTTTACCCAAGCCGAGGCGCACGCGGCGCTGCTGCGCTTTCTGCGTCGCGCCCAGGCGGACCGCCTCAAGACGGTACTGGTGGTGACCGGCAAGGGCAGCACGCGCGATGTTCGCGATACCCGTGCCGAGCGCGGCGTACTCAAACGGGCGGTGCCGCAATGGCTGGCGCTGCCGGAATTCCGCTCGCTGGTGCTCGGCTTCGAGGACGCCCATAGCGCGCACGGCGGGCAGGGCGCGCTCTATCTGCGGCTGCGCCGCGCACGGTAGTGCATTGTTAACCATGCCAACCGGAAACGACTATCATGTTCTCGCAACCGTCAATTTCGTCTGCGAAAACGATCGCAGTCGAATGAGGTCCTGCGCGCCATGAACGAATCCGCCACTGCACCGTCCAAGCCCGGTTCGTCGCCGACCGGCAGAGCCGACCGGCAAACGCTTGCGCATGTCGAGAAATGGCTGGCGGTCATTCGCGAGATCAGCAGCGCACGCGGGAAATGATCCTGGCTGGCCGCACCTGCGGCCGCCGCTGCTGCAAAGCTCAAGCGCTAAAGAATAAACCGGCTCAGATCGGCGTTCTTGGCCAAATCGGCAACACGCTTGTTCACGTAAGCCGCATCGATCTCGACCGTTTCTCCGGATCGGTCGGGCGCTGCGAAAGAAATTTCATCGAGCACGCGCTCCATCACCGTTTGCAGCCGCCGCGCGCCGATATTCTCGACGCTTGAATTCACCGCCACCGCCGTGTCGGCGACGGCATCGATGGCGTCCTCGGAAAATTCCAGCGTCACGCCCTCGGTCTTCAACAGCGCGATGTATTGCTTAATCAGCGACGCTTCGGGTTCGGTCAGAATGCGTCGCATGTCGTCGCGCGTCAGCGGTTTCAATTCAACCCGGATCGGCAGCCGGCCCTGCAGCTCCGGCAACAGGTCGGACGGCTTGGAGATATGGAAAGCGCCCGAGGCGATAAACAGGATATGATCGGTTTTTACTGCTCCATGCTTGGTGGCGACCGTGGTGCCTTCGATCAGCGGCAACAGATCGCGCTGCACCCCCTCGCGCGAAACATCGGCGCCGGCCCGGCCGTCGCGCGCGCAAATCTTGTCGATTTCGTCGAGAAAGACGATGCCGTTACTCTCCACCGATTTGATCGCTTCCTGCGTAAGCTGATCGGTGTCGAGTAGCTTGTCGGATTCTTCGTTGATCAGGATATCGTAGGACTCGTGCACGGTGACGCGCCGCGTCTTGGTGCGACCGCCGCCGAGCTTGCCGAAAATATCGCCAATCGAGACGGCGCCCATCTGCGCGCCCGGCATGCCGGGAATCTCGAACAACGGCATGCCGCCGGACGCTTGCACCTCGATCTCGATTTCTTTGTCGTTGAGTTCGCCGTCGCGCAATTTGCGGCGGAACGCTTCTTTGGTTGCGGCGCTGGCGCCGGCGCCGACCAGCGCGTCGAGCACGCGGTTTTCCGCCGCCTGCTGCGCGCGCGTGCGTACGTCCTTGCGCTTTCGTTCACGCGTCAAGGTAATCGCGATCTCGACCAGATCGCGCACGATCTGTTCGACGTCGCGACCGACATAACCGACCTCGGTGAATTTGGTCGCCTCGATTTTGAGGAACGGCGCGCCCGCGAGTCTCGCCAACCGCCGCGCGATTTCGGTCTTGCCGACGCCGGTCGGCCCGATCATCAGAATGTTCTTCGGCAGTACTTCCTCGCGCAGCCGCTCCTCGAGTTGCAGCCGGCGCCAGCGGTTGCGCAACGCGATCGCGACCGCGCGCTTGGCGTCGGTCTGGCCGATAATGAAACGGTCGAGTTCGGAGACGATTTCACGCGGAGAAAAATCACTCATGCGTTGCGCACCATCAGAAGCGCCGGGCCGTCGGGCGTCTGGACCGGATGATCGCGGTGAAACCCGGCTTTTTCATAGGCTCTGATCGCGCCCGCGTTCTGCGGGCTCGGATCGGGGACGACGCGCGGAGCGCCCGCGGCGAGCAAGTCATCGACGAAAGCGCGGATCAAAGCGGAACCGTGCCCTTGGCCGATCATACTTGTTTCGCCAATGAACTGATCGATCCCGCGTGTACCGGCCGTGAGCTTGCCGAAACCGTGCTGCGGCCAGGCGAGCGGATCGTAACATTGCAAATAGGCGAACGGCCGATCGTCGCGCGCAACAATAAATTGATCCATCGCCGGATGATGCAGGTCTTCGCTGACCAACCCGAATTGTTCGTCCGGATCGCCCCGCCATTCGGCAACGTGCGGCATCCCCAACCACCGCCGGACCGTCGGCAGGTCCGCCGCGGCCATCGGATGAAACGCGTATGGGCGTGCCGCCATCGGTCAAGCGCTCTTCAACGTTTCGATGGTGACGTTGCGGTTGGTATAGACACAGATATCGGCGGCAATATCGAGCGAGCGGCGCACGATCGCCTCCGCATCGAGCGGGCCGTCGGTAAGCGCGCGGGCGGCGGCGAGCGCGTAGTTGCCGCCCGAGCCGATCCCGGCAATTCCGGCCTCGGGCTCAAGCACGTCGCCGGTTCCGGTGAGCACCAACGATATGTCCTTGTCGGCAACGAGCATCATGGCTTCAAGCCGCCGCAGATACCGGTCGGTGCGCCAGTCCTTGGCAAGTTCCACCGCCGCCCGCATCAATTGTCCGCGATATTGCTCAAGCTTGGCCTCAAGCCGCTCGAACAGCGTGAAGGCGTCGGCGGTCGCACCGGCAAAGCCGCCGATCACGTCGCCGCTGGCCAGGCGGCGCACTTTGCGCGCATTGGATTTGACGATGGTTTGGCCGATCGTCACTTGGCCGTCGCCGCCGAGCGCGACCATGCCGGCCTTGCGCACGGTCAGGATGGTGGTGCCGTGCCAAGGGCCGGATGTGCCGGAGAAACCGGTTTCAGAGACTGACATTCGCTGGAAAGCCTTGGTTTACGCCATGATTTAGGAGTTGCCGGCCATCATTGCAAATGCGCCGTCCGCCGATTGGCGGATCGGCCAAAGCCCTGATAAAAGGCGGCGCGTCGCGGAGAGCATAATGCGCAAGGCGTCGGTCAAGCGGACCACCAAGGAAACCGCAGTCGAGGTTGCCATCAACCTTGACGGCGAAGGCCGTTCCGCGATCGCCACCGGAATAGGATTTCTCGATCACATGCTCGAATTGTTGGCGCGCCACTCGCACATCGACATGGAGATCAAGGCCAAGGGCGACCTGCACATCGATCACCACCACACCACCGAGGATGTCGGAATAGCACTCGGTCAGGCGGTAAAACAGGCACTTGGCGACATGAAAGGCATCACCCGCTACGCCGACGTGCACGTCCCGATGGACGAGGCGCTCACGCGGGTAGCGATCGATATTTCCGGCCGGCCATACCTGATATTCGAATCGGAGTTCGTGCGCGACAAGGTCGGTCCGTTCGACACCGAACTGGTGCAGGAATGGTTTCAGGCCTTCGCCATCAACGCCGCGGTGACGCTGCACGTGGCCACGCTCTCCGGCACCAACGACCACCACATCGCCGAATCCTGCTTTAAGGGCTTGGCGCGGGCGTTGCGAGCGGCGGTGGCGATCGATCCGCGCGCCGCGCAGGAAGTGCCATCGACCAAGGGTACGCTCGGCGGTTGACCTTAAATCGTCTCTGCGAAAACGCCGAGACAGCGTTGGAATTATTTCATGCCTGTATTCACCGTTCACGAACCGCCGCGGCGCGCCGCGGACGCCGTTTCCGATCCGGAGCGCATCGTTTTTGTGCGTGAGGGCTTCTCGTTCTGGGCGTTGCTGTTCACGGTGCTGTGGATGGCGCGCTATCGGATGTGGCTGGTGCTGGTGCTTTATCTGGTGATCACCGGGATCGTGGAGACGGCGATGCATTTGGCCGGCGTCGGGGTCGCCGGTATCGCTCTGGTGGGACTTGCCATCGCGCTTTTGGTCGGCATGGAAGCTGCGACGCTGCGCCGTTTCGCGCTGCGGCGGCGCGGCTTTCGGGACATCGGGATCGTCAGCGGCGCCGATCTGGAAGACGCCGAGCGCCGCTTTTTCGATTCGTGGGTCGGTTCCGTAGCGGAACAACGCAGCCCGCCGCCTGCCGCATCCGGCGGTCCGTCGGCGCCTTCGGTACCGCCGGTACCGCCTTCGCACCCACCGGATATCGTCGGCTTGTTCCCCGAGGCGGGAGCAAACCGGTGACCGTCGCCATCGTTGATTATGGCTCCGGCAATCTGCACTCGGCCGCCAAAGCGTTCGAGCGCGCCGCTCATGCGGCCGGCTTCGACCAGCCGATCCTGGTGACCAACGATCCGGGCGCTGTCGCTGCCGCCGATCGTGTCGTGCTGCCCGGCGTCGGCGCCTTCGCCGACTGCCGTCGCGGTCTCGATGCAATCGACGGCATGGTTGCCGCGCTTGACGAAGCCGTGCGGCGGAAGGGCCGGCCATTCTTCGGCATCTGCGTCGGCATGCAGCTTCTGGCCGAACGCGGGCGCGAATATCAGGTGACGGAGGGGCTCGGCTGGATCGCCGGCGAAGTCGATCGCATCGCGCCGCAGGACCCCAGCCTGAAAATTCCGCACATGGGATGGAACACGCTCAACGTTGCGCGGCCGCACAAGCTGGTCGAGGGTTTGAACCTCGGCCCGCAGGGTCTGCACGCTTATTTCGTGCATTCCTATTCATTCAACGCGGCGCGGCGTGAAGACGTTCTGGCGGAATCCGATTACGGCGGATCGGTCACCGCGATTGTTGCGCGCGACAACATCGTCGGCACCCAATTTCATCCGGAGAAGAGCCAGAAGCTCGGTCTGGCGCTGATTGCCAATTTTCTCACGTGGAAGCCGTGATCCTGTTTCCCGCGATCGATCTGAAAAACGGCGAGGTTGTGCGCCTGCAACAAGGTGACATGGCGCGGGTGACGGTATTTCATCGCGACCCGGCCGAGCAGGCGCGCGCTTTCGCCGCGCAGGGTTTCGAATATCTCCACGTGGTCGATCTCGACGGTGCGTTTGCCGGCAAGCCGGTGAACGCCACCGCAGTCGAGCGCATCCTGGCCGCGGTGAAGATGCCGCTGCAACTCGGCGGCGGCGTCCGCGACCGCGCCACCATCGATGGCTGGCTTGGCAGGGGCGTGACGCGCGTCATCATCGGCACCGCCGCGGTGCGCGATCCGGCGCTGGTCAAGCAAGCGGCAAAAGACTTGCCCGGCCGCATTGCCGTCGGCCTCGACGCCCGCGACGGCAAGGTTGCGGTGGAGGGTTGGGCAACAGCATCGGAATTGTCCGCGCTCGATATCGCCAGACGGTTCGAAGATGCCGGCGTCGCGGCGATCATCTACACCGACATTGCGCGCGACGGCATGCTCAAGGGGTTGAATATCGACGCCACCGTCGCGCTTGCCGACGCGGTATCGATTCCAGTGATTGCGTCCGGTGGGCTCGCGTCGCTCGACGACGTGCGCGCGCTCACTGCGCCGCGCGCCAAAAAACTCGCCGGCGCCATTGCCGGCCGCGCGCTTTATGACGGCCGGCTCGACGTGGCGGCGGCGCTCGCGCTGGTTCGCGCGGCGCGGGCGGCCTGAGCGCGATGTTCGAAGTCCGCATCATTCCCTGCCTTGACGTCAAGGACGGTCGCGTGGTCAAGGGCGTCAATTTCGTCAATCTACGTGACGCCGGCGATCCGGTCGAAGCCGCCATCGCCTATGATGCCGCCGGGGCCGACGAACTCACCTTCCTCGACATCACTGCAAGCCACGAGGACCGCGGCATCATGCTCGACGTTGTGCGGCGGACCGCCGAAGCCTGCTTCATGCCGCTCACGGTCGGTGGCGGTGTGCGCACCATTGATGATATCCGCACCCTGCTGGCTTCGGGCGCCGACAAAGTATCGATCAACACCGCCGCGGTTGCACGCCGCTCCTTCGTTAAGGAAGCGGCGGAGAAATTTGGCGATCAATGCATCGTGGTGGCGATCGATGCAAAGAAGGTGTCAAAGCCGCCGGAGCAGGATCGCTGGGAAATCTTCACGCATGGCGGCCGCCACCCGACCGGCATCGATGCGGTTGTTTACGCCCGCGAAGTGGTGGCGCTCGGCGCCGGCGAAATCCTGCTCACCTCCATGGATCGCGACGGCACCCGCAAGGGCTTCGATATCGCGCTTACCCGCGCCATCGCCGACGCGGTGACGGTGCCGGTGATCGCCTCGGGCGGCGTCGGCACGCTCGAACATTTTGTCGAGGGCATTCGCGACGGCCACGCCAGCGCCGTGCTGGCGGCATCGATCTTTCATTTCGGCGAGCATTCGGTCCGCGAAGCGAAAGACTACATGGCGCGTGCCGGCTTGCCGGTGCGGCTCGATCCTTAGGGCACAATCCGGAAAAAAAAGCCGTCACCGGTTTTCCGAACCGATCACGCTCCAACTTATTTGCCTCGTTGCGTCCAGGCGAGAGCGCGTTCGAGCCGGTCGTTGCCCCAGAACAACTCGCCGTCGGCGGTGATAAAAGTCGGCGCGCCGAAGATGCCGAGCCGCTGCGCCTCCGCGGTCACCGCCCGCAGCTTGTCCTTGATCGCGTCGGTTTGAGCGGCGGCGAGCAAAGCTGTCGGGTCGGTTTCGAGGCCGGCGAGGATCGTGCCGATGGCATCCGGTTGATCGATGCGCCGGCCGTTGGCGAATTGCATGCGGAAGATGGCGGTGCAGAAATCCTCGCGCTTCGTCTCCGGCACGGCCAACGCGACGCGGGCGGCCAGCAGACTGTTTTGCGGGAACGGATCGGGCCGGGCGAACGGCTGAGACAAATCGGCGCACAGCCGTTCGAGGTCGCGCCACATGTTGCGGCCCTTGGCCGGGTAGAGATTGAATGGCGAGGTTTCCCAGCCCTGTGCCTTGAAGATCGGACCGAGCAGGAACGGACGAAACCGGACGTCGATTCCGGCCGCCTCCGCCAGCGAGCCGATGCGCATGGCAGCCGGGTAGGAATAGGTGGAAGCGAAATCGAACCAGAAATCCAGAACCGGCCGCGCCATAGTTCGATCCTCATATCTTCCGGTGTCGGGATGAACTACCGGATGCGGTCTTACAACGGGCCGGGCCTCCCCGCACCGGTGTAGAGGTGCTAAAGAACGGCATGGCCGCGTTCACACTCGAGGATCTCGAAAAGCGGGTAAAGGCGCGCGCGCAAGCCGGTGCCGACGCCTCCTATACGCGCTCGCTACTCGACAAGGGCGTGATCCACTGCGCCAAGAAATTCGGCGAGGAAGCCGTTGAAATGGCGATCGCCGCCGTCGGCGAAGACCGCGACCGCGTGGTCGCGGAGGCCGCCGATGTGCTCTACCATCTGCTTGTTGTGCTGCACGCGCGCGGCATCACGCTGGCCGAAGTCGAGTCCGCGCTGGCGGAGCGCACGCGTCAGTCCGGTCTTGATGAAAAAGCTGCACGCAAGGGCGGCGACTAGTGGAGTGGATTTAACATTCGCTACCCACCTGGCGGCAGCCTCGTACGTGCGTTTTCCGGGGGACGGCCGCCGGCCGCACACTGGCAAAGGCCGCGCGTTCTTACTATGTTCGGCTGGCGCGTGCGTGCTGACCGCCACGCGATTGGCGGACCTTGAGCCGATTTCCCCATGAGCGACCTGTTCGACAGCGCCGATAAGAAGTCCGGCCGCCGCGACCGTGCGGCGCGCGGGCAAAACCGTTTGCCGGATGCGGTCAAGGACGGCCGCACCATCTCCATCCGCGGTGCCCGCGAGCACAATCTCAAAGACGTCGATCTCGATTTGCCGCGCGACAAGCTCGTGGTCTTCACCGGACTGTCCGGGTCCGGCAAATCCTCGCTCGCCTTCGACACCATCTATGCCGAGGGCCAGCGCCGCTACGTTGAAAGCCTGTCGGCTTACGCGCGGCAATTCCTCGAAATGATGCAGAAGCCGGACGTCGATCAGATCGACGGCCTGTCGCCCGCGATCTCGATCGAGCAGAAGACTACCTCGCGCAACCCGCGCTCGACCGTCGGCACCGTCACCGAGATCCACGATTACATGCGGCTGCTGTGGGCGCGGGTCGGCGTGCCGTACTCGCCGGCGACCGGGCTGCCAATCGAGAGCCAGACCATCTCGCAGATGGTCGATCGCGTGCTGGCGCTGCCGGAAGGCACCCGCATTTATCTGCTCGCGCCGGTGGTGCGCGGGCGCAAGGGCGAATACCGCAAGGAACTCGCCGAGTTCGCCAAGAAGGGCTACCAGCGCGTCAAGATCGACGGTCAGTTCTACGAGATCGCCGAGGTGCGCCCGCTCGACAAGAAATTCACCCACGACATCGATGTGGTGGTCGATCGCCTGGTGGTGCGGCCGGACATCGCGACGCGGCTGGCGGACTCGCTCGAACAGGCGCTGCGCCTTGCCGACGGGCTGGCGGTGGTGGAGTTGGCGGATGCGGCGATTCCCCTCCCCCCCCTCCCTAACCCTCCCCCACAAGGGGGGAGGGAACAGGCCGAGCCAGCGGGCGAAAAGAAACCGCAGCGCGCGAAGGCCAACCGCCAGCGCAACGAGACCGCCGAGCGCCTCGTGTTCTCGGAGAGATTCGCCTGCCCGGTGTCCGGCTTCACCATTCCGGAGATCGAGCCGCGGCTGTTCTCGTTCAACAATCCGTTCGGTGCCTGTCCGAAATGCGGCGGCCTCGGCGTCGAGCAGCACATCGACGCCGATCTGGTGATCCCGGACAAAGAACGCACCTTGCGCAAAGGCGCGATCGCGCCGTGGGCGAAATCGTCGTCGCCTTATTACATCCAGACGCTGGCGGCGCTCGGCAAGCATTACAAATTCACCCTCGAAGCCAAGTGGAGCGACCTGCCGAAGAAAACGCAGGATGCAATTCTTTTCGGCTCCGGCGAGACCGACGTGCGCTTCTCCTACGACGACGGCGCGCGCGCCTACGACACCAAGCGGCCGTTCGAGGGCGTGATCACCAATCTCGAGCGGCGCTACAAGGAAACCGACAGCGAATGGGCGCGCGAGGAGATTGCCCGCTATTTCACCGACGTGCCGTGCGAGGCCTGCCAAGGCTATCGGCTCAAACCGGAAGCTCTGTGCGTGAAGATCGCCGGTAAGCATATCGGCGAAGTCTCCGAGCTCTCGGTGATAGCCGCCGCCGCCTGGTTCGGCGACCTGCCGGAAAAGCTCAACGCCAAGCAAAACGAGATTGCCGTGCGCGTCCTCAAGGAAATCCGCGCGCGGCTGAAATTCCTGATCGATGTCGGGCTCGAATATCTGACGCTGTCGCGCGCCTCCGGCACGCTCTCCGGTGGCGAGAGCCAGCGCATCCGGCTCGCCTCGCAGATTGGCTCGAGCCTCACCGGCGTGCTGTACGTGCTCGACGAACCCTCGATCGGGCTGCATCAGCGCGACAACGCCCGGCTTTTGGAGACGCTCAAACGCCTGCGCGACCTCGGCAACACCGTGATCGTGGTCGAGCACGACGAGGACGCGATTCGAGTCGCCGACTTCGTCGTCGATGTCGGGCCGGGTGCCGGCGTGCACGGCGGCAACATCGTTGCGCAAGGCACGCCCGCCGACATCATGGCGGCGCCCGGCTCGCTCACCGGCGACTATCTCAACGGCACCCGCGAGATTGCCGTACCCGAGCGGCGACCGAAAACGTCCTCGCGCATGCTCAAGGTCGTCGGCGCCCGCGGCAACAACCTGAAAAACGTCACCGCGGAAATTCCGCTCGGCCTGTTCACCGCCGTCACCGGCGTGTCCGGCGGCGGCAAGTCCACGCTATTGGTCGACACGCTCTACAAGGCGTTGGCGCGGCGGCTCAACGGCGCCAGCGAAGCCCCTGCCCGGTTCGACCGCATCGAGGGCATCGAGCATCTCGACAAAATTATCGACATCGACCAATCGCCGATCGGGCGGACGCCGCGCTCCAACCCCGCCACCTATACCGGCGCGTTCACGCCCATTCGTGAGTGGTTTGCCGGCTTGCCTGAATCCAAGGCGCGCGGCTACGAGCCTGGTCGCTTTAGCTTCAACGTCAAGGGCGGGCGCTGCGAGGCCTGCCAGGGCGACGGCGTGATCAAGATCGAGATGCACTTTTTGCCGGATGTTTACGTCACCTGCGATGTCTGCAAGGGCAAGCGCTACAACCGCGAGACGCTGGAGGTGCTGTTCAAGGGCAAATCCATCGCCGACGTGCTCGATATGACCGTCGAGGAGGCGCTGGAATTCTTCAAGGTGGTGCCGCGGGTGCGCGACGTGCTCACGCTGCTGCGCCGCGTCGGCCTCGATTACATTCATGTCGGCCAGCAGGCGACCACGCTGTCGGGCGGCGAGGCGCAGCGCGTCAAGCTCGCCAAGGAATTATCGAAGCGCGCGACCGGCCGCACGCTCTACATCCTCGACGAGCCGACCACCGGGCTGCACTTCCACGACGTGGCGAAGCTGTTGGAGGTGCTGCACGAGCTGGTGGATACCGGCAACACCGTCGTCGTCATCGAGCACAATCTGGAAGTCATCAAGACCGCGGACTGGATCATCGACCTCGGCCCGGAAGGCGGCGATGGCGGCGGCGAAATCGTCGCGTCCGGGCCGCCGGAAGCGATCGTTGCGGAGAAGCGCAGTTACACCGGGGCGTTTTTGAAGCCGGTGCTGGCGCGAAGCTCGGCGTCGAAGCGGAAGAAACGCGTCGAGGCGGCGGAGTAAGAGAAGGTGACTGGTCCCAATCCGCGGAGACAGCGTGAGGGCTGGGTTGCCGTAGACACACTGCGCGCCGAGGCGGCAAATTGCTGGGTGATCCATTATTCGTGCGAGAGCTTTTACGATCGCCCGGACGGACGATCGCCGCGTATTACTTCTATTGCCGTTCGAAAGTTCGACACTGGTCAAACATTGTCGTTCTCAATTCATCAAATCGCTGAGGAACGAAGAATCCCCCTTGCCGAGATTGAGCAGCATTATGACGAGCTGGAAAAAGAAATGCTGACACGGTTTTATGCGCATGTCGGCGGTCATCGCGGAATGAAATACATACATTGGAACATGCGCGATATGAACTACGGTTTTGCCGCCATAGAGCATCGCTTTCGTGTTCTTGGTGGAGAGCCGATAGTAATCGAGGATGATAAGAAAATCGATCTTTCGCGAGTATTGGTCGATATCTACGGAGTCGGTTACGCGGGCCACCCGCGACTTACCAGTCTATTGGAAATCAATCGCGTTAGGCCGCTAGATTTTTGACAGGTGAAGATGAGGCCCGCGCTTTTGAACAGAGAAATTACGTGGGCTTGCATCAGTCCACGTTACGTAAAGTCGATGTTATCGCAAACATCCTATCGCGGGTTCAGGATCGTGCGTTAAAAACCAACACAACTCGGTGGGAGATGCACGGCGGTCGGTTGCGCGAAATATGGAATTGGATTGTAGACAATAAGACCATTGCGTTCGCGTTCGCGCTCGGCGGCTTGCTTCTCGCCGTCTTGGCCATCTGGAAAAGCTAAGGAAAATGAATTTCACTTACTAAAGGTGCATCCAAATGAAAGACAGCGAGTACGGGGAATCATCCTTCAACGACTGTATGACATCCGACACTCAAACAATGGCATGGTTATGGTTCCAGACGGGCTAGGAGTGATGAATATCGAGCCCTCCGTTCTGGGAAACTGCGCTGCCCAGTTACACGAGAAAGGACTAATACAGTTTCGGCAAATAATGGGCCATTCATATCGAGCCGGATATAGCTCAATCACGGCATTCGGAGTTGACATCGTCGAAGGCAATGCCCGGTCGCCCATTGCCGTCAGCATCGACAGCAGCATCAATATTTCCGCCTCACATGGCGTTCAAATTGGCGGTCAAGGTAACTCCCAAAATTTGACGTTCAATGTCGAGAAAATGATCAGTATTGTTGATGCCACCGAGGCCTCAATTGTGGAAAAAGAAGAAGCCAAATCGCTCCTTAAACGCCTTGCCGACAACAAGCTCGTGCAACTTGCATTGAGAACGATCTCCAATAAGTGGTTCGAAAGTTAGCTCCGCTGCAAAGCAATCTTATCCGTCTTTTGGTTCTCGCTTCGCTGGCAGTCACGCTACCCACTCGTCACCACCGGGCGTGCCCTGCTGACGCCCCGGCTCCGTCATGGCCGGGACAAGCCCGGCCATGACGGAGCGAGCCATTGCGAGGAGCCTTAGCGACGAAGCAATCCATAACGGCCTACTAGATTGCTTCGCCCTTCGGGCTCGCAATGACGAAACCACCCATCGGCAATGGCGAATTTTCGGCAAGCGTAGGGTGGGCTGAGCTCAGCGAAGCCCACGCGGTATTTTTGGAATGTTCTGCGTGGGCACGGCGCTACGCGCCTTTGCCCACCCTACTCTACTCGAAGGGTGCCAGCGCAAATGCCTCGGCCGTCGTCCTTCGAGGCACGTCTTCGGCGTTCGCCTCAGGATGACGGGAAAAGTGCCCCCCTCACCCGCCTCGCATCTGCCGATGCTCGGCGGCCTCTCCCCGCGCGCGGGGAGAGGCGTTCTTTCAGCCGCCAAAGAATCTTGCGCGATATGCGCGCCTTGCAGAAATACGCGCGGCGCGGAAGCTCCCGGTTCACCGGCACAAATGCAAAGCCTTTGACTTCGCCGCCGCGATCACCATAACCGCCGCATCTCGCTCACGTCAGGGACGTTGACCGGTGACAGCCAGTTGATGGAGCGAGTGCGGTTCCTGCGGGTGGGGCTTGTAACCCCGCTCCCGGGCGGTCCGGGTATCGACCCCGCCGGCATCAAGACCGGCGCGCGAGGTGCTTCGCTTAAGCGCGATTCAAAGCGGAGGTAACGCCTCCGCATCGTGTTTCGCGCGAAGCGCGGCCTGGGCTGAGTCAAAGCGTTCGCTCGCTATGACAAGTGCCGCCGTGAAGCGCCGGAAGGCGAGCGCGTCGATCGCAAGACGCGCTGCCGTGCCTCGCAAAGCACGGCCGTGGCTGGATGCGCCTTTCGGCGCTTCGCTTTCCCTCTTTCGATTGAGGGGGCCGTTTCAAAGAATCTTCTTCGTCGTGGTGGTGAGCAGAACTCGGATGCAGATGCATCGCGAGAATAATTCTCTACGTCGTCATTCCGGGGCGCGCACCGCGCGAACCCGGAATCCATAATCCCGGTGTGCCAGAAATTCTTTTGCATCGTCTGTGGTTATGGATTCCGGCTCTCGCTGACGCTCGGCCGGAATGACCGGCGCGGCGAGAGCTGGCTTCCGCGCTCACCTCTTCCCGCAGGCGGGGAGAAGGAGAAACGAGGATGCGCCGCGAGAACGATTTTCCGTGTCGTCATTCCGGGGCGCGAATGCGAACCCGGAATCCATAGTCCCGGCGCTGGGCTTTTACTCTGAGGTTAAACCGGGCGGCAGGGCTTATGGATTCCGGATTTGCCGCTGACGCGGCAATCCGGAATGACGGAGGTTACTTCGCTGTTTGACATGGCGATCGAACGAAAGGGCGTGTTCGTTTCGCGCGGCACCATCTCCCCTCTCCCACAGAGGAGAGAGAAATTATGCCGCGTCCGCGGGCCGCACACGGCGCGCGATTTCGGCGCCGCTTTCGCGTTCGACCATCGCGATATCATATTGGCTTTGCAGATCGAGCCAGAATTGCGCGGTGTTGCCGAAGTAATGGCCGAGCCGC
>DATKRE010000130.1:0-3198 GCA_035532335.1 Xanthobacteraceae bacterium | reverse complement strand
CTTAATGAAGCCGTCGTAAGGCGCGACTACGGCGCGGCGCACCAGACCTTCAATCTTGGCATCGGCATCGACGCGATAGGTCGGACGCACGAAAGTCAGGATCAAGGCGACCGCGACAAGGGCGGCAACGATCAGCTTGCGCGCCAGGTGTCCGGGTCCGAACAGGCGCGTCAGCTGGAGATGTGCGCTCTCGATGACTTTGACGAAAATCCAGCGATCGTTTTGCCGCCGTTCCTCGAGCAGCGGCCCGATCGCGGCCGTCACATTTTCGAGCAGTTCGATGGTTTCGGGTTCGAACGGAGAGCCGGGGGGCCGTTCGAATGTCAGCGCTCCGACGAAGCGGTCGCCAACCAGCAACGGCACGGTAAGGACTTGGCCGTCCTGCTGCACGCGCGAGAGATCGGCGTGAGCGGTGGTCGCCAACAATTGATCCGGCGCGCCGGGATAAAGAATGACGCAACGCTGGTCGAGCGCTTCGTCCATAGCCGCTCCGAGGCAGCTGATCAGGTTCATTTGCTGGCCGAACTGCGCCGTATGCGAAATCACCTTTACCGCAGTCGATTTGGTTTCACGGAATCCCAGGCTGACGCGCGAGCATTTGCAGCGCAGCGCCAGACCGGTGACGGTTGCCATGGCCGCTGCGTCGAAGCCTTCATGATCCAGCGCCCCGCCGATCAGATCCAGTGCCGTGCGGGACCGATCGAGCAGGCGGTCTTGCGCGGCGCCGCGAGCTTGACGAAGCCGCTCGCGAATCCATGCCATGCCCCATTGCAATTGGCGCAGCGCTTGCCGGCCGTCTTCAGCGCGCCCGCTCCGCAATGCGACCGCAACGGCTCCCTCAAGCTCGCCATCAAGCAAAATCGGAAAGGCGACGTGCAGCGCGCCGGCGGGATCGGCGGCTTGCGCACGGTCATCGCTGGCGACGCCGCGACGCTCACGCAAGGCCGTTTCGGCGATTTGTGTCAGCGCCGGCGAGGTTCCCGACCCTTCCGGCCAAAACCCCGCGGCCTCGAAACTGTTTGGCTTGTCACCGGCCAGCAGCACGATGCCGCGGGTCACGCCATCGATCATCTGACATTGAAGTGCGAGCCAGGCACGCGCGGCTTCGACTAGGCTGCCTGCGTCGGTAAGCCGCTTCCATAGTGCCGGTTCAAGCGACGCGATCGCGGCGCCGGCCGACTCACGGTCGCCCCGGGTTTGGTCGGATTCCGCCGACCCGCTCGACCCAGTCGAAGCAGGGTCGTCGAACGGATGCCGGCTTTGCGGGCCGCGGCTCACGCGGATTACCGTTCGATGTCGAGGGAGCCGTGCCGCGTCTCGTACTCGCGCAACACGCCGCCAAGCACCGTCCAAAGCCGCTTTGCGGCATGCGGCGTCAGAATAATCCGGTTGCTGAGGTCGACGGCGACCTGAGCGCCGCCGGCGACGTTCCAGGTTTGATTGGTGCCGAAAAACAGATCGACCTGCTCGCGGGTGCTTTGGACGTTCACCACGTTGGCAAAATGGGTTGCCATGGTCTTGTCGATCCACTGCACGGTCGCGGGCTTAGGCGGCTCCGGTGTGGTCGATTGCGGCTCGGAAGCGGTGGGGTTTTTTGCCATTACGCTATATTACTCCATACTGAGCACAGTGAACACGTGACCGATTGCCGGTTAAGCATTCATGCCGCGTCAAGATCGCGGTTGAGCGTCGTTCGAAACCGCGCTGCTGTGATCTAAAGATGCAGGGCCAGGCCCAGCGTCGCCGACAAAATCGACGGTTGCAGCGTGAACTCGTTCGGCACAACGCCGTTTAGCACAAGCGTCTGGCCTGAGTGAACGTAGAGCGCCTCGAAGCGCAAGCTTAAATTCTGCAAAAGGTAAGTTTCGATGCCGATTCCGGCCTCATAACCGGCGAAACCCGTGCCGCCGACGCTGTTCGGGGCAACGGCGTTCCAGAAGTTCCCGTCCGGTGTGAACCTCATGACGGCGGGGCCGGCTTTCCCATAAAGGAGCGTACCAGGCGTCATCAGCCAGCCGAGCCGTCCGGTCAACGCAAGCACACGGTCCATATTTGCGAAGTGATAAAAGTTAACGACGCCGCCGGAACCCGCCGCAGTATTGAAGTTGGCGTTTTCATAATTGCCGCTGCCTTCGATACCGACCACCAGTCGCTCAAATTGATAATTTGCCCCGACGAACCATCCGCCGCCGACCGTGAAATCGGTGAACGGGCCCAACAAGCCTCCCGGTGTGCCGCCAAGGGTGTCGGTGTAGCGCACCTGATTGGCATTGGCCGAGACAAACCCGCCGAACTCGATTCCGGTCCAGCGTGGCGCCGGATCGGCGACCGCAGCGCCGCGCTCCGCCTTGGTGAGGATCGGGGAGGCCGACGGCGCCGGGAACAGGCTCGCCAGACTTGGCAAGTAGGGGATCGCCGACAACGGACCACGCGAAGCTGCGGGGACGCCCCAACCTGCCGGTGGATCGAATTTATACGAGGCGCCGAGTTGCATCATCAGGAAGGCTGGCCGGTAAAGATCGGTACCGGAGTTCAGCGAGAGCTGATCGGCGTAGGTGTAGGAGATTTCACCACGAACAGAGACGTTCGGCGTCACCATCGCCTCGATGCCGACGGCGCCTTGAACTCCGAGCAATGTCTGCTGAAACGGCGTACCAAATCCTTGAATACCGGAAACCCCGATCCAGGCCGGCCCGACCTTGCCGTAAATCATGGTGTCCGGCCGCAATAAGAGGCCACCGCGGACGGCGACGGAATCGACAAAATGCGCTTCCTGCAGGAAGTCGATTGCGGACCCCAGCTCCCGATAATAGGCCGCGCTCAGCCAGTTCAGGTTGCCTTCAATACCGACAACCCACCACGGCGATAGCTGGTAATTGAACCCCCCGTACATTCCATATGTCGGCCGGCCGTCGATCGTCCCGATCGAGATTTCTTGCAGACCCGACCCGGGACGGACGAAACGAGCATCATTAAAGATCGCGCCGACATCGCCGCCGAGATAGAAGCCGGTCCAATTAACGACCGCGGGGGGTGCAGGAGGGAGCAATTCGGCGCGCGCAGGCAACGCCATTCCGGCGAAGGCTAGTAGCGCCGAAAGACCGGTCAGCCGCAGCGGTCGAACCATAATTGCCCCAAATGTTTCGCCTTGAAGGACGTGGTACGATAGAATGGGTCCGCGTCCGGCTCATCGCCGGT
>DATKRE010000129.1:0-2777 GCA_035532335.1 Xanthobacteraceae bacterium | reverse complement strand
CTAGTGCGCCGGGGCCGGAATTTGCCGTTTGCCATCCCTGCCCGATTGCTCGCCCTGGTGGCGACCGCCGCCGTCGCCTGGTCGTCGTTGGGGCTCGTCGCCCACGCCGCCGACGAACGCAGCCGGCCGGCCGCCGTCGCTGCCCCCGATCTTGCCGCGGCGATGGTCCTCTATCGACACGCGCTTGCCGAGTACCAGAGCGCGCGCGCGAGTTATGACGCCGCCGCCGAATCCTATTGGCGTTCGATCGCCGAAAAGCGGCGGCTTCGGCGCGCCAAGCGCGCCAACCACGAGACGATCACGCTCAACGATTACGTGCTCGCGCAGCCGCCGGTTTATACCGGTCCGCCGAAGCCGCGCGATCCCACAATGCCGCCGGAAGCGGCGCCGCTGCCGCCCTACGTGCCGGTGGTGGCCGATTTTCTCGCCGCAGCGCAGCGCGAATTCAACTTTGTGCCGCTGTTGCCGCAAAGCGAAAGCGCGTTCAAGCAAACCTACGCGCGGGTGGCGCTCACGGCAGGACTTGGGCGCGAGCAGATCGTGCGCATCTACGCTTTTGAGGCAGGCGGCAACGGCGAATACGACGTGCAGGCGGGGCTTGAAAACAACAAGCGTGCGCACGCGATTACCACGGCGCTCGGCTACAATCAGCTGCTGTCGACCAACAGTGTCGAGATCGTCGCCGAGAGCGGCAATGCTTTCGTCAGGGCCTTGCTCGCGCGTGCCGCGCGGCTGCCTCACGGCCGCAGGAGCGCGCTTGATGCCAAGCTCGTCATTCTGCGCAAGATGATCGGCTTTGCCCGCAGCGTTCCGGATGACTGGAACAAGCATCAATTGCTCGCCAATACGCCGAAAGGGCTGGGCGTCCACGCGCTGAATTTGGACCTGGATATCGGTCCGCTGCTGCAAACGCAGAAGCTGATGGATTCGATCGTGTTTGCGCGCCGTAAAGGACTGGACGCGACGCTAACCGCTGCCGAACTGGAAATGATGAACCTGACCGGCGATGGCAGTGGCTTCGACATGATCACCATGCCGGCCGCTTGGCGCGACAAGGTGGCGACGGCAAATTTCTTTCAGCAAAGCGGTTATCGCGACAATCCGGTCGCGCAACGCAACAACGTTGTCGCCAAGCTGATCGCGGCGACCGACGCGGTCATGGATCGGGAGATCAAAAAGCCCGGCGCCAAGGAACTGCTGGAGGCGCTCAGATGAGCGCCTCCGCGCAAACCTAGATGATGAGTTCGGAAACGTGTGGCGTGCCGGCGGTGGCAGCCGGCGCCGCGGTGTCGCCGCCCGCCGCCTGGGCGCAGCTCGGCAATTCGATTGACTTATCGAGCCGCCGCGACAGTCCTTCAAACAGGACATTTTCTTCGACCGTCAGCGATTTGCTGTAGATCTCGCCGTCGACCGACGCATTACCCCTGAGCCGTACGCTATGGCCGCGAACGGTGCCTTTGAAGGCGCCCTCGATGGCGATCTCGTGCGCGGTGATATTGCCTTCGACCAACGCGCCCTCGCCAATGATGATTTCAACCGCCTGAACGTCGCCGATCACGCGGCCGAAGATCTGGGCGGCACCCTCGCAAACGATATTGCCGGTGATGAGCATGCCGGGACCGAGTGTTGACACGGTCGTCGCCGCGCTCTTGCCCGCCGGAGCCGCTGCCTCGGGACCGGGTGCGCCCGCGCCGTTGAAGCCGTTTTTCGATTGCGCAGCTTTTTCCTGTGAAAAGTATCCCACCTTGCCCCTCCTTCACGCTGTCGGTTTATCCGTGTCGTGTTCGTCGCTTTCTTATTGGTAGTCCGAATGGCGGATGGTGAAAAGGAAAAGTCCGTGACATCGATAACGCGCAGGTCGGATCGGCGGATTAACTAAATTTCTTGCTATCCGCGGGCGTAGCGTATCTCCGGCGCCAATCGGCTCGCGCACAAGGGTGGGACATGAAAGACGAGGCCATTGCCGCGGCGGTCGAGCGGTTCGTCAAAAAAATCAGCTTTTCCGCCCAGCAAGAACTGGAGCGGGTGCTGCGTTCGGCGGTTGCTGACGGCAGACTACAGGGGCATGAAAGCCTGACCGCGGCCGTCACCGTCACCAACGAAAAGGTGGGGCTGATGGCGACGATCTACAGCACGATCGATCTTTGATCTTCGCTGGGCCTTCGGCGTCCTTCGCTTGACACTCCGATGGGCCGTTCCTTAAATCCACCGCCGGTCACGGCCGGGCGCTTAGCTCAGCGGGAGAGCGTTCCCTTCACACGGGAGAGGTCGTAGGTTCAATCCCTACAGCGCCCACCATTTAGCTACAATATTGATTTTCCAGCACTTCTTGCTTTGAAATTCTTCTTGATGGCACAGCTTGATGGTACAGCCTGTGAAACCAGGGCCCTTGGCGCTACACGTGGTGAATCTTCGACGCCGATTGGGGGTCAAACGGCGCGCCGATTCACAGTCATTGCGGGATGATTTCGCCAATCAAGCCGGCGTCGTATTCGGTGAAAAACAAGTGCCCGTCCGCCATGGCGGTGATGCAGCGCGGGCCCGCTGCCCGCGGTCGGTATAGCGTATTCGCCAAACACCGTACTGTTCGGCGCCATGCGGCCGATCTTGTTGGCGAAGTTTTCAGTGAACCAAAGGTCGCCGTCGGCGCCGACGGTGACGCCGCGCAGCGAAGCGTTCGGCGTCGGGACCGGAAACTCGACAATGCTTCCATCTGGCGCGAGCCGGCCTAACGCGTTGGCGCCGGTTTCGACGAACCAGATATTGCCGTCAGGATG
>DATKRE010000128.1:0-37881 GCA_035532335.1 Xanthobacteraceae bacterium | reverse complement strand
CCAACCCGGCTCGCCGCGCACCAGGATGCGGCCGCAGGGGCCGGGATCGCCGATGCCGGCGCCGATCTGCCGCGAGCGCCAGCGCTTATTGGCGGGCAAGTCAGTCAGATCGGGCCGATGACCTTCGCGGGTGTGAATAACGTGAAAGCCCTTGGCGCGGGCAGCGGCGAGCGTCCGCTTGATCGGCTCGATCGGCGCGCGGGTCAGCGACAGATCGTAGCCCATCTTATCGACATAACCGCCAACGCCGCAGAAGTCGGTCTGCATGTCGATGATGATGAGCGCGGTGTTTTGCGGCCGCAGATCGCCGTTATAGGGCCACATGTAGGGATCGGCGGCGACGTATCGCGCCGTCGCATTGCTTTCTTTGCGCGCCGGTTGGGGCATGGCTCACCTCGTAATCGACAGCTCGGCCGGCGCGCCGATCAAGGTGCGCTTGGGCGAGCAGGTCGCGATCATGATCAACAGCGTCAGAATATACGGCGCGGCGTTGAACAGGTGATAGCCGTGGCTATAGCCGACCGATTGCAACGCCGGACCGAGCGCGGCGGCGCCGCCGAACAGGATCGAGGCGCCCAGGCACAACATCGGGTTCCAGCGCGCAAAGATGACGAGCGCCACCGCGGTAATTCCCTGACCGCTCGATAGTCCTTCGTTCCAGCTGCCGGGATAGTAAAGCGACAGAAACGAGCCACCGATCCCGGCCAGGAAACCGCCGAACATGGTGGCTCGCAAACGGATCAGATTGACCGAATAGCCCATAGACAGGGCGGCGTCGGCACTTTCGCCGGCGGTGCGTATGATCAGGCCCCAGCGGGTGGTCCGCAGCGCCCAAACCAGCACCGGCGCCAGCGCCACGCCGATGAGAAACAGCACGTTGATTCGCAACGCGGCGTGCAGCTGCGGAATATCGGTCCACCAGCCGAGATCGATCGAGGGCAGCCGCGGGGCGGTCGGTTCGATCAGCGGCTTGCCGAGAAAGAAGGCGAGCCCCACGCCGAACAGCATCAAGGCAATACCGACGGCGATGTCGTTGACCCGCGGCAGGCCGCAAATGCCGGCGTGCAAGGCGCCCATCCCCACCCCGGTTATGCCTGCGGCGAGCACGCCCAGCCAGGGCGAGCCGGTGAGGTAGGAGATGCCATAGCCTGCCATGGCGCCCATCACTAGCGTACCTTCAAGGCCAAGATTGATCCGGCCGCTGCGCTCGGTAATGCACTCGCCCAAGCTGACGAACAGAAATGGCGTCGAGACGCGCACTGCGCCGCCGAGCACCGCGACCGGAATAGTCCACAAGCCAATGTCGCCGGGGCCGGTCATCTAGGACGCCTTCCCCTTGAAGATGCTCCAGCGTCCGTAAAGCGTGTCGCTCGCAAGCACCATGACAAAAATCATGCCTTGCAGCACCAGGACGGATGCGTCCGGCAAATCCAGTCGCCGCTGCAACAACCCGCCGCTCGCGTTGATGCCACCGAGCAGGATCGCGACCGGGATGACTGCAAGCGGGTTCTGCCGCGCCAGGAACGCAACCAGGATACCGGCGAAACCGTAGCCGGCCGCCAGATTGGCATTGGCGCGTCCCTGCACCGCTGCGACCTCGAACATCCCGGCAAGCCCGGCGGCCGCGCCGGCGAGAAAACAGATGATGAGAATGAGCTTGCCGACGCTGAGTCCAACGACCTTGGCGGCGCGGATATTGCCGCCGGCAACGCGCGCGGCAAAGCCGAAGACGGTGTGATAGATCAGAATATAGGAGAGCACGGCGGCGATGATGCCGAACACGAAACCCCAATGCACATCCGTGCCCGGAATGCTGCCGATCATATTGGCGGCGCCGATTTCACGGGTCGACGGCTTATTGAGGCTGGTCGGATCGCGCATCGGACCCTCGACCAGGAAGTTCAAGATCGCCAGCGCGATGTAGACGAGCAGGAGGCTGGAAATGGTCTCGTTGACGCCGCGGTAATGGCGCAATGCGCCGGACAGCATGATCCACAGCCCGCCGCCGGCCATGCCGGCAATCGCCATGGCGACATCGACCGCCAGCGGCGGCGCCCACGGCAGCACCAGCGCGGCACCGGTTGCAGCCAGCGCGCCGATCAGCAGAGCCCCCTCGCCGCCGATAATCACCATGCCGAGCTGCGCCGGCAATGCCGTACACAAAGCGGTCAAAATCAACGGAGCAGCGCGGGTCAGCGTATTCTGACAGGAAAACCACGTGCCGAACGCGCCTTGATACATATAGAAGTAGAGATCGAGGGGAGACTTGCCGAACAGCGCGACAAAAATTCCGAACAGCACCATCGAACCAAAAAGGGCGAGCGCAGGGATAACAACATATTCCGCCGCGCCGCCGAATTTCTGGCCGAAAGGGGGTAGGCGAAGAAGCTCGCCTACCCCGAATGCCGCAAGTGGTTTGCCGACATCAGCCTTCACGAAGTCGCTCCGACCACGCCTTCGACCAGATAGTCCATCTTTTCAAGCTCGGGATCCGTCTGGCCGCGCGACACGTTGGCCGCGATGACGACCTTGCCTTTGTTGTCGGCGATCGGCCCTTTGAAGATGACGTAGTTGCCGGCCGTCAGCTTGGCTTTGACGTCGTCCGCTTGCTTGCGCGCCGCTTCCGGAACCATAGCGCCGTAGGGCGAGACTTTGACGATCTCTTCCTTCAGACCGCCGCGGTAGAAGTTCGGGATCGTTTCGCCGGAGGTGAACATCTTGGCGAAACGGGGATAGAGCACTTCCCAGTTCCACTCGGCGCCGGTGAGGTAAGCCTTCGGCGCGAGCACGGCCTGGTTGACGTGATAGCCTGTCACCATGGCGCCGCGGCGCGCCGCGTTCTCGACCACGGTCTTTGGACCGTCGACGTGGCAAGTGATGACGTCGACGCCCTGGTCAATCAAGCTGTTGGTGGCTTCGGCCTCTTTGACCGGCATCGACCAGTCGCCGGTGAAGATCACTTGCGTGGTGATGTTCGGATTGGCGAGCTTGGCGCCGAGCGTCCAGGCATTGATGTTACGCAACACTTGCGGGATCGGCTTGGCGGCGACGAAGCCGAGCTTGCCGGATTTCGACATGTGACCGGCGATCACGCCGGCGACGTACTGCGACTCGTCGATATAGCCGAAATAACTACCGGCGTTCTTCGGATCCTTTTCAGACCAAAGACCACCGCAATGCTCAAAGCGAAGTTTCGGAAACTTCACCGCCATCTTAAGCATGTGCGGGTTGTAGTAACCGAACGAGGTTGGGAACAAGAGCATTGCCCCGTCGAGATTGATCATCGACTCCATGGTCTTTTCGACGGCATCGGTCTCGGGGACTTTCTCCTCTTCGACCACCTTGATGCCAGCCATTTTTTTCAACGCGGCGGCGCCGGCGGCGTGCGCTTGGTTGTAGCCATAGTCGTCGCGCGACCCGACATAGATGAAACCGATTGTCGTGGTTGCGGCGCGTGCGCTGCCGAGCGGCAGCGTGGCGCCAAGACCCAACGCTGCCGTTCCCAGTAGAAGGTGGCGACGCGAGATGTTGTCGAAGTTCATGTGGATGCTCCCCTGTAAATATGCGCGGGCGCTCACGGCGCCGCTGGTGGCCGGCCATCAGGACGATGGGCGTTCTTCGATTGCCGGCAAAAGCTTTCGCAAGGCTCATGCCAGCCCGCCAGCGGCCCGCGTAGAGGCTGCAAGTCAATGAACAGGCTGAATAACTGACCTAGGGGGACGCCAAACCACCAGCCGCCGCAGATCGCGCCAGGCTCTCTGATGAAAAAATAGGCACTGGTAAAATGCCAAATGTGCAGTTCAGCACGGCGGCTTTTGCACCCGATTCGTCAGCATGCGGCGCACGCCGGCAAACACATTGTCGAAGGCCGGACGGCGATAATCCCATTTCGGGTCGTCCGACAGCGGCACCATGACCATGGTGGCGTTGGCTTCGAACACCAGAATGTCGCCATCGCGGCTGACGGCAAAATCGACCCCGCAATAATCAAGATCGAGCGCGGTATTGATGCGTTCGAGCGCCGCCATCCCGCGCGCCCCGACGACGCCGGCCATGTCCGACAAAAACGCTGCGTCATGCGCGCGGTTGTCCGCCGATGCCGCCATGTCGGCGCGGAAATAATGAACTTTCCAACGCCGCGAGATCGCCAGATGCAACGGATAGATTTTGCGGTCGATGATCATGACGCGAAGCTTGCGGAAAAAGCCGTCGCCGTCGCGGGCATCGAGTTCCTCGATCAGGCATAAATCGTCGCCGGGGAATTCCGCCGCCGCGGCGAGCGCGGCCGGATTTTCGACGCGGATGAAATGTCGACCGGTATGGAAGCCCGGCGCGCGAACCAGAAACGGAAATGCAAATCCGCGTTCGGCGGCGATCGCGGCGCCGTCCGGCCCGGTCAACGACCGTTTCGGCAACGTAGCCATGCGCGGAACGACGACATTGGGCAACCCGCGCAGGCGCTCGGCATTGGCGCTCCGTCCGGTTTTCAGCACCGCGCGCGGATGATTGATGACCGGCCGATCGGTCCGCCCGACAATCGCCTCGGCAACCTCCAGGCCTTCGCGGCATAAATCCGCGTCGCCAATGCTGTTGAAGACGAGATCGTGCGGCGGCAACGCGACCGCTGGATCGGCATACTCGGCCACCAGCGACGTGATCTGGAATTGTCGATTGTCGAGAATCGAGCGTACCGGAATATTGCCGCCCGCTGCGGAAACCAGCAACAGCACCGAAACCGGATCGCCGTCGCCGCGATACGGCAACGCCGTCAAGAAATTATTCGCGAACGCCTTATCGCGGTGTTTGCGCGCGCCCACCGCATCGCCCAGTTCGGCAAGGACGTTACCCAGCCCGCGATGGGCGTGGACATGATCGGGATCGACCCGCAAGGCGGCTTCAAAATGGCTGCGCGCCTCGTCGAATTCGCCCACCGCGAGCAAAAGATTGGCGAGGTTGATGCGCCCGCGCGGATTGTCCGGATGATGCTGGACGGCGGCGCCGAACAGCGAGCGCGCGGCCGACTTATATCCGGCGTCGAGAACGAGCGTACCGAAATCGTTGAGCGCCCCGAAATCGGTCGGCGTGCGGCGCAGCAATTCGAAGTAATCGCGCTTGGCCTCCTCGAAGCGGTCGTCTTCGCGGAACAGGCCGGCGCGCGCAAACAGAAGGTCCGCGGACTCCGGATCTTGCGCGAGCGCGCGCTCGACCTCGGCCAAACGGAGCCTGCGCGACGTCGCGGTCGGACGATCGGTCACGGCAATCCGCGCTCCATTGGGCGGCTTAAAACGAATCGGATCGGCCAATATTAGAGCAAAATTTACCACAACGGCGAATGATGCGGCGGCACGCGGCCCGCAAGGCAAAACGCCATCATGGAAGCCAACAGACACGGCACATCCGGCATCGTCCTTGGCGATCCGGTCCCATGGTTCAGCGCCCCGCTGATCGGCGAAGGTTCGTTCTCGCTCTCGGTCGCCGCCGGCCGCTGGATCGTGCTGTCCTTCCTCGGCAAGCCGAAAAATGCGCGGATCGAGCGGGAATTGGCCGAGCTGTTTCGCTCGGCGGCGCTGTTCCATGAAGATCACATCACCTTCTACGGGGTGCTCACGGCGCCGCCGGACGATCCAGCGCCGTATTTGAAACGCAGCGGTGCAGCAACGGCGTTTCTCGCCGATTACGACGGCGCCATCGGCCGTGCCTTCGGCGCCGCCGATATGCCGCGCACCGTAGTGCTTGACCCGATGCTGCGGGCGGTGGCGAACATCCCCTGGGATCACGCCGGCGGCCACGCCGAGACCGTCCGCAACGTACTACAAAGCCTGCCGGCAGTGGACGATGCCGCGGGCGTTCCGCTCACCGCGCCGGTTCTGGTCCTGCCACGGGTGTTCGACTTTGCGCTCTGTGACACGCTGGCGCGCTTCTACGATCAAATCGGCGGCAAGGATTCCGGTTTCCTGTTCGATGTCGAGGGCAAGACCACCAAGGTGGTGGATCATCGGCTCAAACGACGCAACGATCTCAATGTCGCCCACCCGCAACTGCGCGAGGCGATCCGGGATCAAGTCGTCCGCCGCCTGGTGCCGGCCGTCGAGCGGTTTTTTCAGTTCCAGACGACACGCATGGATCGTTACATCGTGGCCTGCTACGACAGCGCCGTCGGGGGACATTTTTACCGGCACCGCGACAACGTCAATGTCGGCGCGCAGCATCGGCGCTTCGCCGTCTCCATCAACCTCAACAAGGATTTCGACGGCTGCGACCTGGTGCTGCCGGAGTTCGGGCGCCGAACGTATCGCGCGCCGCACGGCGGTGCGCTGGTCTTTTCCTGCGGTGCGCTACATCAAGTGACGCCGGTGACGCGCGGGCGGCGCTACGCGTTCCTGGCGTTTTTATACGGCGAGGCCGACGCCGCATTGCGCGAGACCAACAATGCGCGGATGCATCAATCGGCGGCGCAATATGCCGTCGAGTCCGATCGGCTCTATCCCGAGGCCGAGCAGGTTCGCGAACGGGCGGCCGTCTGACCGGCGATTCCGGGCCGGTTCAGCCTAATACGCCAACGCCAAATCGGAAGCTAAAGCTTGTACCGGCGCATCGGCACCTTGCTGCGGCTCCGCCGGCAACTGAAGAACGGTCGCACATTGGCCGGGCCGCAGCCGAGTCAGAAACACGGTCGCACCGTTGGCAAATTCCAGGGCGTCGTGATGAACGCAGGATCGATGCATATCCAGTTGCCGAAACCGGGCTAGCTTGCCAGCGGTCTTGCCGCGCAGAAATGACAACCATCGAAAGCGGCTTCGTATTTCGGTATCGAAAACAAGCTCGGTACCCGGACGCAGGCAAACTGCCACATTTGGTTCGCTAATCGCCGCGAAACCTCTGGTGGTGGTGCCACGAAATGTTGTTGTCACCAGCCTGTCGCCGACTTTTGCCGGCTGAGAGGCCACACTATCCAGACTATAGTCACACATGATGACTTTTCCTTTCCGCGGTGACGATCTGCTGCGGCGATTGCCGCGGCAGGCTGTTTGCCGTTAGACGCGTTTTGAAATGTGCCACCAGCACTCCGCCGAGGTTGACCGGGGCGGACAACAGACGAGGTCGCGGTGGGTTTATATCGCTTGCCTTCGGCAGAATCCGGACGAGGCATGGGGCTCGCATGCTTGGAAGCCAGGAGAGAAACGCTCCGTCGGCCGGGCTCGTTGAACAAGCGACCAAAGAAAAACCCACCTTGCGGTGGGTTCATCAGACGACCCCACCGCGATCTTTCGCGGTAGGAGTCATCAGCCGATCGGCGATTTTGGGCGACTCCATGCCCTAGCTCAACCCTAACAAAACCGCGGGTCCGGTCAAGCGCGATTGCTATTATTTCACAGGCAAGCTCTGCACTGAACGCGTAACCGGATCGTGTCCCTCGCAGCGTATCGCCCGATATGGAGAACGATCATGTCAGCCGCGCCAACAGCGACCGCCATCCGCTACACCAACCGATCGCGGCGATCAAAGCCGCACGAACCAAATCATCCGCCTCTTCGCCTCCGGCGATAAACGACGCCTGATGGCGCGCCAGTCGCATGGACAAGTCTTCCAGCATGGTTTTTTGTTTCGCAAAGTCGACATGCGTGCCGCGGTCGAACGCGGCGAGCAGATGCCGCCGGCAGCGCCTTGCGTCCGCCGTGTCGAACTCTTGACCCAAACACTCGCTGCAAAGAAACTTCTGCCACAGCGGTTCCGTCCGTTTTGCAAAGGCTCGCAGCTCGCCGTCGTCCCTTCCCCTCTTCAATCGCGATTGTGGGCAAGCTCCGGCGGTAGCGCCCTTCACGCTCAGCGCGCAAACAAAGCAAGGGCCGGTCGCCTGCAAACGACGCTGGGCGAGAAGCGGTCGGGCGCTGGCTCGATCGCCGATGCCGCGAACGGCCCGATCGATCAATTCGCCATAAAGAATGGTCGGGCCGAGCAGATAGTCGCCGCGGAAAGACATTTCGATTCCGATATGTATCCACGCGTGGCGCTCGCAAAAGCCGCAACCCCGCACCAGCGCAAACCACGTTTCCTCGTTCATGAGGCTGCCCTGAATGAAGGACCAAAAGAAATTGATCTCGCCATCCGTCGGGCCAAGCGGTTCAGCTTCAGCCATCCCGGGCGCTTTGTATTCGCCGAACGTCTTGCGCATTTCGCACACCAGACGGCTTTTGCGAAACCACCGATCAGCCGGACTCGGCAGACCTATTACCCGGCCGGACCCGGCGAGCCGGAATGCGCAATCGTTCCGGATGCTTGCAGTTCCCGCAGCAGATCGACGTAAAGCTGACGTTTGAAAGAAACGACGAGGTCCGGCAGGTGCTCGATCGGCACCCATTTCCAAACCGTGAATTCCGGATGCTCCGTTGCTACGTTAATATCGGAATCCGAACCGAGGAAGCGCATCACGAACCACTTCTGCTGTTGGCCACACCAACGACCGCTCCAGCGCTTCGCAAGTTCCGGGGGCAAATTGTAGCGCAGCCAAGCTTTGCTCTCGGCAACGATTTGCGCCTTGTCGGTTCCAATTTCCTCTTTCAATTCTCGAAATGCCGCCTCACGCGGTTCTTCATCGCCGTCGATTCCGCCCTGCGGCATCTGCCAACCGCCACCCTCGCTCTCGAGCCTTCGTCCAACGAAAACCTCGTGCTCACGATTGAGCAACATAATACCTACGCCCCGCCGATATTTATCGTCGGGATCCGTGGCGGGATCATCGCTTGACTTCTCTGCCCCTCCCGCAGCCAAATCGCCGGCAACGCGCGCGAGCAAATCTCTGATATGACGCTGGTCGATCCCGTCGGACTTCATCACCAACCAGACGATCGGATCGGCGAGCATCTCTTCCAAGCTCGGCTCGCGTGATTTGAAATGTTCGTTCGGCATCTGCGCTAAACGCTCCAAGGCTCTACACCGACGATTTTGGCAACAAAAAACCCACCTCGCGGTGGGTTCATATTATGCTCCCACCGTGATCATGCACGGTAGGAGTCATTAGCCTTTCGGCGGTCAGGGGCGACTCCATGCCCAACGGGCAGGTTATCAAAAGACGAATTTCCGTCAAGGCCAGGAGCAGATATATCCATCCAGCCAATCGTGCCGTTGCGTTGAACCGTTAGCGGCAGAAGCGCGGAGCCCGCAACAATGACCGATCCTCGCCAGCGCCGCCTCGCACTGCGATTCATCGTTCTCATCGGTATTCTGAGCTTCTTTGCGGATTTCACTTACGAGGGGTCGCGCAGTATTGTCGGCCCGTATCTGGCAAGCTTGCAAGCGAGCGGTGCAGTCGTCGGCGTTGTGACCGGGCTCGGGGAATTGTTGGGCTTTGGCTTGCGGCTTTTTTCCGGACGTTGGGCCGACAGTACCGGCCGCTACTGGCCGATCACGATCCTCGGCTATGTAGTGCAGATGGCATCAGTGCCGGCGTTGGCATTGACAGGAAGCTGGCCGACTGCCGCCGCATTGATCGTTCTTGAGCGCGTCGGCAAGGCCATCCGCAATCCGCCGCGGGATGTGATGCTTTCGCATGCGGGTAAGCAAATCGGCGGTTATGGTTGGGCATTCGGCCTGCACGAGGCGCTCGACCAGTTCGGCGCCATGTTCGGTCCGCTCGCCATTTCTGCGGTTCTGCTACGTAACGGCGATTATCACGAAGCTTTCGCGGTCTTGTTGATTCCCGCCATCATCAACTTGAGCCTCGTTTTGTTGGCACGCCATCTCTATCCAAAGCCGCATGACATGGAGAGAATGCCGGCGGCGACGGTCCGCGCCAATCTGCCAAGCATATTCTGGATTTATTTGCTCGGAGCCGCCATGATTGCAGCGGGCTTTGCCGATTATCCGCTGATCGCTTACCACTTTGCACGCAGCGGGACGGTTCCGGGGACCTGGATAGCCGTTTTTTATTCGATCGATGGCCGTGAGCGGCACCGGCTCCCTCGTCCTGGGAAGCCTGTTCGATCGTTACGGATTTGCTGTTTTGGTCGCGCTGACCGTCGCGTCAGCCCTATTTGCGCCGCTGGTATTTCTCGGCGGCTTTTGGCCGGCAATGGTGGGCGCAGCGATTTGGGGTTTGGGAATGGGCGTGCATGAGTCGATTATTCCGGCAGCGTTGACGCCAATGGTATCGCCGCGATGGCGGGCGTCGGCGTTCGGCACATTTACCGCCGGCTACGGACTCTTCTGGTTTATCGGCAGCGTCGCAATCGGATTCCTTTATGACATTTCTGTCCCGGCCGTCGTCGCGTTCTGCATGGTCATGCAGCTTGCGGCGGTTCCGATTTTGATCCTCGTCGGCCGTCTGAATGACGTGCAACGGGGCAACTGACAACTCGATGGCACACCGCGACCCGCACTCGGTGAGAACCGGTGCTGCACCAAGCCTCATGCCGCGACCGTTAGCGCGAACATGCAGGAACGTTGAGCTGCTCCAAATTCGCCTCGTCATTCTCAAGCCTGCTGCGTAGCGTAGCGAGCAAAGTGACGGCAGCGGCGATGCGATCGATCTCGGCTTTAGTCGCAATTTCACGGTTATCCCGGCGCGTCAAAGCATCCACTATAATATTGCGGGTTGCGTCGATGACTTGGTCCAGCCGCTCCTGGAATTGCATTGCCGCGTTGCGATAGGTTTCGTCGAGGCCGCGGACGATCGCCCAACGGAGATTTTCGCCGTTACGAACGATCGCTTCTCCAGCCTGGCGAACGGCGCGCGCCCGCAAGCGGCGGCGGCGCATCTTGGCGGGCAAGAGCGGATCGAGCCACCTGCCTAAATCGGGAATCAGCGAGGCATTTTCGCCTTCGGTCACCCAATAGGGATCTTCCGCCAGCATAAAACCCTCGTGCTCCCAGGCGTCCGCCAGCGGTAAATCAAACATCAGCGCGGCGGTACGCTGGATGCCGCCAACGAGGGTATCGACACGATTTTGCCAGGTTTGAAGGCTCGCTTCGGCATGTCTGGAAAACTCGCTGACCAGTGAATCCCGCGCCGCTTCAAATTCCTCGATCAAGACACGCTTAAATGCCTGTGAAACCGCTCCCTCAACGTCGTTCGTTGCACGACCCGAAACCGCCTGATCGATTACCCGCGCAACTTTCGTCCTCGCCTCCTTGCGCAACTGGTCGACGCGGACGTCGAGCGCGTCGCGCAATCGGCGGTGTTCGCTGCCAAAGAGGTCACCAATGAGCCGGCGCTGCTCGCCGACGGAGTGGAGCGATTCCTGAAACAAGCGGGATTTTTCGGCGAGTACTTCAACCGGCATTTCCAAAGCGCGCCGGCGCAAAGCAAGCTCCTGCGACGCCTGCGCAATGGTCGTGGCGGCCTTCTGCCGCACCGACTCGTCCAGCAAGCGGCACTTCTCCACCGCCAGCACGCGCAGGACGTGGTCTTCGAGGTCAGCAACTCCGCTCGCCTCAAGCGCATTGCGATCGCCGCGGCACTTGGCCTCCAAGGCCGCGCGCGCCGAGATGAAGAAAATCTTCTCACCGGGCTGGATGAGATTGTTGTCCTCCAGCACTTTCCGCAGAAAGGAGGTTGCCGCGTGCCGCTCGTCCGGCGGCAAATAGTCGATCTTGTTGAGAACGAAAAACAGCCGCTCAGCTTTGGATCGGACTCGCTTTAGAAAATCGATTTCGACTTCGGTGATTGGAGGATCGACTGAGCTGACGAAAAAGGCGGCGTCACACTCCGGAAGTACCCGCAAAGCGGCCTCGGTATTGTGGCGGAACGTCGATCCGACACCGGGCGTGTCGATCATGCTCATGCCATCGGCCAAGATCGCGGCCGGATAGAAAAGCTCCACGCGCGCCACCCCGAGACGGTCGTTGGGATTCGCCTCCTCCGCGACGAACTGAAACAGCGTCGCGCGTATATCGTCGATCGAGCTTGCATCGAATTCTTGGCTCTGAGCATTCTTGAAACTGACGACGATGCGAGGCCGCTTGTCCCAGCGGATAAAAGTAGCCACCGACGTCAGCGGGACGACGCCGGTCGGCAGCAACGGCGCGCCGAGCAGCGCATTGACGAATGTGCTTTTGCCACGTTTGAACTGGCCAAGGATGGCGATCTGCAATGTTTCGTGCCGCAAGCGGTCGAGCAGGACGCGCAATTGAGCCACAAGCGGAGAATCGATCCCGACAACGGTTTCCAATGCCCGTGAGATTTGCCCGAGACTTTCGACGAGCGGCGACGTGGCGCCGGCGTCGTGCGCCGAGGTTGGCGGCTCCGGTGGCGCGGCAGCCGGCGAAGCTTGGTTCATACTTCGCCACCGGTTTCGAAAGTTACAATTTCTTCCGCGTCGTCGATCTCCTTCTTATCGTTGAATTGCGGTTGACCTATCTTGGCTTCTTGCGACCGCAACCAGGTCAGGATATCGCCGCGCTGGCCGCTGATCGGCCGCGCCCAGCGCAGGTTTTTCAGCGCTCGGCTCTCTTCGCCAGCCCACCAAAATTCCTTGGTCACCATAAGCGACCAGCCGCGCCGACCCGGCCGCGTCAGCGTGAAGATTTCGATCGCCAAACCGTGCTGCCGGGTCATTACACTGTGGCGTTCGCGCTCGAACTCGACGCCATCGTGCGTCCAGTACGAGCGCTTCAGTCCCGGATTGGTGAGACTCAACAGCAAATCGAACAGCCGGAAAAAGGAGGGCCGGTTAAAGCTCTTCATCGCGCCCACCCAGACGGCGGTGGCGCCAATAACCCTACCGGCGATCGAAATGGAGAATTTCGGTCCACATCATGCTCCTACCGCTCGTCGTTGCGGCAGGAGTCATCAGCCTACGGTCAGGGCAGGCGCTTAACGGGGGACTCCATCCCCGGCGTTAACGGTTGCAGATATAAGGCGATTGCCCGCTACCGGCAAGCATCAGGCAAGCTTGAGATTGAATTAGGCCACGGAAGCCACTATTATATCTTTGCGATTGGCGATGGAGTTCGCCGAAAACGCCCGCAGGGCTGATAACTCCTACTAAAGCGCAAGCTTTGGTGGGATTTTTTATGGCCGATGTCGTTACCAGTATCCTTTTTGAATCACCGGCGGAGCGGGCGCGCGCCGAACAAGGCGAAGTTCCCGCCTGCTTCGCCGATCTCAATCTCGATCAGCTAGTGCAAGCGATTACGACCGATTGGGCCGAATACGACCTTAAACCCTTCTTTTATGTCCCGCTGAGTCGCGTTGCGGCGATCATGCATCGCCAAGAAGTCATGCGGGACCTTGAAAGGCCTGCTGTTCTGGACAGCATAAAGGCCTTTGCAGAAAAGCTGCGCAGCGTGCGTGCCCATCTCATGCAGGCCGGCAAGCTTCACTACAAGCGGCAAAAAGATGCCTGGCATTTGGATGCGGTCGATATCTATTGCCGCGCGGTTACCGAACTGGCGGACAATCTCCGCGCAAGCAGGCCGCGGTCGCGCGGCCTGGTCGAATTCCTGGAACATCTCGGTCAGTACATCGTAGCAAGCCAGTTCGTATCGCTCGCTGCCGAAGCAAAAGCGCTCGGAGCAATTCTCGCTCGCATCAGATATTGCGTGCACGTGCGCGGCAGCAGCTTCACTGTCTCCCCCTACCGGTCGGAGCCGGACTATAGCGCGCAAGTCGAAGAGACATTCGAGAGATTCGCGCGCAGTGACGTGAAAGACTACCGAATCAAATACACGTCCTCGGTGAGCATGAATCACATCGAGGCAAAAATACTGGAATACGTCTCCGAATTGGAACCCGGTGTCTTTTCCGCATTGGATGCGTTCTGTGCAAACAACATCGATTTCATGGATGCGACCACTGTCACGTTCGATCGGGAAATTCATTTTTACATTGCATACCTCCATCACATTACAAAATTTTCTTGTGAAGGATTGCCGTTCTGCTACCCGCAGATATCGGCAACGGAAAAGTCTGGACATTGCACCGAAGGCTTCGATCTTGCGCTCGCCACCAGGCTTGGCAAGACACGACAGATCGTACGCAACGATTTCCAGCTTCGCGACGAAGAACGCATCATCGTCGTCACCGGCCCGAATCAGGGAGGCAAGACGACCTTCGTCCGCATGTTCGGACAAGTGCTTTACCTCGCCGGCCTCGGCTGCCCGATACCGGGTCGACAAGCCCGCCTTCCCCTGTTCGACCGGATATTCACTCATTTTGAACGAGAAGAGCGCACGGAAAATCTGCGCGGGAAGCTGCAGGACGAGCTCGTGAGAATACGCGCAATCTACGATCAAGCGACATCGGCCAGCATCATCATTTTGAACGAGATTCTAACGTCTACGACGCTACAGGACGCGATGTTCCTGAGTTGGCAGATCATGGAAAAAATCATCGACTTGGACGCGCTTTGCGCCTGGGTGACCTTTATCGACGAATTGGCCGCTCCGAATGACCGCGTTGTGAGCATGGCGAGCACCGTCGATCCGCAGAACCCGACTCTGCGCACATTCAAGATTTTGCGACGGCCGCCCGACGGCTTGGCACACGCCGTGTCAATCGCCGAAAAATATCAACTAACCTATGAGCGCCTTAAGGAGCGCCTTTCATCATGAAGGCGCTGCTTATGTATCGGGACGCGGATTTTGATCTGCAAAGCCCGCTTCCGGCGAACGCGCAAGCGCTTGAGCAGGACTTGGGATTGAGAGCCCTGTTTGACGCAATGGCCCGCGGTGACAAGTTCCTGTTCGATGCAGCGAAAGCGGCTTTACTGGTCGGCACGACCGATTTGGCTACGGTCCACTACCGCCAAAATATTCTTTACGATTGTCTGGTCAATGCGGACATCGTCCGGCAAATCTACCAGATCGCCGTCGATGCGATCGCCAGCGAGAAGAAAAACTATTTGGGCTTTATGAGCCGCTACCCGAGCGGCATCCTGCACCGGTCGGTCGATGTGTTGCAGGCCTTCGTCCGCTTCTTGCGGATGTTACGGCGCCTCTCCGACGAACAATCGGCAAAGTTCGAATCCGCCGGATTTTCCCAATTCTTTGCGATGCTCCAGGACGAGCTCAGTGACGATTACTTTGCCTCGATCGAACAGCATTTGAATACGCTGAAGCTTCGCGATGGGGTTCTGGTTAGCGCCACACTCGGAAAAGGCAATAAGGCCGCCTATGTGCTGCACAAAGCGCCGCACCGGAAATGGACATGGCTGCACCGGTTCCTGAACTCACCTTCGGCTTACACTTACAACGTCCATCCGCGCGACGAAGCGGGCATGCGCGCGCTCGGCGAATTGGCGGACCAGGGTGTCAACCTCGTGGCCAACGCGCTCGCCCAGTCCACCGAACATATTTTAAGCTTTTTCCAGATGCTGCACGCAGAGGTAGCCTTTTATGTCGGTTGCCTCAATTTGCGCGATCGACTCGAAGAAATCGGCGAATCCTTCTGCTTTCCGATGCCTACCGATCTCGGTACACGCCAACAATCCTTCTCGGAGCTGTACGACGTTTGCCTGGCACTCACCACCGGCAAACCCGTGGTGGGCAATGACGCCATCATGGACGGCAAAAGCCTCGCGATCATCACCGGCGCCAATCAAGGGGGCAAGTCGACCTTCCTGCGCAGCGTCGGCCAAGCGCAACTCATGATGCAGGCCGGCATGTTCGTGCCGGCCGACGCCATGCGTTGCGAACTGCACAGCAGCATCTTCACGCACTACAAGCGCGAGGAAGACGCCAGCATGGAAAGCGGCAAACTCGACGAGGAGCTCGCTAGATTGAACGACATCATTAACCAGATCGCGCCAGGTTCGATGATTCTTTTCAACGAGTCTTTTGCCGCGACAAATGAGCGAGAAGGATCCGAGATAGCCAAGCAGATCGCCAGCGCTCTGGTCGAGCGGGGCATCAAAGTGTTCTTCGTGACGCATCTATACGAATTCGCGCACGGCGTTTTCGCAGGAAATACCGGCGTCGCGCTTCTTTTGCGTGCCGAGCGCCGCCCCGACGGTACGCGCACTTTCCGGGTGATTGAGGGCGAGCCGCTGCAGACGAGCTACGGCAAGGACGTTTACGACGCCGTTTTCGAAACCGCGCGCCCGCGGGAGAAAGAACGAGGAAGCAGTCGGCGGCATCGTCCCGCGGCGCGCACCATCTCACCCTGATCCAAGACAAAGCAACAACGCGCGGGTTCGACGCCCCGCCGCCGTCAGGCATCCTCCTCAAGCGGTTCGAATTTCGGCTGAAACCAGATTTGCGCGATCAGCGTGGGCACCACCGCGCTGCCCACGACCGCCGTGACCAGCACCGTGTATTGCCCTTGATCGATGATGTGATTGGTAAAACCGAACAGCGCCGAGATCGATCCAAATGTCAGGCCGGTCGACATCATCAGAGTTGTATACATTCCCTCGCGCGGCTCGAACTTGAAATAGCGCGTCAGCGGGAGAATGCCGACGAATTTTGTGACCATCTTCACGGCAAGGAAGAGACCGATGAGTCCGGCGCCGGCGATCAGCGCATTGGCTTGGATCAAAGACCCGGCTTTGAGGAAGTAAAACGGCGTCAGGAAAGCGAAGCAGATGGCGCGCAGGCGCAGCTGCAGCGCTCGTTGCCCTAAGAAGAACGGCGCGAGCGCCATTCCGACCAGGTAAGCCGGCAGTACGGCTTCGCTCTTGCCGAGATTGGCAAGGCCGCCGAGACCAAACAAAACCAAGAACAAAAACTTGATCTCCGGCTCGCTCGCACGCCCACCGATTCGCGCGAATACCCACGGCACGACCCACGGCAGCGCCGCAACGACGACGACCGTAACGACGGCGAAGATGAGCAGATACATATTGTAGTTGGCGAATATGAGGCCGAGCGCCAGCACGGTGCCGATATCGTTGATGAAACAGGCGGCGAGGATAATCTTGCCCAGTTCGGTACGGTTATAACCGGTCTCGACCATCACGGCGTAAACCACCGCGACAGAAGTCGTCGATAGGGCGATGCCGCCGATCTGCGCCTGCGGCCAGGGCCAGCCAAGCCCATAGCGCGCCAGTAATAGACACCCGATATAGGGCGCGAAGAAGCCCACAAGACCGATCGTCACGCTGGATGCAAAATTTCTTTTGACCACGTGCGGATCGATATCCGTGCCGGCGAGGAAGGTAAGGACGATCGCGCCAAAGCTCGCGATATAACTGATCCACGGTGTGAGCGGCAGTCCGACCGTATTGCCGGCGATCGCACCCACCACGATTTCGAACAAAGCGGCGGAGATCGTGACGTAGAGCGAGCCGAGCGCGGCGACGAGTGCAAGCGCCATCCACAGCGCCGATTGAAACCAGATATTGTCCATACCGATCATCCTTCTTCGTTTGCGCCGCGCAGGTACAAAAAAAACCCGCTCGGCGCGGGTCGCAAAATGCCCCGCCGCGCTTACGCGCCAGCAGGGGTCATCAGCTCGGATGAGCGGTTACGGGGAACCCCATCCCCTTGGTTTCGTCACGCGCAATCTACTGAATCCGCTCGGACGCGTAAACCATTGTGTCGTGCCCGCCGCAACTATTCCCCACATTTCGACACAATCCGACACGGTTCCGCCTACCAAATCAGCTTTGATGAGTGCGGGATTTGGTGCGGGGTCTTTATTATATGCGTGGCCGCTTCACAGCCGGCGTCGTTTCCATCTTCATTTTCGGTTTGCTCGCGGCTGTCGCGAGCCAACGTGCGCAAGCCGAGCCACCGCTGCCGGCTCCAATCACGGTTACCGGCAATCGCTACGTTGACGCCGCAGCGATCCGTTCGCACGTCCCGCCCGGCGGTCGCCGGCTCGACGCAGCGGCGCTGGATATGGCACTGAAGAGTCTTTATTCCACCGGACTTTTTTCCGACGTCAAGATCACGCGGCAAGCCGACGGCATTCTCATCTCGGTCGTCGAGAATCCGACCATCGATCGGGTGGCGTTCGAGGGCAACAAAAAGATCAAGGACGACGACCTCAAAAAGGCCGTGCTATCGAAACCCAACGGGCCGCTGTCACGGGCGATCGTGCACAACGACGCCGAGCAGATTGTCGGTCTATACCGGCAGCATGGCTATTTCGACGTGAAGATCGATCCGCAGACGATAAAACGGCGAAACGGGCGCACGACCCTCGTCTTCGTCATCAAGGAAGGCGACAAGCTTGCCGTGCAACACGTCGAGTTTGCCGGCAACGAGGCGTTTTCGGCCACCAGGCTCAAGGGCGCCATCAAGACCGGTGAGAGCAATGCGCTCAGTTTTCTGACCGGCAACGACGCCTACAACGCCGACCAGATCGAACACGATCTCGACCTCATCCGCCGTTTCTATCTCGACCATGGCTATGCCGACGTGGGGGTGCGCAGCTCGGCGAGCTACCAGGCAGATACCAAGGACGTCGTTGTCACGTTCACCGTCCAGGAAGGGCCGCAATATCGTTTTGGCCGCGTCGATGCCGACTCCAATATGAAGCCCGTCGACCCAGCACCGCTGCGGGCGGCTTTGCGCACGCATCCGGGCGACGTTTACAGCGCCGGCGCGGTCGAAAAGACCGTCGAAGACGCGACGCTCGCATTGGCTAAAGACGGCGAGCCGTTCGCGGCTGTTTCGGTGCGGCGCGACCGCGTCCCGCAATCCCACATCATCAACGTGACCTACACCGTCGAGGCCGCGAAGCATGTTTACGTGGAGCGCATCGACATCCACGGCAACAGCAAAACCGCCGACGGCGTCATCCGCCGCGAATTCGAATTGGTCGAGGGTGACGCCTATAATCGGGCGCTGATGGATCGTGCCGAGCGCCGCCTCAAGCAGCTCGGTTATTTCAAGACCGTCAAGATCAGTACCGCGCCGGGATCGGCGCCGGATCGGGTCGTCGTCAACGTCGCCGTCGAGGAACAGAAGACCGGAAATTTCTCGATTATGGGCGGCTATTCCGCGGCCACCGGTCCGACCGTCCAGGTCGGCGTCAGCGAACGAAATTTTCTGGGGACCGGCGACATCGCCAAAGCGTCGGTAACTTATGGCGAATACACGCGAGGTTTCACCCTCGGGCTGACCGACCCTTACGCTCTCGGCCCGCGCGTTTCGCTCGGCGGCGAATTGTTCGCCAATGAGAACCTGGCCGGCTCTTATCAGGCCTACAACAGCATGATCTACGGCGCGCGCCTGTCCACCGGCATGCCGCTCAACGATCAGCTTGGCATGAACTGGACCTATTCAATCTACAACCAGGGCCTATCGCTCGATCCCGCGCTCGGCACCGCCTCGCTGCCGATTGTGCAAGCGGCGGCCGCCGGTCAGCAATGGGTTTCGTCGATCGGCAACGGGCTTACCTATTCGACTGTCGACAACCCCAGGAATCCGACCGAAGGCGTGCGCATCCAGACTAACAATGAAATCGCCGGCCTCGGCGGCGCCGCAAAATTCGCCCGCAATACCGAGGATGCACGTTATTACCATCCGCTCGTCGGCGACGTGGTCGGGATGGTCCGCGCGCAAGGCGGCTACGTGACGCCGTGGGGCGGCCAGCAGCTGCCACTCCTGAACGGCTTTTTCGGCGGTCCGCAACTGGTGCGCGGTTTCGCGCCGAATGGCTTTGGTCCGCGCGACATCACGCCCGGCACCACTCAGGACAATATCGGCGGCAACATCTATTGGACGACCTCGGCCGAACTGCAATCGCCCATGCCGCTCGTCTCACCGGATGCGCAATTGAAGGTCGCGCTGTTCTCCGACGCCGGCAGCCTGTGGGCAACCAATGCATCGAGCGTATCGCAGCTCGCGTCGCTGTCGCCTTCGCAACAAATCGCCAACTCGCGAGCGCTGCGTGCCTCGGTCGGCGCCAGCCTGATCTGGAACTCACCGTTTGGCGCGCTCCGCGTCGACTACGCCTACCCGATTGCGCACCAATCCTATGACGTCACGCAGCGGCTCAACTTCACCGCCGGCGGGTTCTGATTCCGAGGCCCCGCAAGCGGGTCAGGGTGACGGCTGCGCCACGTCGCGCAAGCTTTGGCTACGCCGCACCGCCACAATCTCCGCCACGATCGAGACCGCGATTTCGTCTGGCGTGATCGCGCCGAGATCAAGTCCGGCCGGCGCTTTGAGCTTGTCCAGGCGGGCGGCGGGGACGCCGTTTCTGGCCAAAGTCGCCGTCAGCGTCGCCGCCTTCTTGCGGCTGCCGACAAACGCAACATAATCGACATCGGCGGCAAGCGCCGCGGATAACGCGGCTTCGTCGCCGCGCCCTTGGGTCGACACCACGATGTAACGCGCGCTCGCCTCTTCGACCGGCAGCGCGTAACCGTCGATGCGCCGGTCGACTTCACCGAACGCGTGCTGGTCGGCCGCCGGCGCGCACACCGTCACGGCAAATCCGATCCGCCGCGCCAGATCGGCAACCGCGGTCGCAACCGGGCTCGATCCGAAAACCACCACTTGCGGGCGTGGCAGCACCGGTTCGACAAAAATATCCATCGTTCCCTGGCTCGGGCACATATTCTTGGCAAAGCGAACGCCGCCCTGCTCTTCGCCGGGTTTGTGGCCCAGTTCATCCAGCACATCCTCGGGCGCCACGGAGACAAGTCGCGACTTGCCGTCGGCAAGCGCGTCCTTCGCCGCCTTAAGCACGGCTGCGCGGGCACAGCCGCCGCCGATCCAGCCTTCGGTAATCGTGCCGTCCGGCAGGATCACCGCTTTCGCGCCGGCCTTGGCCGCCGTGGCGGCGACCGTGCGCACGACCGTTGCCAGCGCGAACGGCTCGCCGGTCGATTTGCGCGACGCGATGCTGTCGAGGATGTCGTCAGCGCGGGTCATGGTTCAGATCCTCGCCAGATAGGGCTCGATTGCCGCGAGGCTTTCGAGATTGTGCGCCGGCGCGAATAGATCGACATACGGCAGCGCCGCCTGCATGCCGCGCGCTTGCGGCGAGTAATCGCGCCAGCCGATCAGCGGATTAAGCCAGATGATCTTGCGGCAGCGGCGGCGCAGCCGTCGCATTTCCTCGCCGAGCCGGTCGGGCGTGCCGGTGTCGTAGCCGTCGGAGACGATCATCAGTGCGGTGCGTGAATTGATCACGCGCCGCGCATGCCAGCGGTTGAAGGTAGCAAGGCTTTCGCCGATGCGGGTGCCGCCGCCGATGCCCTGCGCCATCAGCGCCAGCTTGTCGACCGCGCGCGTTACGTCGCGATCGCGCAATGAGGGCGAGACATGGGCGAGACGGGTGTGAAACACGAAGGCCTCCGCTTCGTGGAACGCGTCGACCACGCCGTGCAGGAAACGCACGAAGAATGCGGTGTAAAGGCTCATCGAGCCGGATGCATCGAGGAGAACGACAAGGCGCAACGGCTTGATCTTGCGCCGGCGCCAAGCGAGATCGATCATCGTGCCGCCGTGCGATACATTGCGATGAATGGTCCGGCGCAAATCGAGCCGGCGTCCGCGGCGGCGCACCTGCTCGCGTCGCACGAGCCGCGCACGCATGGTGCGGGCAAGCCGCGCCGCCAGCGCATGCGTCGCCGCGATTTCGTCCGGATCGACGATGTAGCGGAGGTCGGTCGCGGACAATACCTCCGCGCGCGAGGCGCCTTCGCGGCGCCCGCGGCCGTCGGCAGCCTCACCCTCGCCGTCGCTGCGCCGCTCGGTCCGGTCGGGCAGGCCAACGGCCTGTTGTGGCACGGCGGCTTCAGCGAGCCGCCGCCCGGGAACATGGGCGCCACTCGGCGTGCCCTTGAGGACTTGGCGCTGGCGCATACCCTCGCCCCGCCAGAAAGCATCGAAAATTTCGCCGAAACGTTCCCAGTCGGAATGGGTCGCGCAGAACAATGTGCGCAGCGCCGGCTTGAGCGTGTCCGCCCGCAGCGCCGCCGGCGAGGTGAGTATCGCCAGCGCGTCGTGGGTTTCAGCCAAACCGACTTTGAACCCATTGTCGCGCAACGTGTGGGCAAATCCGGCAAGCCGCCGGCGGATGGGTGCGCCGAGCGATTCACTCCGCTCATTCCCGCGCAAGCGGGAATCCAGGTCTGGGTCCCCGCTTTCGCGGGGAGCAACGGCGTTCGGTCGGTCGGGAGCCATCACGCCACCTTGCCCAGCAGGCGCTCGCTGACCTCGCGCGTAACCTGCGCGCGGTCTTCGTGTGTTTTGAGCAGACAGATCATCGTCTCATAGACCGCCTCCGGCTCCTGCCGCAGGTCGTGAATTTCCAGTCCGGCGAGCGTCGCCGCCCAATCGAGCGTCTCGGCGACGCCTGGCACCTTGCGCAAATCCTCTTTGCGTATGGCCGCCACCATGCGCGCGATCTGCAGCGCCAGCGTCGCATCGACGGCCGGCGTGCGGGTCAGGATGATTTTTGCTTCGCGGTCGACCTCGGGAAAGTCGATGTAGTGATAAAGACAGCGCCGGCGGAGCGCGTCCGACAGTTCGCGCGTACCGTTTGAGGTCAGCACGACCCGCGGAATCGACGTGGCCTTAATGGTGCCGAGTTCCGGGATGCTGACCTGAAAGTCGGACAGCAACTCAAGCAGAAAGGCTTCGAATTCCTCATCGGCGCGATCGACCTCGTCGATCAACAATACCGGCGGCTTGTCGCGGCGGATGGCGGCAAGCAGCGGCCGCTCCAGCAGGTAACGCTCGGAGAAAATGTGTTCCTCGATCGAGTCGGCGTTTTCGCCGGCGCCCTCCCGGGTCTTGATCGCCAATAGCTGCCGCTGGTAATTCCACTCATACAACGCGGCGTTCTGATCGAGCCCTTCGTAGCATTGCAGGCGAATGAGCTCGGCGCCATGCACGGCCGCAAGGGCCTTGCCGACTTCGGTCTTGCCGACACCGGCCTCGCCTTCCAGCAACAGCGGGCGCTTGAGAAATTCCATCAGCCACAACGCCGTGGCGATGTCGCGGTCGGCGACGTAGCCGACGGCGGCGAGTTTGTCGGAGATGTCGTCGCGCGCGAGAATCATAAGATAAAAATAGCCTGTGCGCTGTCATGGCCGGGCTTGTCCCGGCCATCCACGTCTTTGTCTTTAATGTCGAAGTCGTGGATGCCCGGCACAAGGCCGGGCATGACGGTTATTGGGCTCCGGCCACTACCCATGCAGCCCGAGCTTCTCCGCCGCGGTCCAGACCCGCCAATGGTCGTGCGGCATCTGGATATGGGTCGAGCCGAGGAACGCGAACGCGTCGTTGACCGCGTTCGAGAAGCACGGCACGCCGCCGACATTCGGGCTTTCGCCGACGCCCTTGGCGCCGAACGGATGATGCGGCGAAGGCACTTCGGTCCAGTCGGTCTCCCAGTGCGGGGTTTCGACCGCGGTCGGCAGGAAGTAATCCATCAACGACGCCGTGGTGACGTTGCCCTCATCGTCATAGTGAATCTCCTGGCCCATCGCGATGCCGAACGCTTCGGTCAGGCCGCCATGGATCTGGCCCTCGATGATCATCGGGTTGATCCGCGTGCCGCAATCGTCGAGCGCATAGAAGCGCCGGACTTTGGTCATGCCGGTATCGATATCGATGTCGACAACGCCAATGTAGGCGCCGTAGGGGAAGGTGAAGTTCGGCGGATCGTAGTAGTTGATCGCCTCGAGGCCCGGCTCCATGCCGGGAGGCACTTCGTGGTACGCCGCCCAAGCCAGTTCGGTCATGGTTTTGGAGCGCTCCGGATTGCCTTTCACCTGGAAGCGATCGACGTCCCATTCGAGATCGTCGTCATGCACTTCGAGCATGTAAGCGGCGATCATCTGCGCCTTCGCCTTGATCTTGCGGCAGGCCATCGCAGTTGCGGCGCCCGACACCGGCGTCGAGCGCGAGCCGTAGGTGCCGAGACCGTACGGCGCCGTGTCGGTGTTGCCCTCCTCGACCATGATGTTGTCGGCGGGCAGCCCCAACTCGGTGGCGATAATCTGGGCGTAGGTCGTCTCGTGACCCTGGCCCTGCGACTTGGTGCCGAGTCGGCAGATGCCGGTGCCGGTCGGATGGATGCGGATCTCGGCAGAGTCGAACATGGCAATGCCGAGAATGTCGCAGGCGCGCGACGGGCCGGCACCGACAATCTCGGTGAAGAAAGCGAGGCCGATGCCCATCAGCTCGCGGGTTTCACCACGCTTGAACGCCTCACGCTTTTGTTTCTGCTCGGCGCGCAGCTTCTTGTAGTCGACCGACTGCAGCGCTTTGTTCAGCGCCGTCTGATAGTCGCCGGAATCGTACTGCCAGCCGAACGCGGAGGTATACGGCATCTGCTCGCGGCGGATCAGATTCTTCATCCGGAATTCAGCCGGGTCCATGCCGAGCTTCTGCGCCATGATGTCCATGGCGCGTTCGATGCAATAGGCAGCCTCGGTGACCCGGAATGAGCAGCGATAGGCGACGCCGCCCGGCGCTTTGTTGGTGTAAACGCCGTCGACCAGACAATACGCGGCCGGGAAGTCGTACGAGCCGCTGATGATGGAAAACAGGCCGGCCGGCCATTTGGTGGCGTTGGCGCAAGCGTCGAACGCGCCGTGGTCGGCAATGGTGTAGCAGCGCATCGCCGTGACCTTGCCGTCCTTGGTCGCCGCGATTTCCATGTCCATGTGGAAGTCGCGGGCGAACGCGGTGGTCGACAGGTTTTCGATGCGGTCCTCGACCCACTTTACCGGAACGCCGGTGACTATCGAGGCGACGATGGAGCAAATGTAGCCGGGGTAAGCGCCGACCTTGTTGCCGAAGCCGCCGCCGATATCGGGGGCGATGACGTGAATTTTGTGCTCGGGGATTTTCGAGATCAGCGAGCCGACGGTGCGGATGACATGCGGCGCCTGGAAGGTGCCCCACAGCGTCAGTTCGCCTTTGATCTTGTCGAATGACGCGACGCACTGACAGGTTTCCAGCGGACACGGATGCACGCGCGGATAAGAAATAAACTCCCTGATCGTCACGTCGGCTTTGGCGAACGCCGCGTCGGTCGCGGCTTTGTCGCCGGCCTGCCAAGCAAAAATGTGGTTGTGGTGCTTGCGCTTGCCGTGCGCGCCTTCAGTCTTGTCCTTGAGGTCTTCGCGGATCATCGGCGCATTCGGCGCCATCGCTTTCAGCGGATCGACATTGACCGGCAGCGCCTCGTATTCGACTTCCACCTTATCGGCGCCGTCGGCGGCCGCTTCGCGACTGTCGGCGATCACGAAGGCCACTTCCTGATTCTGAAACAGCACTTTGCCGTCGGCGAGCACCATCTGCACGTCGCCCGCCAACGTCGGCATCCAGGCGAGATTGACGGTTTTCAGCGTCTCGGCGGTGATCACCGCGACCACGCCGGGAACGGCGGCGGCTTTCGTGGTATCGATGTTTTTGACGCGCGCGTGCGCGTGCGGCGAGCGGTAGAAATCGCCGTACAGCATGCCCGGCAGCTTCAAGTCGTCGACGTAATTGCCTTTGCCCTGGACGAAGCGAACGTCTTCGACGCGCTTTCTTTTGCAACCCATGCCCTCAAGCTTGGCGGCACGTTCTGCGGACGTAGGGGTCTGGGCATTCATTCTGCGGCCTCCTGGAACGGCACGCCGTTAAGCTTGGCGGCGGCGAATTGGATGGCTTTGACGATGTTCTGGTAGCCGGTGCAGCGGCAGAGGTTTCCCGAAATGCCGTAGCGGATTTCTTCCTCGGAGGGGTTTTTGTTCTCCTGGAGCAGGCGATAGGCGCGCGTGATCATGCCGGGCGTACAGAACCCGCATTGCAGGCCGTGCATCTCGCGGAAGCCCTCCTGCAACGCGTGCAACGTGCCGTCGGGATTCGCCATGCCCTCGATGGTGCGGATGTCGGCACCGTTCGCCTGGATCGCGAACACGGTGCAGGATTTTACCGATTTACCGTCGAGATCGACCGTGCAGGCGCCGCAATGGCTGGTTTCGCAACCGATATGCGGACCGGTGATGTTCTGCTGATCGCGCAGGAAATGGATCAGCAAGGTGCGCGGCTCGACCAACGCTTCGATGGTCTTGCCGTTGACCTTCATGGAGACTTGGGATTTTGCCATGTTGCTTCTCTACGATTTCAGGTTGCGCATGATCTTTTCCGAAAACCGGATTCCACTTTTCGGAATCATGCGCTAGCCGCGCGCGTGGGCTTTGGCGCGAGCGAGCGCTCGCGTCAGCATCACACCCGCCATTTTGGTGCGGTATTGCGCCGGTCCGCGCGCGTCGGCCGCCGGCGCGGTAATCGCTTCGGCGGCGGCAACCGCTTGCTTCACGGTGGCTGCGTCGAGCATCGACCCGACAAGAACCTTGGCGGCGTCCTGCGCCCATAACGGCGTCTCGGCGACGTTGGTCAGGCCAATCGAACAGGCGCCGACTTTGCCGCCGGTCATGGTCAGTATGACGGCCGCCGCTGCGGTCGCGTAATCGCCGATCTTGCGCTTGAGTTTCTCATAGGCGTAGCCGTGACCTGCTGGCGGCACCGGAATGCGGATGGCGGTGAGCACATCGCCGGTTTCCAGCGAGGTGAAATAGGCGCCCTGGTAGAATTCCCGCGCCGCGATCCGGCGTTCGCCCTTCGCACCCATGACGTGGTAGGTCGCGCCGAGACACATCATTACCGCCGGCATATCGTTGCCCGGATCGCCGTTGGCGACGTTGCCGCCGAGCGTGCCGAGATAGCGCACCTGCGGATCGGCGATTTGCAGCGACGCTTCGCGCAAGATTGGAATTTTCGACGTCAAAAGCTCGGAGCCGATCAGCTCATGCTGGGTCATCATCGCGCCAATGACGATATCGTTGCCGTCAGCGCGGGCGCCTTTGAGTTCGGCGATGCCGCCAAGATCGACGAGATTGGCCGGTGTTGCGAGGCGGAGCTTCATCATCGGAATGAGGCTGTGTCCGCCGGCAAGCGCGCGACCGTCGTCGCCTAATTTTGCCAGCAGGCCGACAGCATCCTTGACCGACGTGGGGCGATGATACGCGAAAGCGCCTGGTATCATGGGCATCCTCCCTGGCGCGATCGGCGCGGCCAACGTCATCACGAAGGCCTGTCTGGATCGCGCATAGCGCTAGCTTCCAGAGCAATCTTTGCCGAATTGTGCGTTGCAGCAGCAAGGGTCGGTGCACCGGCGGCTTGGGGCTGCACCAAGGGTGTAAAACCCGCACGAAAGGCGGCGTCGTTGCACGAATTGCGTCAACAATGCTGACGCGTTATGAGCCTATTGGTGCATTGCGAGACGATGGCGCCGGCGCAAGCCGAGCTCCGGGTCGGTTTCCTTCGACGAAGCCACCCTCGATTTCAACACCCCGATGCGACTGCGGCTGACCGGAACGACATAGTGCTGCGTGCCGGCCATCTGCACCAAGTCGTTGTCACCGGAACGCTTGTAACCGACGACGCGGTCGAGATTGATGATGTGGCTGCGATGAACGCGGATGAAACGCGTCTTGTCGAGGCGCGACTCGACATCGCCGATGGCGAGCGGACAAAACAGCTTGTCGTTGCCATCGAAGATGTAGCTGTAATGAGCGTTCGCGTGAACCGCGATGACGTCCTCCACCGCGACGAATTGCGTGCCGCCTTCGCGTTCGATCGGCAGATGGCGGGCAAATCGCGGCGGCGGCCCGCCAACCCCACCGAGCGGCGAATAGGTGCCGCGGCCGAATTCGGGATCGTCGCCCGGCGCGGTTGAAGCCGGCATTTCCGCGACCATGCTCGGTCCCAGCGCAACCGCCGCCGCTGCCGTGGTGTGTGGCTGTTGCCGGTTGGAATCGGGCAACAGCAGCAGGAAAAAAATTCCGGAAATGCAAAACGCGACGATCGCGACGATGATTGCCAGGAGATCGGTCGAAAACGCCGGCGCACCGGACGACGCCGGTGCGAAAGGATACAGCGTCGCACCGCCCATCGCCGTATAATGCATGCCGGATATCGCGAAGCCGAAAGCCATCGCCGACAGAATGAGCGGCGGCCGCCCTCCCCGCCCGCTCGCAAGCCACAACGCCAGGCCAGATGCGGCGATGGCGATCGCCATGCTGGCGGCGACGTAGACCGGATCGTGAATCATGTACGCACTCGCATCGAGCGCGGACATGCCAACGTAATGCATGGTGAAGATGCCGCCGCCCATGAGGCAAGCCGCCAGTGTCAGGCGCAGCAGCGTGAGCGGGCCCGAAGTCGTGGCATAGACCGCTGCGCCAACGACGATGGCGCAGACGAGGAACGACAGCAGCGTTGGCAGGACCAGGTAGTCCACCTGAAAAGTCTGGCGGACCGCCAACATGCCGACAAAATGCATGGTCCAGATCGCAAGAGCTAATGAGACCGTGGCGCCGGCCAGCAACAGCCGCCGTCGCACGCCAGTCGCATCGGCAATCTGCACGGCAAGACTCAAGCCGACATAAGCGCCTTGAATCGCCATGACGATCGAAAGCAGCACCAGCCAAGGCGTGTAGGTCACCGACATGGCCGTCATCCCTTCGCTGTACGGGACGGCTTAGTTCACCCCATCGGGCATGGAACAATTATAACCAAGGCCGGGCGGCCTTGTCGGGTTTATTTCCCATGCCGGTTTAGGCGGTTAATTGACCCTGCGCGCGTAACCGGCCCAATAGGGCTCCCGCAACGTCCGTTTGAGCAGCTTGCCACTGGCGTTGCGCGGCAGCACCTCCATAAAGTCGACTGAACGCGGCCGCTTGAAGCCGGCGAGCTTGTCGCGGCTCCATTCGATCAGCGCGGTTTCGCTCAAATTGGTGCCGGTGCGACGGACCACGACGGCTTTGACGGTTTCGCCCCATTTTGGATCGGGAACGCCGATGACGGCACATTCCAGCACCTCGGAATGACCCATCAGCACGGCCTCGACTTCGGCCGGATAGACGTTTTCCCCACCGGACACGATCATGTCCTTGACCCGGTCCTTGAGGAAGATGAAGCCCTCCTCGTCGAGGAAACCGGCGTCGCCGGTATGCAGCCAGCCGTCGCGGATCGCGTGCGCGGTCTCTTTTTCGCGTTGCCAATAGCCCGCCATCAGGCTCTCGCCCTGATAAAGGATTTCGCCGACCTGGCGCGGTGGCAGGTCGTTGCCGTCGGCGTCCACCACCCGGACGCGGCCGCCGAACATCGGCCGGCCGCAGGACAGCAACCGCTCGCCGGTGTGATGCTCATGCGCCAGCGCGGTGATCGGTCCGGTCGTCTCGGTTAGCCCATAGAGCTGCGAGAAGCGGCATTTGAATGTCTCGATCGAACGGCGCAGCAGATCGGGCGAGATCGGCGCGGTCCCATAGGTGATGTGCTTGAGCGCGGAAAAATCGGCGGTGCGCGCGGCCGGCAGCTCGCAGATGAACAGCATCAAGGTCGGCGCCCACAGCGCGGTCTCGACTTTTTGTTCGACCATGGTGTTGAGGAGTTGCTCCGGCGCGGTCTCGCGCACGATGATCGCGGCCGAACCGCCCTGCATCGCCCAGATCGCCCAGCCCGCGCCGCCGATATGAAACAGCGGCAGGCAAACAAGGTGGCGGCCGCCTTCGCGAATCTCCGGAATTTCCCGTGCCAGACAAATCCCGACATTGAGCACGTTCCATCCGGTCAGCGTCGCGCCTTTCGGCAAACCGGTCGTGCCGGAGGTGCAGAACTGGGTGCTGACCGCGCCATCGACATCGCGCCTTGGATCTTCGCCGCCGCGCGGCAACTCGTCGAATGTCATCGTCGGCACGCCCGACGCGAGACCCGTTGCCTTGAACTCCGGCCCTGTGACAATCAATTTGGGCTTCATATCGTCGATGATCAGCTTCACCTCGCTGGCGGTCAGGCGCCAATTGATCGGTGCCGCGACCAGGCCGGCCTTGTCGAGCGCAAAAAATATTTCGAGGTAGGCGGCGCAGTTTTTGTCGAGAATGGCGACGCGTTCGCCGGGTTGCAGTCCGAGCTCACCGGCCAAGCCGCCGGCCAGGAGCGAGCTCGACGCATCGAGTTCGGCGTAAGTTTGCGATTGACCCGCGTACCAGACCGCGTCGAGCGAAGGGTGACGCCGCGCGCGCCAGCGGAGCACTTCTGCAATCGTTCGCATTGTCCGCCCTCGATCGCGAAACGCTAATGGAGCGGATTTAACATTCGCATGAGAGGGTGCCGAATACGGATGCGAATGTTAGAATCCGACCACTAGCCTACCGCCTTCATGATCTTTTCCAGCGATACCGCGGCGCGCTCATGCTCGACGACCGCCACGGTGCGCGGGCCGTCCTCGATACGGACGCCGAATTTGAAGCGGTTTTTCTCGCGGCTTTGCAGTGTGGTGTTGATGACGAGTTCGGCGCCGACCTTGCTCGGGCCGAGATGATCGATGACCACGCGGCTACCGACCGTGATCTGGCCGGGCTCGAGCAAATCGAGCACCAGCCGGCCGCAGGCCAGCTCGGCGACGCCAACCAGCCACGGCGTCGCCGCCAACATCGGCATGCCGGGCATCATTGCGCCGACGGTGTCTTTGGCTTCCACCGTCACTCGCGTGACCGAGCTCAATTGCGGCGTGGCCGCCGCCGTTTCGGGAGTGCTCATGTCGATCACAATTTCCGGATCGCCGGCTTCCAGCTGGTTTCGAGGTTTTCGAGCAGTTTCGCGTCATACATACACAACGACTGCTGACGCGCGTAGGTCGCGTAGTAACGGCGGAAATCCGACAGCGGCTCCTGTCCGACGCGCAGCGCCTTGCGGTTGGCCAACAAGCTCGTCATGCCGGCCTTCATCAGTTGTTGCGCATTGCGCTCGATCGCCGCATCCATTTCGTTCGTCGGCACCACCTCGTCGCAGATCAGGCGGCCTTCCGGCGTATCGGCGTGAAACACGCGCTCGAAAAATAGTCCGTCACGCGAGAGCTTGATGCCGACCAGGCGCGGAAACCGCAAATTGGCCGCGCCCGGAATGAACCCTTCCTTGCTGGCCGGCAGATTGAAATAAGAGCCGGGCTCGGCCAGCACGCGATCCATGACGCAGAGGAGTTGGCACCCTCCCCCGATCGCGAACGACTCGACCGCCGCGATCCACGGCTTCTCGACATAATCCTCGTACTCTTCGTCATAGGATTCCGAGAGCCAATGGCCGCGAAACATTTTGTGCACGTAGCCAAGCTCGCGCTCCATCAGGAATTCGACAAAGGCGATTTGGCCGTAATAGAGGTGCGTGAGGTTGATGCCGGCGTTGAAGACGCGGCGACCGGAGTGTTTGGGATGCTGCACGACGCCGCCACGGAGCACGCCGACTTCGATCGCATCGTCGAGCAGCACGAGATCGACAGCGGTCTCCAGCGCGGCAGTGGCGAGATTGTCTTCCGCGTTAAGAAATTTCGTGTTGGTGAGCGTGACGTGGCCGACCTTGCCTTTGCGCTCGGCCTTGGCGCCGCCGAGGTCGACCGAGCCACTGCGCTTGAATTCGGCGAGGCGATCAAGCGCCTCGCGCTTGGGCCGCAGCATGGCGTGAATGAGATGCATACCGCGCTGCTTGTCGGCGAGGGTCTGCCCAAGGAACAGCCCTTGGTCGAGCTCGCGGCCTTCCTTGGCGCTCTGCTGCTTCAGCGCGCGCTCAGCTTCAAGCTGCGCACGGCTCGGCAGCAGCGCGGGATAGCGCGCGGCGGCCGCCTCGACGACCTCGGATACGCGCAGAAAGCGCGCACCACCGTTGGTCACCTCGTCGTAGATTGCGGCGGCGTGCAGCCGGAAAAAATGCTCCTTCACCTTCCGGGCGCGCCGCTTGAGCGCCGCCCGCCCCGCCGTCGCATCACCGCCGGTCCCCGCCGCCTGCAAAGCCGCATCGACTTCGCCGATATACTTACTCGCGGCTTCCGCGTTGTAGGCGAGCGACGCGCCGAAAGCCGGTTCGACTGGGCCTGGAACGTCCGGACGGACAGCACGTATTTGCACGAGAACCTCCCTCATGGTTCGGCACGTTTTGGCCGTTTCGCCGATCAGCGCGAGATCATCGGTCCCCGATCAGCCGATCGATGGGCAAACGCCCATGACCGGCGAAAGGTTAAGATCAAGAACCTTGCGCTGCAATGCAAAAAGCGCCCTCGGGTTCTCAGGGACAGGCTTCTGGAATTGCTATAAAAATGTATATTAACTCGGCGTGGTAGGCGGTCGGCCGCTTATCGCGAAAAACAACAATCGACCTTCGTGAAAAACAAGAATTCCGATGTCAACAAAACACCAAGACACGCGCCGCGCCGCCCGGGCCCCCTGGGATAAAGAGGTTGCGCAATCGTGCATCCGCGACCACCTCAACCGCGAAGGTCCGCTGCTGCCGATCCTGCACGCGCTGCAAGCGGAGTTCGGCTACATCGACGAGGCTGCCGAAGTGCTGATTGCCGGAGCCCTGAACATCACCCGGGCCGAAGTGCACGGCGTGGTGACATTTTATCATGATTTTCGCCGCGAGCCGGCCGGTCGGCACGTGCTCAAACTGTGCCGGGCCGAGGCTTGCCAGGCGGCCGGCGGCGATCCGTTGGCCGCCCGTGCCGAGGCTCGCCTGGGCGTGGCGTTGGGGACGACGACCGCCGACGGCAGCGTCACCCTTGAGCCGGTTTACTGCCTTGGCCTCTGCGCCACCGCGCCGTCGGCGATGTTCGACGGGCGCGTCGTCGGCAGGCTCGATCCAGCCCGGCTCGATGCGTTGCTGGCTGAGGCGCAGAAATGACGGCGCTGCGACTTTATGTACCGATCGATGCCGCGGCGCTGGCGGTCGGCGCCGAAGAAGTCACCGGCGCGATCCAGAGCGCAGCCGCGCGGCACAAGGTCGCGGTTGAGATCGTGCGCAACGGCTCCCGCGGTCTCTATTGGCTCGAGCCCATGGTTGAGGTCGACACGCCGGCGGGCCGCGTTGCCTACGGCCCCGTCGCCCCGGGTGACGCGGATGGCTTGCTCACCGCCCTCCTCGGTAATGGCGCCCACGCGCTGCGGCTCGGCCCAACGGAAGAGATTCCGTGGCTGAAGCGGCAGACGCGACTCACCTTCGCGCGCTGCGGCATCGTCGATCCGCGCTCGCTCGACGATTATCGCGCCCATGGCGGCTACCAGGGTCTTGCGCGCGCGATCTCAGCCGGCGCGGCGAAGATCGTTGAGGACGTCATCCAATCGGGATTGCGCGGCCGCGGCGGCGCCGGATTTCCAACCGGCATCAAATGGCGCACCGTGGCGGAAACCGACGCACCGCAAAAGTATATCGTGTGCAACGCCGATGAAGGCGATAGCGGCACGTTTGCCGACCGCATGATCATGGAAGGCGACCCCTTTGTTCTGATCGAGGGGATGACGATTGCCGGCATCGCGGTCGGCGCGACCAAAGGCTACGTTTATATCCGTTCGGAATATCCACATGCGATCGTGGCCATGGAGGCGGCGATCGCGGCGGCGCGGCGGGGCGGCTTCCTCGGCAATCGGATTGCAAAGTCGTCGTTTACGTTCGACATGGAAGTGCGCAGCGGCGCCGGCGCGTATGTCTGCGGCGAAGAGACGTCGCTGCTTGACAGCCTCGAAGGCAAGCGTGGGGTGGTTCGCGCCAAGCCGCCGCTGCCGGCTCACAAAGGCCTGTTCGGCCGGCCGACAGTCATCAACAATGTGCTCTCATTCGCTTCAGTGCCGATCATCATGGACAAGGGCGGCGCCTTCTACCGCGACTTCGGCATGGGAAAATCGCGCGGCACCATGCCGATCCAGCTCGCCGGCAACGTCAAATACGCCGGGCTGTTTGAAACGGCGTTCGGCATCACGCTCGGTGAACTGGTCGATGACATCGGCGGCGGCACGCGCAGCGGCCGGCCGGTGCGCGCGGTTCAAGTCGGCGGCCCGCTTGGCGCCTACTTTCCGCGGGCGTTGTTCGATACACCGTTCGACTACGAGGCTTTCACCGCGCGCGAGGGCCTGATCGGCCATGGCGGCATCGTCGTGTTCGACGATACCGTCGACATGGCCAAGCAAGCGCGCTTCGCCATGGAATTCTGCGCCATCGAATCGTGCGGCAAATGCACGCCTTGCCGGGTCGGCTCGATCCGCGGCGTCGAGGTCATCGACCGCATCATTCGCAATGACAACCGCGCCGCCAATTCCGCGCTGCTGGAAGACTTGTGCAATACGCTCAAGTTTGGATCGCTCTGCGCGCTCGGCGGATTTACGCCATATCCGGTGATGAGCGCGCTCACTCACTTCCCCGAAGACTTTGGCGCGCCACCGCGCCTGCAAGCTGCTGAATAGGAAAGCGCCATGTCGCTCATGGAACACTCGCTCATCAAAGAGATCGATTATGGAACGCCGCGTTCCAAGGCGGAGAAATCGGTAACTTTATCGGTCGACGGCAAGCGGCTGTCGGTGCCGGAAGGCACCTCGATCATGCGCGCGGCGATGGAGGCCGGGGTGGAAATCCCGAAGCTCTGCGCCACCGACATGCTGGATGCGTTCGGCTCCTGCCGGCTCTGTCTGGTCGAGATCGACGGCCGCGCCGGCACGCCTGCCTCCTGCACCACGCCGGTAGCCGAGGGCATGGTCGTACACACCCAGACCGAGCGGTTGAGCCGCCTGCGCAGGGGCGTGATGGAGCTTTACGTTTCCGACCATTCGGTCGATTCGCTCGACCGCAACAAACATCCCGACGTCGATTTGTTGAACACCGCCGCGGAAGTCGGCTTGCAGGACGTGCGTTACGGCTTCGACGGCGCACGTCACCGCAATCCCGGTATCGACGATTCGAATCCGTATTTCGCCTTCGACCCGGCCAAATGCATCGTCTGTTCGCGCTGCGTCCGCGCCTGCGAGGAAGTGCAAGGCACGTTCGCGCTGACCGTCTCCGGCCGCGGCTTCGATTCCATCATTGCCGCCGGGATGGACGAGAAGTTCATCGAATCCGAATGCGTATCGTGCGGCGCCTGCGTGCAGGCCTGCCCGACCGGCTCACTGATCGAGAAGAAGGTGATCGAGGCGGGCAAGCCGGAATGGTCGGAGATTACGACCTGCGCCTATTGCGGCGTCGGCTGCTCTTTCAAAGCGGAAATGCGCGGCGACGAAGTGATCCGCATGGTGCCGTATAAAGACGGCAAGGCCAACCGCGGCCATTCCTGCGTCAAAGGCCGCTTCGCCTGGGGCTATGCCAACCATAAGGAACGCATCCTCAAGCCGATGCTGCGCGACAAGATCGACGAGCCGTGGCGCGAAGTATCGTGGGACGAAGCGATCGCTCGCGTCGCATCCGACTTCAAGCGCATTCAGGCGAAACACGGGACCGGCTCGATCGGCGGCATCACCTCCTCGCGATGCACCGACGAAGAAACCTTCCTGGTGCAGAAGCTGGTGCGCGCGACCTTCGGCAACAATAACGTCGATACCTGCGCCCGCGTTTGCCATTCGCCGACCGGCTATGGGTTGAGCACGACCTTCGGCACGTCGGCCGGCACCCAGGATTTCGACTCGGTCGAACAAATGGACGTCGCCATCCTGATCGGCGCCAATCCGACCGACGCCCACCCGGTGTTCGCATCGCGGCTCAAGAAGCGGCTGCGGCAAGGCGCCAAGCTGATCGTTATCGATCCGCGCCGCATCGATCTCGTGCGTATGCCGCACGTGGAGGCCGCCTACCATCTGCCGATCCTGCCGGGCACCAATGTCGCGATACTCTCGGCGCTGGCGCATGTGATTGTGACCGAAGGGCTGGTCAACGAAAAATTCGTCCGCGAACGCTGCGACTGGGACGAGTTCAGCGACTGGGCGGAGTTCGTTTCCCAGCCGCGCAACAGCCCCGAAGAAGTGGCCAAGATTTGTGCCGTGCCGGCAGAGACTATTCGCGCGGCGGCACGGCTTTACGCCACCGGCGGGAACGGCGCGATCTTTTATGGCCTCGGCATCACCGAGCATAGCCAAGGCTCGACCGCGGTCATGGCGCTTGCGAATCTTGCCATGGCGACCGGGAATATCGGCCGCGAGGGCGTCGGCGTTAATCCGCTGCGCGGGCAGAACAATGTGCAAGGCTCGTGCGACATGGGCTCCTTCCCGCACGAGTTCTCCGGCTATCGCCACATTGCCAGAGACGACGTCCGCTCCGCATTCGAAATAGCATGGAAGAAGACGCTGGACCCGGAGCCGGGCCTGCGCATCCCAAACATGCTCGACGCCGCGGTCGACGGCAGCTTCAAGGGCATCTACATCCAGGGCGAGGATATCCTCCAGTCCGACCCGGATACGCACCACGTCGCGGCCGGACTTGCCGCCATGGAATGCGTCGTCGTGCAGGATCTGTTCCTGAACGAGACGGCCAATTATGCGCACGTCTTCCTGCCCGGCTCGACCTTCCTCGAGAAGAACGGCACCTTCATCAACGCCGAGCGCCGCATCCAACTTGTGCGCAAGGTGATGGAGCCGAGGAACGGCTATGAGGATTGGGAAATTACCTGCCTGATCAGCGAGGCGATGGGATATCCCATGCACTACGACCATCCGTCCGAGATCATGGACGAAATCGCGCTGCTCACCCCGACGTTTTCCGGCGTTTCATTCAAGCGGCTGGAGGAGCTTGGCTCGATCCAGTGGCCGTGCAACGAAAAAGCGCCCGAAGGCACGCCGGTCATGCACGTGAACGGCTTCGTTCGCGGCAAGGGCAAGTTCGTCGTCACTGAATATATCGCGACCGACGAAAGAACCGGTCCGCGCTATCCCCTGCTGCTCACGACCGGCCGCATCCTCAGCCAATACAATGTCGGCGCCCAAACAAGACGCACCGACAATGTGATCTGGCATGAGGAGGACCGTCTGGAAATCCATCCGCACGACGCCGAGCAGCGCGGGGTCAACGACGGCGATTGGGTGAAACTGGCGAGCCGCTCCGGCGAAACGACTTTGCGCGCCTTGATCACCGAGCGCGTGGCGCCGGGCGTCATTTACACCACGTTCCACCACCCCGACACCCAAGCCAACGTCGTCACCACCGAATATTCCGACTGGGCCACCAACTGTCCGGAATACAAGGTGACGGCGACGCAGGTGTCGCCGTCGAATGGGCCGACGCAATGGCAGCAAGAGTATAATGAGCTTGCCCGCAAAAGCCGCCGCATCGCCACCACCATCGAGGCCGCGGAATAGTGGGGATGCGCGAGCCGACGACCAGCGTCGCCTGCTCGATCTGGCGACATCAAAGCGTCACTGACGGCAAGCGCGCCGTCCCGGTAGAAACCGCCATCTCGTTCACCTACGACGGCGGTTCCTACGCGGTGATGATGGCGACCCCGCAGAACCTCGAGGATTTTGCGCTCGGATTTTCGTTCACCGAAGGACTGGTGTCGTCGCCTGCGGATATCCGTCAGCTCGACGTCGTCGAGCACGATGACGGGATCGAATTGCGGATGTGGCTGGTCGAGCCGCGTGCCGCGGTCTTGAACGCGCGGCGGCGTTATCTCGCCGGCCCGACCGGCTGCGGATTGTGCGGAATGGACAGCTTGCACGAAGCGGTTCGCCAGCCGGCACGCGTGGGCAGTGGGCAGTGCTTTACGCAGGCCGAGATCGTGCGGGCGCTCGAAATGCTGCCGCCGCGCCAGGAACTCAATCGCCAAACCCGGGCCGTGCATGCTGCGGCATTTTGGCGCCCGGACAACGGCCTCATCGCAGTGCGAGAAGACGTCGGCCGGCACAATGCGCTCGACAAACTCGCCGGCGCATTGTTGCGCGATACCATGCCGGCAAGTACCGGCATGGTCCTGCTGACCAGCCGGGTCTCGGTTGAAATGGTTCAGAAAAGCGCCGCTGTCGGAGCTCCAGTGATCGTCGCGGTATCGGCGCCGACTGCACTTGCGGTGCGCACAGCCGAGGCCGCGGGAATAACCCTCGTTGCAGTCGCTCGCGACGATGGTTTCGAGGTTTTTACCCACGCACAACGCATCAAACACGCTACGGAAGCCGTGACCCATGTCGCTTGACAAGTATGTCTACATGGCCAATCAGATTGCCAAGTTCTTCGTGACTCAGGGGC
>DATKRE010000127.1:0-17269 GCA_035532335.1 Xanthobacteraceae bacterium | reverse complement strand
CACCCGGGCCTCGAGATCCACGTAGCTGAACAGCGATCCCGTTCTCTCGTCAGTCCCGCGCAAATCAGCCTCCCAAAAAAGGAGATTGAATCACGAGCCAACCTGACAGACGAGCTATTTCTTCAACAGCCTGCTAGTGGTCCAATTCTAACATTCGCCTGAGAAGCTGCCGAACACGGATGCAAATGTTAGAATTGGATCACTAGCCGTTCGGCCCGGCGTCGAATTTCCTTTGGCCGCCGACCGGATCAAAGGCGCTGAACAGAAAGAAGCCGGCGACAAAGCCGCCGATATGCGCCTGCCAGGCGATCTCCTGTCCCTGCTCGCCGCCGATCGGAATCGAGCCAAGACCGAACAAGGCGTTCAACCCGAACCAGACACCGACAAACATCAGAAACCGCGGGTCGCGCAATGTGCGCAGCACCGAGGTTGCCGGCACCCGATAGGCGTCGCTACCCTGCCCGCCGCGCCAAATCCCAAGCGGACCGCCCTGCTGAAAAACAAACCGTAGCGCCGCCGCCATCGCGCCGGAGATCGCCGCCGACGCACCGATCATCGGCACCGATGCGCCCGGATGGCTGATCAGATGCGCGAACGCGCCGGCCGCAGCGACGACGAGCATGAACAACGTATAGCGCCATGGCCCGAAGCGGCGCGCCAGCGCCGTGCCGAAAGGCAACAGCCACGCCAAATTGAGAGCGATATGGAGAAGGTCGGCGTGCAGAAAGGCGTAGGTGAAAAACGTCCACAAATCCGCGCCGAAGCCGCCCGGGAGTTCGCGGGCGACGACATGGGTGCCGTAACGCGCCGGGATGAAGGCAAAGGTCAGCAATAGCTGCAGGTCCTGTTCGTTGCTCAACAGCAAAGCGCGCACCGCATGCACGGCGACGAGCACGGCCACCGTCGCCAGCACCGCCGGCGGCACGTTGAACATCGGTTCTTTGGGTTGAATCACCGTGACCAGATAGGCCGCGAGCGCGTTCACGGCAAGCGGCACGCGTGAACCGCGCCGCGACAAAAAAACAAAAGGGAGGACATTTCGTCCTCCCTTTTGCAGCCTGCGCGGGTTACGCGCTCGACACCGGAAATCTCGGGGACCGGGATCGCTCGGCGTCGGTCACATCCCTCGCCTCCCGTAGTTGCAGACGCTGCCGAGGAGCCATCGACGGCAGCGCGTGAACGTTGGTAGCCGCGAACTTAAGCGGACGGCCGACCATCGCCAACGTCAACTGTTTCTTAACATTAACCGACGGTTGACGCCGCCGCCCGGCGCAGCGGGCCGCCCGCGGCATGCGCCCTGCTCAGTCGGTCACTGCACGGCAAAGCTCTGCGTCCGCTGTCCCAATCGGGGACAGAATGTGCGGCAGGGGGAAGGCGCGTGCGGGAGCGTCAATAATGAAACACGCCGCAAGTCGTGAGCTTTATGCGTATTGGGAAGAAAGGCGCGGTACACGACCGGCGCCGGAGCGTGCCGAAATCGAGCCCAGCGCAATTCGGGGCGCGCTCAGCGACGCCTTCATCCTTGCGCTCGACCGTAATGCCGGCCATCCGGTACGCCTCGCGGGCACGCGGATGTGCGCCTTGTTCGGCCGCGAGCTCAAAGGCGAATCCTTCCTCAATCTCTGGGGCGCCGAAAGCAAGTCGATCGTCACCAGCCTGGTGTCGATTCTGTCCGATGAATGTACCGGCACGGTCGCCGGCGTCACGGCGCAGAACGCAAGCGGCGATCCGATCGATCTCGAACTGCTGCTGTTGCCGCTCGGCATCCGCCGCCCAATTTTCGCGCGCACCATAGGCGTGCTGGCGCCGCTGAAGGCGCCGCCGTGGTTGGGCTCAAGCCCGATCGGCCCTTTAACACTCGGCGGCCGCCGTCACGTCGGCGCCGCACAGGAAAAACGCCTGCTGCCGCGGTTCATGGCGCCGCGCGGACGCCGCGATCTGACGGTCATTGAAGGTGGCAAGGCAAACATTCTCCGGGACAGCCGTCTCAAAGAGGGAGAAGGGCCGAACGCCGCTTGAGCGACGGTACAACCGTAAAGGGTTACCAATCGCGACTAACGCAGCGTTAACATCGCCTGCCTAGGCTGCCTGTAAGCGACGCAGGGCACCCACGCGCATGGCGTTACCTCTACCAAAATCGGCGATACGGCCGCTCAATGAAGAGCGCCGCCGCCATCAGCGCGTGCGCGTCGACCTGCTCGGCCGCTATATGTTGCAGGATCGGCGCGAATTCCCCTGCCAAGTCGTCAACATGTCGCCGGGAGGCATTGCCTTGCTTGCGCCGGTCAGCGGCCAGCCCGGCGAACGCATCATTGCGTATGTCGATCATTTGGGCCGGCTTGAGGGCCACGTCGCGCGAACGTTCCAGAACGGCTTTGCGATGACGATTTCGTCGACGTCGCGCAAGCGCGACAAGCTCGCCGCGCAGCTTACCTGGCTCGCCAATCGCCATCTCCTCGCTTCGCCGGAAGACCGCCGCCACGGCCGCTTCACGCCGCGCAATCCAATCAGCCGTCTGATCTTGCCGAACGGCGTCAACGTCAGTTGCCGTATCATCGACGTATCACAATCCGGCGCCGGCGTCGCCACCGAGCACCGGCCGCCAATCGGCGCGCTCATCACGCTCGGCAAGGTCCAGGGCCGCGTGGTGCGTCATCTCGATGAGGGCTTTGCGATCGAATTCACGCGGCTTCAGCACGCGGATTTCATCGAAGACGCCGTCTGCGAAGGCTAAAGGCGGCTTTCGGCCGCCGTCACGCGCTCAGAAATTTTTCCACCATTGGCTTGAGGATTTCGAGCCGCTCCACTTGCGGCACGTGTCCGCAGTCCTTGATGATCTCGATCCGCGAATTGGCGATGCGAGCGGCAAATTCCTTGGCGTAGAGCGAGGAAACCAGAGCGTCATCTTCGCCCCAGACGATCAGCGTTGGCGCCTTGATGCGATGCATGCGCTTTTTCAGGCCCTTGTCGGGAATCGGCCAGACGAATTTGCCGGTCGCGCCGAGAGCCCAGACCAGATCAGCGGTCGCAACCGCCACCTCCTTCGGGTCGCTCGGCATTTGCAGCGCCGCTTGCACCGCCGGGGAATCGAGGTGCTTGTAAAGCGTCGCAACCAACCGTTCCGGCGGCATCAGCATGTACGACGCAACGGGCAGATCATCGCGCCAGAGGCCAATCGGATCGAGGACCACCATTTTGCTGACCCGTTCGGGACGGTGCGCGGCGAACTCGCATGCCATCATGCCGCCGAACGACGTCCCGATCACCGGCACCGATTTTAGATTGAGCGCGTCGAAGATTTCCTCGTAGATCAAAACCAGATCCCACAAATTGTCGACCGAACGGATTGCGTCGCGCGCAGTTTCGCCGGTGCCGGGATGATGCGGAGCATAGACGGTGTAGTGCTCGCACAGTCCCTCCACGAAAGGGTCCCAGATCGGCCCGCCCGCCGCATGCAAGTAGACCAGCGGCGGACCGCTGCCGGCGGTTTTGACCTTGGCTTCGAAATCGCAGTGACGGACCGGGATCGTCTTCACGGTAGCGGTGACCATGGTTCACATCCAAACGCGTTGAACGGGTTGTTTAAGTCGGCAGAGCGCTTCAATCAGGCCGTCGCCATCTCGCGCTGGCGGGCTGGCCGCTTGCGCAATTTCTTCGGCCACCAGTGGTTCTCCCACGGCTGATCTTCCCAGAGCTTTTGCAGATGCGGGAGAACCTCGCGGGCGAACAATTCGATATTGTTGTTGGTCAAATCATGCGGCATCGAGCCAAACTGCAGCGCGACCATGAGGTGGCCGATATTGAGGCGTTTGGCCATCGCTTCGAGCTTATCGCGCACCGTCGCGGGACTGCCCACGACGACGAATTCCTTCTCGATCATGTCCTTGGCTGACAGCAGCTTCAGGTCGGTGGTGAAGTCGCCGATCTGCAGCATGTTGGTTCCCGACATCAGGATGTTCAGCAGACTCTTGTAGTCGGCGTTACCCGGCGGGTTGATGTAGTAGAGCGGCAGATGCAGCAGCTTGTGATAAAAATATTCGACGTGCTTGGCGAACATTTCCTCCGCCTTGCGATCGGTTTCGGCGACGCCGACGATCTGGAGAAACGAGGCGCGATAGGGATTGGCGTCGCGGCCCTTGGCGGCCGCCCGCTCCCAAAACCGGTCCATGACGTTGTAGGCGGACTTGCCGCCGAAATAACTCAGATAGGCGTAGGGAAAGTTGCGCTCGTGGCAATAATCCCACGTCGACGAGCTGGCGGCGCCCGGTATCACCACCGGCGGATGCGGATCCTGCACCGGACGCGGCCACAGATTCACTTTCGGCAGCTGCGTGTATTTGCCGTTCCAGGCGAAGAACTCCTTCGCCGTCCATGCTTTCAGGATGAAGTCGACACCCTCCCGCCAGCGTTCGCGGTGCTCCATCGGCGTGATGCCGTTGCTGACCGAGACGTCGTTGCCGAGGCCGGTCGGCAGGCCGGCAATCAGGCGGCCGCCGCTCAGACAATCGATCACCGCGTATTCCTCGGCGAGGCGGACCGGCGGCGACGACGAGATGGTGGCGCCAAGTTGCAAAAGCGCGACCTGATCCAATCCCTGGTCGCGGGTCAGCCTGGCGAGCATCGCGCCGAACAAATTCGGGTTGCACATGAATCCGTACGGATTCTGATGATGCTCGTTGGTGCCAATGGCGTCGAAGCCAAGCTTGGCGGCAAGCATCAGCTCATCGATCGACCAATTGTAATAGTCGGTGACTTTATTGGCGTCGCCGTATTCCCACCACGGCGCATCGACCCAGGCCGACGGCAACTTGCCGGGAAAGTCCTCCGGCAGGTCGCGGTAGGGCATGAAATGAAACATCGTGACTTTCATGGGCCGTTTCTCCCTCTGCCGGCGCAGCACGACCGCGCCGAGCGACTGTGGCCTTATCCGTGTTTGGCGCGATTTAACTAGAGAACCGACACGCCGACAAGCTGAAGTAGTAGCCCGCCGGCGCGGCGGTCATGAAAGCCGCGAGTGTTCGCAAATCGAACGCCGAACACGAATGCGAATGCGAATGCGAATGTTAGAATTGGACCACTAGTCGAAGTTATTGCGCTTGCCCTTGCGCACATAGGCCACCTGGTCGGCGATATGGCGCCGGCCGTGCGCCGGCGCGTCCTTCGCCAGATGCGCGAACATCTGGATAGCGAAACCGCCGTCGAGGCTGTCGGTAATTTGCCGCCGCCAGGGGCGCCGCACGATCTGCGTCGTCATTCGCCGCGTCGTCCGCGGTTGCGTCATGATGTGGTCGGCGATCTTGTGCGCGCGCTCGATCAGCTTTGCGCGCGGGTGGATTTCGTTGACCATGCCGTATTCCAAGGCAAGCTTGGCGTCGATCGCCTGTCCGGTCAGCAGCGCATAGGCGGCGCGCTTCACGCCGAGAATTTCCTGGAAGCAGCTATGGATGCCGTCACCGGGCACCGAACCGATATCGTAATGCAGATCGTAGATGATCGCGTCGTCGGCGCAGATGGTGATGTCGCACATCAGGCACATCTCGGTATGAAAGCCGGGGCCGTTGATAATCCCGATGGTTGGAATCTCCAGATCGTTGACCAGGGAAGAGACGTTGATGCGGCCGTCCTTGTAGGCGTACTCGTAAGCCCAATAGGCCAGATCCTGCTGCTCCAGCTTGAAGCCTTCGGGATCGGCGTCCATCATGAATTCGTCGCCGGTTCCGGTGAAGATGAGAACCTCGTTTTCGGGATCGGCGCCAACCGTCTTGAACATCTGTCCGACCGAGCGGTGATTTTCGACGCTGAGCTGGATCGGCCCGCCCTTGGTGTGCGCCTCCACGAGGATGACACCGTCGGGACGGCGCGACATTTTGTAGAAATCCTTGAAGCGTTCTTTGTATTCCTCGAATTTCGGCGGCTGAACGAAGTTGACATACGACATCTGTGCGCTCCCTCCGGTGGTGTTCGTCCTGCGAAACAGTAACAGCGGGCTTCCCGGGGCAGCAAGTTCGCAATCCGGCCGCCGGCGCCCGACGTCGGTTCATGCATTCGGCGGGCAACGTCACCGGCTGGTAAACAGCGCGCCGACATTTTGCGGCTTTATGACCGCCCGATTTTCGCGTGCCACAGAGGACGCAACGGTTCGCGGTAACGCCGACGCGGCGAAGAAAGCACGCAAAGCGCACGTAAAATCCGCGCTTTCTCGCAGCGGCGTTTGCTGCGCGCAATTTGCATAAAATTTGAACGTCTAAAACTTTGGCCGACCGGCGGTGCAAGTCGCGCGGATTTGCGCGAGTGTTTAGCTGGTTTTACTTCAAATTGAAGCACTCGACTTAGCCGCCGCGCAAAAGCTTTCTGCGAGATGTGAACCCAACAAAACGGGAGAGGGGTCACATGGTTTCGGGGGCCAAAGCGTTGCTCAGGCACGCGGCTGCGGCGGGCATCATCGCGTCAGCACTGCTGGCGATGCCGGCGACGGGCAACGCCGAAGAGCGTCCGTCGTTCATCTCGATCGGAGCAACCGTCAAGGCGCCGATCGGTTGGACCGAGTTTTGTGTCGAATACGAGCCGGAATGCAAGACCAAGCCGTCGCAGGCACGCGACGTGATGCTGACCACTAAAGCGTGGAAGGATCTCGAGCGCATCAATCAATATGTCAACACGCACGTCAAGCCGATGACCGACATGGAGCATTGGGGTGTGGTCGAGCGCTGGAATTATCCCGACGACGGCTACGGCGATTGCGAGGACTACGTGCTGCAAAAACGCCGGTTGCTGGTACAGGCCGGTTGGCCGCGTGAGGCGCTGTTGATCACCGTCGTGCGCGACAAGCGTGGCGACGGCCACGCTATCCTGACGGTCAAGACCGACCAGGGCGAATACATCCTCGACAATCAGAACGATCAGATCCTGACGTGGTCGGACACCGAGTACCGTTTCGTCAAACGCCAGTCGCAGTCCGACCCCAATGTTTGGGTTTCGCTCGGCGAGCCGCGTTCGGCCCCGGCGACTGCGTCCTCACGCTGACAGATTCGATCTCGAAAGGAGTTTGCGACCCCGGTCACGTCCCCACCCCTCCCCGCCCCCAGACCGGGTTCGCGCGGCCGGCTCTTCCCCAGGAGCCGGCCGCACTTATTTTCGCCAACGCTTTTCGCCGATGCAGCTCGCCGACACGCGCGCATACCTGTCTATTTCAGCGTGCATAGCTTGGGCCTGCAAAGGTCGCCAAGTCGCCGGAATCAATTTGTGAGTTGTCCGGCGCCCGCGCCACGCTATGTTGCGGCGCGAAGCGGGTTTGTCTGGCCGGGGGGCGGCATCCGTGACATCCATGGCGGCGGGGCCATGGCCGCGAACTGGGGAGCCGGTGCCGAATGACTGCCATCGTCCGCATCGCGTTGCGGCGCCCCTACACGTTCATCGTCCTCGCGATGCTGCTCTTCATCATCGGCCCGCTGGCGGCCTCGCGCACACCCGTCGACATTTTTCCGGAAATCAGAATTCCGGTGATCGCGGTGATCTGGAGCTATACCGGGTTGCCGCCGGAAGAGATGGCCGGTCGCATGGTCACGCAGTTCGAACGCGCGCTGACAACGACGGTCAATGACATCGAGCATATCGAGGCCAACTCCTACAACGGCGCCGGCATTGTCAAAGTATTCTTCCAACCCGGGGCCGACATCCGTATCGCCAATGCCCAGGTCACGGCCATCTCGCAAACCCTGCTTCGGAATATGCCGCCGGGATCGGTCCCTCCGCTCATTCTGAATTACGACGCCTCGACGGTCCCGATTATCCAGCTCGGTTTGTCCGGTAAAGACCTCTCCGAGCAGCAACTGAACGATCTGGCGATCAACTTCCTACGCGTCGGGTTGGTGACCGTGCCGGGCGCGGCGATTCCCTACCCGTACGGCGGCAAATTCCGGCAGGTGCAGATCGATCTCGATTCGGCGGCGATGCGCGCGCGCGGCCTCTCGGGCCAGGACGTGGCCAACGCGCTCGCCGCGCAGAACCTGATTACCCCCGTCGGCACCGAGAAGATCGGTACGTTCGAATACGTGATCCAGCTCAACGACTCCCCCTCCATCATCGCCGAACTCGGCGACTTGCCGATCAAAAGCGTCAATGGCGCGATGGTCTACATCCGCGACGTAGCTTATGTGCACGATGGTAATTCTCCGCAAACCAATATCGTTCACGTCGACGGCAAGCGCTCCGTTCTGATGATGGTGTTGAAGAACGGCGGCGTATCGACGCTCGCGGTCATCGACGGCATCAAGAAAGCCTTGCCGGCACTACTGCGGACGCTGCCGAGCACTCTCAGGATTACGCAAATCGCCGATCAGTCGTTTTTCGTCAAAGGCGCCATTAGCGGCGTCGTTCGCGAAGGCGTCATCGCCGCGGCGCTGACCAGCCTGATGATTCTCCTTTTTCTCGGCAGCTTCCGCTCGACGCTGATCATCGCCACGTCGATTCCGCTGTCGGTGCTCGGCTCGATCGCAACGTTGTGGGCGCTGGGCGAGACCCTCAACATCATGACCTTGGGTGGGCTGGCGCTCGCCGTCGGCATTCTGGTCGACGAGGCGACGGTCACGATCGAGAACATCAACTGGCATCTCGAACAGGGCAAGCAGGTCGAGCACGCCATCCTCGACGGCGCCGAGCAGATCGTGACGCCGGCTTTCGTTTCGCTGCTCTGCATCTGTATCGTGTTCGTACCGATGTTCTTCCTGGGCGGCGTTCCGCACTTCCTGTTCGTGCCGTTGGCGGAAGCGGTGATGGCGGCGATGGTCTGGTCGTTCATTCTGTCGCGAACCCTGGTACCGACAATGGCGAAGTACTTGCTACGCGCCCATGTCGGCCACGCCGACGGTCCGCCGCCCCCTTCGCGTAATCCTTTCGTCTGGTTGCAGCGCGGTTTCGAATCCCGTTTCGAGCGTGGCCGCCTCGCCTATCGCGAACTCCTGGTGCTGGCGCTGCATCATCGCGCGGTTTTCGTGACCGGCTTCCTTGCGTTCGTGATCGGAAGCTTCGCGCTGGCGCCTTTTCTCGGCCGCGATTTTTTCCCGGAGGTCGATGGCGGGCAGATTCTGATGCATGTGCGCACGCATGTCGGCATGCGCGTCGAGGAAACCGCGCGGCAATTCGCCGAAATCGAGAAGGCTATCCGCGAAATCATTCCGCCGCGTGAATACGAGACTGTCGTCGACAACATCGGCTTCCCGATCAGTAGTATCAATAAGACGTACAACAATACTGGCACGATCGGCACAGAGGACGGCGAAATCCAGATCAAACTTGCCGACGGTCATCGGCCGACGCGCGAATACGTTCGAGTGCTGCGCGAGGACCTTCCCGCCCGTTTTCCGGGCACGACCTTCTCGTTCTTGCCGGCCGATATCATCAGCCAGATCCTCAATTTCGGCGCGCCGGCGCCGATTGAGCTGCAAATTCGCGGCCCGCAGCTCGAGCAAAATTTCGCCTACGCGAACGAAGTGCTGCGCCGGCTGCGCTACATCCCGGGCCTGGTCGATGCGCGCATTCAGCAATCGCTTAATTTGCCGACCTTCAACGTCAACGTCGACCGCACGCGAGCGCAATATGTCGGCATCAGCGAACGCGACGTGGTCAACAGCATGGTGGTCAATCTGGCCGGTTCAAGTCAGGTGCAGCCGACCTTTTGGCTCAATCCCAAGAACGGGGTGAACTATTCGATCGTCATGCAGACGCCGCAGTATCAGGTCGATTCACTGGACGCGCTGCGCAACCTGCCGATTACCGCCGCGGGCGTACCGCCGCAGACGCTGGGGGCAATCGCCGACATTAAGCGCACGGCACTGCCTGCGGTTTATTCGCAATACAACATCCAACCCTTGATCCAGATCTACGCCACCACCCAGGGCCGCGATCTCGGCGCCGTGGCCGCTGACGTGCAGAAGATTTTGAACCAAACCGCGAAGGACGCGCCGAAATCCGCGACGGTCGAAATGCTCGGTCAAGTGCGGACCATGAACGATTCGTTCTCCGGCTTGATCTACGGCCTTCTTGCCGCCGTCGTCCTCATCTATCTCCTGATCGTGGTCAACTTCCAGTCCTGGACCGATCCGTTCGTGATCATTACCGCGCTGCCGGCCGCGCTCGCCGGGATCGTGTGGATCCTGTTCGCCACCCACACCACACTGTCGGTACCGGCATTGACCGGCGCTATCATGTGCATGGGGGTCGCCACCGCAAACAGCGTTCTGGTCATCAGCTTCGCCAGGGAACGGCTGGAGGAACACGGCGACGCGGTTACCGCCGCCGTTGAAGCCGGTTTCGTCCGTTTGCGGCCGGTCCTCATGACGGCGCTCGCCATGATCATCGGCATGCTGCCGATGGCGCTCGGCCTGGGCGAGGCGGGCGAGCAGAATGCGCCGCTTGGCCGCGCCGTGATCGGCGGCCTTGGTTTTGCGACCGTCGCAACTCTGATATTCGTGCCCGTGGTGTTCAGCATTATTCACCAACGTCGCGGCTCGCTGGGTTCGCGCGCGCTGGGAGAGCCGCATGTTGCCTGAAAATTCCGGCCCGCCGGTGATATCGCGCCGCGGACTGACGATCGCAGCCGTCACTGCGGCGATCATCGGTCTCGTCGTTGTTGTCGTGGGTATCACAACGCGGAAAATCGCCGACGCCAAGCTGCAAGAATGGACCGAAGCTCAGGCGGTGCCGGTCGTCGCCGTGGCGCCGCCGGATACCCGCGGCAAGACCGCAGCCTTCAGCCTGCCGGGGCGGCTGGAAGCCTACACGCAGGCGCAAATTTATGCGCGCGTCACCGGCTATGTGAAGGATTGGAAGGCCGACATCGGCACGCCGGTCAAAGCCGGCGATCTCCTCGCCGAGATCGACGCGCCCGATCTCGACCAGCAGATCATGCAGGCCGAAGCCAATCTGGCCAGCGCCAAGGCCAACTCGGTGCTTTCCGACCTGACGCTCAAGCGCGGTCAGTCACTGATCACAAGCCTCGCCATATCCCAGCAGGATCTCGATCAGCGCGCGGCCGACGCCTCCAACAGGCAGGGCCTGGTGCGGGCCGCGCAAGCCAATCTCGATCGCCTGCGCGTGCTCGAGCAATATAAACGCATCGTTGCGCCGTTCGACGGCTTGGTGACGGCGCGCACGACCGACATCGGCGCCCTGATTAACGCCGGCGGTGGCGGGCCGCCGCTATTCGTCGTTTCCCGGATCAATAAGCTGCGCGTCTATGTGAGCGTTCCGCAAACCTACGTCCCGGATATCCCGATCGGGACCAAGGCGAGCATTTCAGTGCCGGAACATCCGGGCCAGACCTTCCCGGCCAGGGTCGAGGCATCGGCGCAAGCGGTTGAAATCGCCTCGGGCACGACCCGCATTCAGCTTGTGGTCGACAATTCCCGCAACGAACTGATGACCGGCGATTTCACCCAAGTCACCTTCGATCTACCGCATCCGCAAATCGCCATTGGCGTCCCGGCGAGCGCGCTGATTTTCAATCAGAACGGATTGCACGTCGCCATCGTCGGCAGTAATGGCCGCATCAATCTCAAAGAGATCACCATCGCCCGCGATCTCGGCAACGAGGTCGAAGTCGCTTCCGGCATCACCGCTGACGATCGCGTCGTGATCAACCCGCCGGACGGCATCGCCACCGGCGACAAAGTGCGCATCGCCGGCGCGCCCGGCGTACCGGGCGAGCCGGAAACCGCCGAGGCCAAGTAGCGGCAAAGCCGGACATCAACCGGCCGGCTTTAATCCGTTGGCGTATTTCTTGAAATTGCGGACATAAATGTCGGCGCCGGCGGCGATCGCGGCCGCCGCGGCATCATCGAGGGTGCGGATGGCCCGTGCCGGCGACCCGACGATCAGCGACTTTTCCGGAAATTCCTTGCCTTCGGTAACGAGAGCGCCGGCGCCGACCAGACAGCCGGCACCGATGCGCGCGCCATTGAGTATAATCGCGCCCATGCCGATCAGAGCACGTTCGCCGATGCTGCAGCCGTGCAGGACGACGTTGTGGCCGATCACGCAGTCCGGCCCGATGCTGATCGGAAAGCCGGGATCGGTGTGCAGCGTAGAATTATCCTGAATCTGCGACCGCGCGCCGAGCTCGATCCACTCGTTATCGCCGCGCAGTACCGCGCCGAACCAAACACTGCAATCGATGTTGAGCCGCACCTTGCCGATCACCGAAGCGCTCGGCGCAACCCAGTAACGGCCCGCATCCGGCAAATCCGGTTTCTGTCCGTCGAGTTCGTAGATCATGCGGCAACCTGGAATTGGGCGCTCGCCTCCGCGAAAGCGGAGACCCAGTGTCCCGACTGGATTCCCGCTTTGCGCAGGAATGAGCGAGTGTCGATTAAATCCGTATCAGACGCTGAGCAGCGCTTGAAGCGCCATCACCACGACGGTGCCGGACATCAAGCTCCATAACCCGGCGATGACAGTCGCCACCATGATGAGTTCGGCCGGCCGCCGCTCAATGCGCCGGCCACGCAGCGTGTTGCGCATGATCAGAAACGGCGCGCAAAAGATCAGCAGCGGCACAGCGGCAAAGCGAGCCGCCATCGGGCCGACTTCAAGCAGGCGGAAGCTCGGGAAATGTTCGCCATAGAGGCGGTACGAGGAGGCGCCTAAGCCGGCTACGCCAAAGCCGAAAGCGACGGCAAAGCAGGAGCCGATCACATCCGGCGCCAAAGCCGGCAACAAGCCCTCGAACATACGCAACGCCTCCGGATTTTCGAAAGACTAGATTTTCGAAAGACTTGATCTTCGAAAGATTTGCCGGAACCGGCGGCCGACCGCCACGGCTTGCTTAAGAAAGGGTTAACGACCGCGCCGTTGCGCCGCGTGGCATACTCGCGGTTGATTCGCGAACGCGTACGAAATCATGACCGCACATGCCTATTCTCGCGACGGCGGGCGCAAATCGCGCAGCTTGCGGCTGACGCTTGCGCTTTTTGCGATCGCGATCGCCGCGGCGGCGATTTTCGTCTCTTACATATTGTGGCCGACATGGCCGGAAAAACCGGTCCCGCTCGATGCTCCATCGATACCGGTGACTGTCGCCGGCGTGCTGTTTGACGTGGCGCCGGCAGCAGTCCGTGTGCCGGTGCAGCGACACCCCGGCGCGCATGAGCGCATCGACCTGATGTTTCTTTGGCCCTCGCTGACGCCGCCGCACGGCGATGACGACATCGCCAAGCCGGTCGTCACCGGCGACGACGAGGTATTACCGGTGCCGACCAGCGACAAGCGCCTGTTCGTCAGCATCGCCCCGCTCGGTTCGCTACTCAGTCCGGACGCGCGGCTGCGCACGATCTATCCGCGCTACATCGAGTCGGAGGCCACCGCCGGCGCCGACGGGCTTGCCATCCTGCCGTTTCGGGCCGGCACGCCATATGAGGGCGAAGATTTGGTCTATCTCGCCGAAAAACCCGAACAGTTTTTTGCCCGCTGCTCGCGCCCTGTCCGCACCGTCCCGGGCACGTGCATCTACGAGCGCGCGCTCGGCGCGACCGAGATCACGCTGCGGTTTCCGCGCGAATGGCTACAGGACTGGCGTCAGCTCGCAATCGGCTTCGACCGGCTGATCGCCCAGTTGCATCCGGGCAAATAGCCGGATCGCGGCGGCGATTCACTCCAGATCGCTGCCGAGAATGGCCATCTGAAAGTTGTATGACCGCTCGTCGTCCTCGTCGTCGACGAACAGGACACCGACGAATTCCTCGCCGATATAGACTTCGGCAGAGTCATCCTTCTTCGGCCGCGGCACCACGCGCATGCGCGGATTGGCGAACAGTTTCTTGAGATAGGCGTCGAGTTTCTTGACTTCCAGCACGTCCACAGCGGTGCGCTCCAGCTAAAACGTGCACGCCGCATAGCACGCGGCGGCGGCGGCAATCAAACTTCGTCGATAAACATCTGATCCATGGTCCGCGCCGGTTCCGGGCAGCCGGCGACGCCGACGACCTTCGCCGGCACGCCGGCAACCGTGACGTTATTCGGCACCGGCTTGATGACCACCGAGCCGGCCGCGATCCGGGAACAATGGCCGACCTCGATATTGCCCAAAACCTTGGCTCCGGCGCCGATCATCACTCCATAGCGGATCTTCGGATGGCGGTCTTCGTGTTCCTTGCCGGTGCCGCCAAGCGTCACCCCATGCAGCATCGAAACATCGTCTTCGATCACCGCCGTCTCACCGACCACCAGGCCGGTGGCATGATCGAGGAAAATGCCACGGCCGATGCGCGCGGCCGGATGGATATCGCACTGGAACACCGTCGAGGCGCGGCTTTGCAGATAGAGCGCGAAATCGCGGCGGCCTTTGTGCCAAAGCCAGTGCGTCAACCGGTGCGTTTGGATCGCGTGGAACCCCTTGTAATAGAGCACCGGCTCGATCAGCCGGTGAGTGGCCGGATCGCGGTCGGCCGTCGCCATCAAGTCGGCACGGAACGCCTCCCCGAGCGCTGGAGTATCGCGCAGTGCGTCAGCGTACGCTTGGCGGATCATCTCACCGGAAAAAGCCGGATGGTCGAGGCGCACCGACAGCCGATAGGCGATGGCGGCTTCGAGCGAGTCATGGTGCAGAATGGTCGAATAGATGAAGGTGGTGACCTCCGGCTCGCGCCGAACCGCCTCCTCCGCCTCGCGGCGGACGCGGGCCCATACGGGATCGACCTTATCGAGCACCGGCTTCGCGTTTTGCTGTGCCATGGCTGCCTCCCTGCGCGGCGGTTCTATCATATGGGACCCGGCGGGGCAGACGCCAGAGGTTGGGCAACTGCCTGGACATTGGCCGAGCGGCCTTTGGGCTAGTTTGACAGGGCCAGTGGCCTAGTTCCTAAGGCCGCCCCGCCAGGAAATCCAAAACCCCCGCTTTGAACACCTTGTCTCCAACCGCCAGCATGTGGTCGCGGCCGGGAATAACCAGCGCCTGCGCGCCGGGAATAAGCGCTGCCAGCGCCTCCGCCGAACCGCCAACATGATCGTCGCTGCCGACCGCGACGAGTACCGGGACCGCGATGCGGCCGACCTCCTCCCGGCTCAGCGTCTGGCGCGAACCTTCGATGCAGGCAGCAAGCGCGCGTAGGTCGGAGCGGGTCTTTTCGGCGAAGGAGCGATACATATACCCGACCGGATCGCTGACCGCCGCGAGGTTCGGCGCCAGCATCGCCCGTGCAATCGCTTCCGGCGGCCCGGTGCCGTCGACCATGTTAATGCCGAGCCCGCCGAGGACCGCCGAACGCACCCGCTCGGGATGCGCCAACGACAGAAATGCCGTGATGCGCGCGCCGAGCGAATAACCCATGACGTCGGCACGCGCGAGCGCGAGATGATCGAGCAGCGCCAGCACGTCGCCGGCCATCAGACCGCTGTGGTAAGCGGCGGTGTCGTAAAGCTTGGCCGATTTGCCGTGACCGCGATTATCAAGCGCGACGACCCGGCGGCCGGCCTGATTCAACGCCGACACCCAGCTGGTGAAGGCCCAGTTCACCTCCTTATTGGAACCAAAGCCATGCACGAGCACGATCGGGTCGCCCTCCCCTTCGTCGAGGAAAGCGATCTCCACACCGTCATGCAAAAAACGCGGCATGCGCGACCATAGCGTTGGATCGGGCATACACAAACCTGGTGACGCGGACGACGGATGCGCTACGCTTGCGCCATTACCGTCGGCTAAACCGAGAATAGCGGGAGGACGAAGATGCACCGTCTGCGGCTCGTTTTGCTCACCACTTTATTCGCCGGCGTCAGCGGCCTCGCCAACGCACAAGTCTCCGACGACGTGGTGAAGATCGGCGTCCTGACCGACCTTTCCGGTCCGGCAGCGACCGCGACCGGTCAGGGTTCGGTGGCCGCCGCGCAGATGGCCGCGGAGGATTTCGGCGGCACGGTACTGGGCAAGCCGATCCAGGTGATTTCCGCCGACCATCAAATCAAGCCTGACGTTGCCGCAGGCATCGCCCGCGAATGGTATGACCGCGACAAGGTTGACCTGATCGTCGACGTACCGGTTTCGGCCGTTGGCCTCGCCGTGCAAAATGTCGCCAACGAGCGGAAAAAGCTGTTCATCACCCATTCGACCGGCACCGCCGACTTCCACGGCAAGTTCTGCTCGCCCTACGCCATCCAGTGGGTGTTCGACACGCATGCGCTTGCGGTCGGCACCGCACAGGAAGTCACCAAGCGCGGCGGCAACAGCTGGTTCTTTCTCACCGCCGATTATGCTTTCGGGCACGCGCTCGAACGCGACGCGGCGAAGGTGGTCGTCGACAATGGCGGCAAGGTGCTGGGGTCGGTGTCGCATCCGTTCGCGACCCCGGATCTGTCTTCGTTTATCCTGCAAGCCCAGGCCTCGAAGGCCAAGATCATCGGGCTCGCCAGCGGCCCGCCCGACAACGTCAACGCGATCAAGCTCGGCGGCGAGTTCGGTATCTTTCGAGGCGGCCAGCAAATGGCCGGCTTGCTGGTGCTGATCACCGACGTGAATGCGCTTGGGCTGAAAGCGGCGCAGGGACTGTTGCTGACCACATCGTTCTACTGGGACATGGACGACCAGACCCGCGACTGGTCGAAGCGCTTCTTCGCCAAGATCAACCGCATGCCGACGATGTGGCAGGCCGGCGTCTATTCCTCGGTCACGGCCTATCTCAATGCCATCAAGACCGCCGGCACCGACGATCCACTCAAAGTCACGGCCAAGATGCGCGAGACGCCGGTGCACGATTTTTTCGCCCGCAACGGCCATCTGCGCGTCGACAACCTGATGGTGCATGACCTCTTTTTGGCGCAGGTGAAAACGCCGGCGGAATCCAAATATCCCTGGGACTATTACAAGATCCTGACCCGCATTCCCGGCGAGCAGGCGTTTGGGCCGCCTAATCCGGCGTGCTCGATGGTCAAGCAGTAACCGGTGCCGGCGCCTGGGCGCCGCGCTAGTGGTCCAATTCTAACATTCGCATCCGTGTTCGGCACCCTCTTATGCGAATGTTAGAATCAAAAGGACCACTAGCAAATATGAGCCTTAGTGGAGCTTTGGATTTGACATTCGCTTCACGAGTTTGCCGCCAGATGGGTAGCGAATGTTAAATCCGCTCCACTAGGCGGGTAGCGAGGGTCAAATCCGCTCCACTAGGAATTGGCCCGGCGGGCCGCTATGGTGACGCCGCGTAAAATGGATTTCGAGCATGGCGGATAGCATCGTTCCCCACTTCCATAACGATCTTGGCGTCGCGGTGATCGACATCGGCGCCAAGGA
>DATKRE010000126.1:0-4154 GCA_035532335.1 Xanthobacteraceae bacterium | reverse complement strand
GAGCGGATTTAACATTCGCTACCCACCTCGCGGCAGGCTCGTGAAGCGAATGTCAAATCCAAAGCTCCACTAAGACGCATACTTGCTAGTGGTCCTTTTGATTCTAACATTCGCATGAGAGGGTGCCGAACACGGATGCGATAGAATCGGACCACTAGCGGGAGCACGCCATGGACTTGGGCTTGAACAACAAACGCGCGCTGGTGACCGGAGCGTCGAAGGGTCTCGGCAAAGCCGTTGCCGGGGCGCTGCGCGCCGAAGGCGCCGCCGTCGCAATCTGCGCGCGTGACGCCGGACGGATCGCTGCCGCCGCGAAGGAGATCGGCGCGGTCGGCCTCGTCGGCGATCTTTCCATTCCCCGAGCGGCGGCGAATATCGTGCGGCAGGCAATCGATAAGCTCGGCGGCGTCGACATCCTGGTGGTGAACACCGGCGGTCCGCCCGCCGGCACATTCGAGGATACCGGCGATGAGGCCTGGCGCGGCGCGTTCGAGAATCTGTGGATGAGCACGGTCGATTTGATCCGCGGCTGCCTGCCCGGCATGCGCGAACGCCGCTTCGGACGGATCATGATCGTGACCTCGATGACTTCGCGCGAGCCGCTGGCGAAGCTGATGATCTCGAACGCGCTCCGCCCGGGCATTCACGGTCTGGTCAATGCGCTCAGCCGCGAAGTCGCCGGCGACGGCATCACCGTCAACGCCGTGATGCCGGGCTACACGTTGACCGAACGATTACGTGACATCGGCATCGACGAGCAGCACATCGCCGCGCAAATCCCGGCGGGACGGTTGGGCCGGCCGGAGGAATTCGCCGCGCTGGCGACGTTCCTTGCATCGGAGCAAGCCGGTTACATCTGCGGCCAGGCGATCGCCTGCGACGGCGGCTATTTACACTCGATTTGAGCGTCGGATTGCGCCAAGAAACATATCCAGGGAATAGAGAGGGACTTGAGCAAATGACATCGAACGTTTCGGCCGACGGTCCGCGCGCTGCGGCAGCCGCCATCGGCGCCATGATGCGGCCGCGCAGCGTCGCGATTGTCGGCTTGTCCGCGAAGCCGGGTTCGGCCGGCCGCGTGGTCCTCGAACTTCTGGACAACAACAAATTTACCGGCCCCGTTCACCTCGTCGGCCGCAGCGCCGCCGAGATCGGTGGCCGCAAGGTTTTGGCGAACATCGATGAACTTCCGCAGGACATCGATCTCGCCGTCATCACCTTGCCGGCAGCCGCGGTGCGCGAGGCGGTGGAAGGGTGCGTGCGGCGCAAGGTCAAGATCGCGGTGATCTTCGCTTCCGGCTTCGCCGAAGTCGACGGCGGCGTCAGCGAGCAGGACCGCATCGGCGCCATCGCGCGCGCCGGCGGGCTCGCGCTGGTCGGGCCGAATTGCCTCGGCTTCATGAACTACGTCGACGGCGTTGCCGCGGTCTTTTTCTCGCCGCAGGGCATACCCCGTTTGCCGGAAGGCACCAGAGGTGCCGTCGCCATCGTCGCGCAGAGCGGCGGTCTCGGTAATCATCTGGAGGGCGGCCTGGCCGCGCGCGGCGTTCCGGTCTCATGCTGGATTTCGACCGGCAATGAGGCGGGCCTCGGTCTCGGCGACTTCATCCGCTATCTGCTCGACGATCCGGTGACGCAGGTCATCGCGCTCTACGCAGAAGACATCCGACACCCGCAGCAATTTATCGACGCCGCCGGCGAAGCGTTACGGCGCGGCAAGCCGATCGTCATGATGCATCCGGGCCGCGGCGCCAAGGCGAAAGAGGCGGCGCGCTCGCATACCGGGGCGCTGACCGGCGATCACGCCGTCATGCGTACTTTGGTTGAACACGCCGGCGTCGTGGTCGTCGACACGCTTGATGAATTGCTGGACGTGAGCGAGCTGCTTGCCCGCTTTCCGAAACCGTCGCCCGGCGACCTCGGAATCCTGACCTTTTCCGGCGCATTCTGCGGCATCGCGCACGATTTCTGCGAAGACATCGGCGTTCGCCTGCCGCCGCTGTCGCCGGACACGATGGCCTATCTGGCGACCATTCTGCCGGCGTTCCTGCCGCCGAAAAACCCGCTCGATCTCGGCACCCAGACCATCCAGCAGCCGGAATTGCTGCAGCTGTGCGTGGCGGCGCTGCTGCGCGATCCGGCTATTGGCGCTCTGGCGATTTCGATACCGGCGACCAGCCCGCGTAACTCCGTCATCTATATCGAAGGCATCGTCGCCGCGAGCAAAGCCAGCGCGAAACCGCTGGCGCTCGCCATTCTCGGCGACGGGTCGCCGCTTGCACCCGACTTCACGGCGATCGCGCGCAAAAACAACGTCGTGCTGTCGCGCTCGTCGGACCGCGTGCTGCGCGCGATGGGCAAAGTCATCGGCTACGGCAATCGCAACGCCGCATTGGCGGCGCGCGGGAAAGTCCCCGCTCGACCCGTATCGATCCCGCCGCTCGGACAAGGCACGCAAGCGGAATGGCTCGGCAAGAAGGTGCTCGCCGCCATTGGCGTACCAATACCCGCGGGCGAACTTGCCACCAGCGCCGCGGCGGCCATCGCCGTCGCCGACCGCGTCGGCTACCCGGTGGCGATGAAGGCGCAAGCCGCGCAGTTGGCGCATAAGACCGAGGCTGGCGGCGTCGTTCTGGGCGTGGCCGACGCCGACGCCGTGCGCGCCACGTGGCAGGCGCTGCACGCCAATGTGGAGCGCGCGCAGCCGGGCTTGAAGCTCGACGGCGTGCTGGTGGAAGCCATGTCGCCGCGCGGGCTTGAGCTCGTCGTCGGCGCGCGCCGCGATCCGCGCTGGGGGCCGGTTCTGATGCTCGGGCTTGGCGGCATCTGGGTCGAGGCGCTCGGCGACGTGCGGCTGATGGCGCCGGACCTGACCGAAAGCGAGATCGTCACGGAACTCGGCAAGCTGAAGACGGCGAAACTGCTGCAAGGTTTCCGCAACTCGCCGCCGGTCGATGTCGACGCGGTGGCCGCGGTCGCCGCCGCGCTTGGGCGGCTGATGCGCGCCCGGCCCGACATCACCGAAGTCGACATCAACCCGCTGATGGTCCATGCCGCCGGCCACGGCGCCACCGCGCTCGATGCCCTGATCGTGACCGGCGCCGGCGAGCCGAGCCGCAAAGGAAATTGATCATGTCTTCAAATCTCATCACCTACGAACGCGACGGAGCGGTTGCGATCATCGGCTTGAACCGCCCCGACAAACGCAACGCCATCAACAACGACGTCGTCATGCAATTGCGCGACGCGGTCGTGCGCGCCGGCGACGAGGCCGATGCCGGCGTGATCTTCGGCCACGGCGTGAACTTTTCCGCCGGTCTCGATCTCGCGGAACTGTTGAAGAACATGGATCCGGCGACGCCGAAGCCGCGCAAGAAGCGCGACCACGCCTGGCACACCGTCTTCGACATCATCGCGCGCGGCCCCATTCCGTTTGTGGCCGCGTTGCACGGCGCGGTGGTCGGCGGCGGTCTCGAACTCGCGGCCGCGGCCCATATCCGCGTCGCCGATCGCACGGCGTTCTTCGGACTGCCGGAAGGCCAGCGTGGTATTTTCGTCGGTGGCGGCGGGTCGGTCCGCGTCCAGCGCATCGTCGGCTATTCGGCGATGGCGGACATGATGCTCACCGGACGCATCCTCTCGGTGGATGAAGCCGAGAAGCTCACCATCGTGCGCTACGTGGTCGAGCAGGGTCAGGCGCTGGCCAAGGCAAAGGAGCTCGCCGCGCGCATCGCCCAGAACACGCCACTAACCAACTGGCAGATCACCAATGTGCTGCCGCGCATCAACGACTTGTCGCACGATGACGGCCTGTTCATGGAATACATCAACACCTCCATGCAGCGGCCGCCGGAATCGGTGGAGCGCCTGCGCGATTTTGTCGAGAAACGCGCGACGCCTCTGCAAGCCCCGGACAAGAAACCGCGCTAGTGGTCCGATTATAACATTCGCATCCGTATTCGGCAGCTTCTCATGCGAATGTTAGAATCAAAAGGACCACTAGCAAATATGAATCTTAGTGGAGCTTTGGATTTGACATTCGCTTCACGAGGCTGCCGCTAGGTGGGTAGCGAATGTTAAATCCGCTCCACTAGCAGCCGCAACCACCACCATACGGCACGTAATAGTAAGCAGGGGCGTACCCGTAAGAATAG
>DATKRE010000125.1:0-34037 GCA_035532335.1 Xanthobacteraceae bacterium | reverse complement strand
GTCTCCATACGCTGCGAAAAATCTTTGTCGCCGCAAGTCCTGATCAAATAATCGCCTTCCTCGACCAACTCCTGTCCCCAAAACTACCCATCAAACCGCTGCTCTCTTTGGCCTTTCGATAGCGAGTCGAGTACAATGGGTTGGGTCACTATCTTCATCAGTCAGCGGACGCTGGAACGCAAACTCGTTATCGCGGGGCACAAATGCCCTCGCTACCCGTGCGGCCTGACCAAGTTGACTCCCACCTTCCTGCGGCTGAAGCGCCGCACGCAACCGCTGCGCGGTCAGCAATGCCGTTGCCGGATTGAAGGCGGTTGATTGCCCTGTTTGGCCCTGCGTCGCCGGGTTGTTCACTCGAAGCGCGATGGACTGATCAATCATGTCTCAATTTCTCCTAGCCTCGCGGCCGCGACGCCTCAGGCGGCGCTCAATTCATCGATGCTCAAACCGTCCGCCTTCAATCTCTCGATGATTGCCTGTCTCACGTACTCGCTCGGCGTGGTGAATTTCCTGGTCGCTGCCGCTGCCAATGCCTCCGGTAATTTTTCTGGTGCTCCGACTCGTAGAAACGCGGGAAACCGGACTTGCCATTGATCGCCCATATCGATGCTCGCGTTCCCCGCACGTTTTCCACGATACTAATGCGCAATTTTCGGGGGAAATGCAGCAAAAATCTTTGTAATCAAGCCCTAACGAGTTATCTTCAATCTCATTCCGTTTCGTTCAGTTCGATCACGTTCAGTTTGCGATGTGCATAAGGCGGAAGAGGTAATGCCTTTGATGTCGTTACCAGCATTCGCCGAGAGATCGAGGCGAGCAGAACGCCGAATTGCAAAATTCATCTCCAAAAATCAAATTGCCGGCCAACAAGATTGGGCGGCTCCCTGGATAAGCTTCAAGGCGATAGCTGAATATTGCGCAGCGCTAAGAACGCCTCGCAAGTCAGTCGCTGGTGAGCAAGGAAAAAAGTTCGCATACGACGAACTCATTCAAGCCATGACGCGCGGTGCCTTCGGAGTGAACGGGCGTTCTCGTGTGTTGTTGCTCGTCTCACACGGGGGAAAGGTGCTCTCAGTAACGTCCGATGAGCTGCTTGAAGTAAGGGAAGCCTTTGATCCCAAGACTTTTGCTAGATATTTAAATCATTGTTGGAGCCGCGCGGGTTTGATCGCTGTGTGGTTTCGGCGGAGTGGCATTCCGGCTCCTTGGGGGCCGGCCCCGAGACCGACGCTCTCGATACCTCGCAAGCGGCCCTCGGGATCTGTCAATCACGAAGGCGATGTCACGATTATTGATAATGCGATTGAAATAATCGCCAGAAAAGGACTTTCACAGCGAGCAGCAATGAAGGCAGCAATATCTGAGTTCAATCTTAAAGCGGCCCGCAATGGTGAAATGGCCCGTGAAGGCGCCGCAGGCACAGATTGCCATGGCCGAGTTCGAAGCGACCACACTGGATCAGAAACCGATCGTCTTCGTACCAAGATGAGGAAAAGGCAAAAACTTCGCCAAATTAATAAATCCCGATAGGCCGCAATATATTTTCCCAAGCCTGCTATTTATTTTCCCAGACTTACATCCCAGTCTCAGTTAGAGCCGCGTTTCTGTGGGGAATAGCCCCGCTGAGAACGAGAGGCTGCTATGGAATTAAATCACACTGCGCGCATCTCCATGACTCCGAAACAGGCCGCCGATGCCACCGGCCTTTCTCGCACGCGCATTTTCAATGCCATCCGCGACGGTGAGCTGACAGCGCGAAAGGACGGAAAAGCCACGGTCATTGAAACCATCGAGTTGCTGAGGTGGGTGCGCTCAATGGCAACGCGCGGCCGCTCACCCGAGAGCGCGGAAACCGTCGCGGCATAAATTCCAAAAGTTTGCGCCCCGCCGGGAAAAGAAAATCCCGGCACCGCTGGCAGGCGGCACCGGGAACAGGATGAAATTCCATGATTGATTTAGCTTTTTCGAGCTCCGCTCGCAATAGTTCACGAGCGCTTTTCAGAAAATACCTTGTCCACGCCGGCTGGGTCGTTGTCCGGGGCAGCGACGGCCTGCGTAAAAGTGTTCCGGTTTTTCGCCGTCGCGCAGTGCCGGTCGCAAGATCAGGAGTGCGGCACTAATGATGACGATCGATTTCGAGGAGATTAATGCCGCCGCGCTCCGCTCCGGTCGAGCATTAGTGCAAGACCTGATTCCGGGCGGAAAGTTTCGCTCTTTGGAATACGTCGTCCGCAATCCTAAACGCGCAGACCAGCACGCAGGGTCATTCAGTATCAACTATCGCTCCGGTGTCTGGAAGGACTTTGCGACTGACGACGGCGGCTCCGATCCAATTTCCCTTGTTGCATATGTTCGCAACTGCAGCCAAGGCGACGCGGCGCGGTGGTTGGCGGACTGGCTTGGCGTGCCGGTGTCCAAGCCCAATGGCAGAGCCGTCAATACGGTGGTGGTAAGCGCGACCGCTCCAAACAATACCAGGCCCGCAAAGACGCTGATTGTGCCAGTACCAGCCGATGCGCCGTCTCAGCCAATCGCACATCCGATGATAGGCAAGCCGGCAGCGCAATGGGCCTACCTTGACGCCGCCGGTGCCACACTCGGCTATGTACTGCGCTTTGACCGGAACGGAACAAAGGAATTTCGGCCGCTAACGCTCTGGCGCTCGGATTCCGATGGCACGGTTTCGTGGTGCTGGGAATTGTGGCCGAACAAAAGGCCCCTGTACGGCCTACGGCGACTCGCTGAGCGGCCTTCCGCGCCAGTAGTGATCTGTGAGGGCGAGAAGGCGGCTGACGCGGCCACTAGTCTTCTATCGGATTTCGTGGCGGTCACGTCGCCGAACGGCAGCAAGAGTGCCGCGAAGGCGGACTGGTTGCCACTGAAGGGCCGAACCGTGATTGTTTGGCCTGATGCCGATCAGGCCGGCCGCGACTACGCGCACGATGTTGCGAACCTCGCCACCGATGCCAATGCGTTCTCCGTGTCGATCCTGGTGCCACCTACCGATGTTCCTGCGGGCTGGGATGCCGCCGATGCTCTCGCTTCAGGATGGGATCAAAGCAGAGCTGAGGCATTTATTCGGACAGCGATACCACCTGCTGCTGGAACACCAACAAAATCCGAAACCGTCGGGAAAGATGGCGACGCTACCGGCTCCGAACCCGATGTTGAGATAGAAATTCAGCGGCTCGCGTCATTATCGGAGATTCAATATGAACGCGAGCGCAAGGCAGCAGCCGAGCGGCTGGAAATGCGCGCCACTGTCTTAGACGGAGCTGTGAAGGCTGCGCGGCCAAAAGACAGTAAAGGGCAAGGGCGCACCTTTGAATTGTCAGATATCGAGCCATGGCCGGATTCGGTAAATGGCGCCGATCTGCTCGACGAAATTTCCAATGCAATTTTGCGACACGTCGTGATGACGCCCGACAGTGCCGGGACATTGGCGCTGTGGGCCGCGCATACCCATTGCTTCGAATGTTTTGTAATCACCCCCCGAGCAGCGCTGACTTCGCCTGAGAAGGGGTGTGGAAAAACCACGACACTAGACGTGCTCGAACGTCTCGTAGCGCGACCACTTCCAACGTCAAACGCTACGGTAGCAGCAATATTTCGTGTGATTGAAAGTACGAAACCGACCGTGCTGATCGATGAGGCAGATACCTTCCTGAAAGAGAATAACGAACTGCGCGGCATCTTAAACACCGGACATCGCCGCGGCGGTCAAGTTCTACGCACCGTCGGCGACGACCATGAGCCCCGGGTATTCTCAACCTGGGCACCGGTCGCCATTGCGATGATCGGACATTTACCGGACACCCTCAGCGACCGCTCAGTGATCGTCAGGCTACGCCGCCGCAAGCTGAGCGAGACAATCCAAAGCTTTCGCGAAGACCGCTGTGAACAGTTGGCCGTGTTGGCGCGCAAGGCTGCACGGTGGACGCGAGACTATAAACACGTGCTGACTGCAGCCGACCCCGATATGGGCGATTTAATCAACCGCATGGCGGACAACTGGCAACCACTATTCGCCATTGCAGACGCCGCCGGCGGTAAGTGGCCGGCACGCGTACGTGAGATTGCCAGTGCCGCGGTTGCTATCATGAATGACGAGTCCACCGCTGCGGTGTTGTTTGGCGACATCAAGTGGATTTACGACGGCTGCCCGGAAAAGGAGGAAAATGGCAAGGTTGCCCTTACCGCCTCGTCTGCTGATCGGATGCCATCAGCACAACTCGTTGAACACCTGATCAAGATCGAGGGGCGACCTTGGGTCGAGTGGAAAGACGGCAAGCCGATAACACCCAACCGGCTTGCGCGCCTGCTCGGCAAGTTTGAAATCTTGTCCGGCTCTATCCGCATGCCAGATGGCAAGACGCCTAAAGGCTACTACCGGTCCGCTTTCGAGGACGCGTTTGCCCGCTATATCCCGTTTTCATGCCCTCAAAACGCAACACCGCCACAACCCAATAACGACGGGCATTGTGGCGGATTGCAAAACGCCACACAGGAACAGGCTGTGGCGCTTTCAAAAACGCCACAACCCAATAACGACGGGCATTGTGGCGCTGTGGCGCTTTCAAACGCCTGGCCGACGCGAATGGGGGCGATTGACCTATGATGGGCGCCTCCGAAATCCTCTCTGCCCTCACCGCTCACGACGCTCGGCTTGTTGTCGAAGGCGACCGGATGCGGGTACTGTTTCCTTCCGATCGGCCCCCGCCGTCCGATCTGATCGACGCCGCAAAGGCGAACCGGGAATGCCTGCGGACGCTGCTTCTCGGCGACTCGGACCAGCGCTATGCGATCGTGCTCGCCAAGCTGGCCGGGCAGTGTCCGCAATTCATAGACCCCGAGACGTGGCAGCAGGCGGTGACCGATGCCATGGCCTTCCTCGCCAGATGGGGTACGCAAGCCGCCGCGCTCAACTGGACTGCCCGCGAATTGTTCGGCCTGCATCCGGTCCCAGAACTGCGAGCAGCCCGCTATCGGCGCTTAGCCAGGTACGATCACACCGGACTTCTTTGGCTGCTCCGGGGCCGCTCCGTGGTCGTCCTGACAGCAGAGACGGCCGCCATTCAGACCAAGAGCGGCGGCATCCTGACCTATCGCAAGGACAACAAGCCGGGACTCGGTCCCATAGGCGATAGCCTCGACGATATGGGGGCGGCTCGATGAGCGATCGCCACTCGCCCGTATCAGAGCCGATCACCGTCGCCGAATGGTGGAAAAACCGCCGCGGCGAGTCGATCCGACTGGTGCTCAACGCCTATCAGGGCCGCGATGTCTTCGACCTGCGGACTTGGTACACCCAAGACGGCCTGCTGAAACCCGGTAAAGGCTTCGCAGCTGAAGTGAAGCATCTGCCCCGTCTGGCGGCCGAACTTGCCAAAGCCGCTGGCAAGGCGCGCGAGCTTGGCCTGATCGGCGGTGAGGATGACGGGCATGAGTGAAACCGCCATGCCGCAACTAGCCGCCCGCGAGCGCCTCCCGCACCGGCGCGAGCACATGGTCATCAACTTCACTACCGCAGACGGCTTCCGGTACACCGCCGGCCTTGGCTACTTCGCTGATGGCCGTCTCGCCGAAGTCTTCCTGAACGCCGACAAGATCGGCACCGCGATCGAGACCGCCGCGCGTGACAGTGCAGTCGTGGCCTCGATTGCGCTTCAGCATGGCGTTCCACCTGACATCATCCGCCACGCTCTCACGCGCAACGGCAATGGCGCTGCCGGCGGTCCGCTGGGCGCATTACTTGACCTGCTCGCACCCAATAATCCCCCCGACGAGGGACGACTGTGAGCCGCCCGCGCCGGATTCCGGCCGATACCAACTCCGTCACTGCCGACACACCGCTCCGGCTCGATGCGGCGGCAGCTATCGCCTATCCCGACGGATCAATGACGGCCAGTGGATTGCGGAGAGAACACGCCCGCGGCCGCTTGATAATCGAGCGGACTGCCGGAAAGGATTACACGACGCTAGCCAACATTTATGCAATGAGGACGCTATGCCGCGTTTGTCCGCCGGTGCTCACCTCTGGCTCCGCCCCGAACGCCGAAACAAGGCCGGGAGCGTTACTCACGCTGCCGTCTGGCTCATCGTTGACGGAAAATCTCAGCAGAGCACAGAGTGCGGCCGAACAGACCGTGCGGGAGCTGAAAGAGCGCTTGAACGCTTCCTCAACGCCAAGCACACGGCGACGGCCAAAGCCGGCTGTCGTGATCCCGCTGCGATCCCCACAGCCGATGTCCTAGCGTTTTATGCCGAACGCGTGGTGCCGGCACATGCCCGGCCCAAAGAATCTCTGCGGAAGATCGAGCGGTTGGTCTCATTCTTCGCGGCCACGACTTTGGCCGACATCAACGGCGATCTCTGTCGCCAATTCGGCAAAGGTCGGACCGGTGCCGGGCGTCGCGAAGACCTGGGCGTGTTGAAGGCGGCCATAAACTTCCATCGCACGGAAGGTCGCTGCGACCGGATCGTCAGTGTGGTGCTTCCAGAGAAGAATGCTGGCCGCGAGCGCTGGCTTACTCGCAGCGAGGCCGCCAAGTTGATTTGGGAAGCTTGGCGCTATCGAGAAAGGCAGAAGGGCAAGACTACGACGCGTGCAAGTAGGCGGCATGTGGCGAAGTTCATATTGGTTGGTCTGTACACCGGGACGCGGGCTGGCGCGATCTGCGCTGCGGCGCTGGGTCCGATGCCGGGGAGGGCGTTCGTCGATCTTGAGCGCGGGATATTCTATCGACGCCCTACGGGTGCAACGGAAACTAAGAAACGTCGGCCGCCGGTCCCACTACCGAAGCGACTCCTCGCGCACCTACGGCGCTGGAAACGGCGCGGGCAGCGCTTCTGTGTCGAATGGAATCGAGCGCCCGTGCTCGATGTCGACAAGGCGTTTCGGCGCAACGCCCACGAAGCAGGGATGCCGGATGTGACGCCCCATGTCTTACGGCACACCGCAGCGACCTGGCAGATGCAACTTGGTACCGACAAATGGCAGGCCGCAGGCTTCCTGGGGATGAGCGTCGAAACGCTAGAACGCACCTATGGACATCATCACCCGAACCATTTGACCGCCGCCCGCGACGCTTTCGATCGCCGACCAGAACGGAAAGGGTCCGCCAATCCTTCGCCAGTCCTACGACGGAACAAACCGCGATTAGACGCTGGCGAGCGTTCTCAAAAATGACTGTATTTGCTCGCGTTCGTGGTGTGCCCCGGTGTTCGGGACGAGGGGGTCGCAGGTTCAAATCCTGCCACTCCGACCATTCAACAAAGTGATCGCTCAATCCGTCCGCTCAATCCGCGCTCTAATGACTCGCGGCGGCGAAATCCTGGGCCACCGTCGATTTGACGACCCGCGCCTTGCGCGTGGTGCCTGGCGTATTGCGGCTCCTTCCGACGAAGCGCGGCACGCCTGCGGTCACCACCGCGCCGATCGCGGCGATGTCGCTATGCTTGATCGCGGCGAGCGCGGTTTTTTGCGTGCCGCCGTCGGGCGCGTCGATCAGCGCGTTATCGGCTGACTTGCCGGCGGCGAGGTAGCCGGAATCGATGCCGTAGACGCGCCCGTCGCTGCCGGTCGCCGCGCAGATGAAACGCTCCGGCGGCATGTCGGTCAGGCTCGCGCCATGCGCGGACTTAGAATCATCGGCGGCGCCGAAATGCTGGTAGCCTGGCGCGGGTCGCTTCGGCCATGGTCTCCAGAGTATCGACGCCATCCGACACGTCCGTGTGCGCATGCAGCAGGATGCCGCAAATCGCTGCCCTCAACGAGCCGAGGGCCGATCGCGGCACGTGCGATCTCGTGTTGGCTCTCGCGCAGCTCGGGTGGAATGAACGAGAGACCAAGCGCTGAATAAATTTCCGCTTTGGTTTTGGCCGCGACAGCCAGCGGCCTCGCTTGAGGCCGTTAGCGGTCAGCGTCATGCCCGTCCACGCGCCAGTGTCTGGAGCATTTGCACATGCTTTTGCCAACCAGTGGCGAACAACCAGTCGCGCGGTTGTGGCAAAGGCAGGGCAAGCACGCCAAGGCGTTTAACATTCTCGCACCCGTGCTCGATCGGTTCACCGAAGGTCTCGAAAAATCCGACGTGGCCGAGGCACGATCCGTTCTACAGAGCCCCGCTTGAGGGAGCGACGTTCGCTACGACCAACTATCCGCAGATCGATGCGTCTCCCCGGGTCTGGTTGTGGCACATCGCGTCATTTCGCTGCAGCGCGGTAACTCGGTCGCTTTCGAACTGAAGCGGACATTCGACCGAGTTTTATGAGTACACCGGCCTAGTGAAGCAGCCGTTGCGATCATCACGCGTCGCCCGTATTCTGGCGTGCGGGTGGAATACCCTGCAACGGAAAGCCCATTTCACTGTTACGTCTGAAAAAATTCCCTGTTTCGTTTATTGTGATTTTCGGCCGAAAAACCCGAAATTGCGGCGTTCCCGGACCGCTGCCGCACCTAAGCCGCGCGCATCACATGTCAAGGGCGCGCACTCCATTACGGCTGCTAGTGGAGATTACGGCTGCTAGTGGAGCGGATTTAACATTCGCCACCCACCTGGCGGCAAACTCGCGAAGCGAATGTCAAATCCAAAGCTCCACTAGAACTTATATTTTCTAGTGGTCCTTTTGATTCTAACATTCGCATGAGAAGCTGCCGAATACGGATGCGAATGTTAGAATCGGACCACTAGGATGACGGTATCGGCGAGTCGCCGCGTCATACGGCCCAAATGCCATGAGCGGAAAGCAGATTTCACGCGTCGAGCTGGCGAGCTATCTGCTCTCCCCCTCGCTGTTCGTGATGATCGTATTGATGATCGCGGAGGCGATGCTTGCCGCCACGACGACTTGGCTTGTCATCAGCGCCGGACGCAAGGTCGCGGTCGGCGAATTCCTGATCAACGACCTTATCCTCATTCTGGCGGCGCAATCGGCCTCCTACGTCGCCGGCGTTGTCAGCTGGATTTTTGCCGAGCGCGCCGGCTACCGCGGTTTCGGCAAATTCATGCTGCGGTTCGCGCGCGAGAACCGTGGCAAGGTTAAACTGTTCGGCGACAAGCCGAAGCGCGAACAGGTCGAGCCGTTTCTCACCGGCGAGACGTTCCAGTGCTTTTTCACTTTGATGTACGAACTCGAATTCACGCTCAAGCTTTTGCTCGGGCTGGTGTTCAATGCGCTGGTGCTCGGCGCCGAGATCGATTTGAGCCTGCCATTTGCCTATGTCGGCGCCTTCGGCGCGCTGCTGCTGCTGCAATGGGCGCTGCAAAAGCCGATTACCCGGACCTATCTGGAAAACCAACGCATGAATAACCGCGTCACCGCGCAGGGTTACACCGCGTGGGACAACGTGTTCACCGGCAATCGCTACAACCTCCGGCTTTGGCTGGCCGAGTTCAAACGCCGGCTGCGCCAGGCGGTGACCGCGCAGATCCGCGCCATCGTGGCGCGCGAAGGCATGAGTGCGATGAGCGGCATCGTCAGCCTCGCCATCGTGTTCGCCACCGTCACGATGGTCGCGCTGCATCACCGCGGCGACACCATCATGCTGGTCGCCCTGGCGACAACGTTGCCGCGGCAGATCGAGATGACCTACGAGCTGCATCTGCTCGCGACCGGCTGGAACGATTTCATTTCGGTATGGACGCGTTTCGGCGGCGTTGCCGCCAATATGTTGCCGCAACCGGAACCGACTTTCGACGATCGCATCAAATTCGACCGGCTGGTGCTGCGCGAGGGCGAAGACGCCAATGTCGTATCGTCGGTCAACGATGCGCTGCGTATCGTGCAGGCACGCCCGACCGGCCGCGTGAATGTGCGCGGCGGCAACGGCGCCGGCAAATCTTCGCTGCTGGCCAGCCTCAAAACCGAGATGCGCCGGCGAGCCTTCTATTGGCCCGCGTCCGACCGTCTCGCCTTTATGTTCACCGGCGGCGTGGTGCCGGTGGATGTCGAGGACGACGAGGATGGCGAGGTGAAGGTTGTCGCCGAATCGATGGACAAGAAGCTCGGCTTCTCGACCGGCGAGCGGCAACTCAAATCGCTGGAGGAGATTGTCAAATCGACCGACGCGGCGGTCTATCTGCTCGACGAATGGGACGCCAATCTCGACGCCGCCAACAAGGCAAAGGCCGATGCGCTGGTGGATGCGCTCGCCGCCCGCGCGCGCGTGGTCGAAATCTCCCACCGCGATCGCGCGGCGTGAGGAGGACGGATGTCATCTTTGGCAATAGAGGCCATACGGGGCGAAGGTCCTACTTGAGGTTCTAAAAGTGTGCACCGATAAGCATGGACCGCTGGTCAAGCATGTTAGGAACCGCAAATTCTATCAGATAACGCTCACGAACAGCTATAAGCAGGCGTTCGTATTGGAGCAGAGTGTGGAAATAGGAAAAGAGTACAACCCATTTTTTAGATTTTATGAAAATACTCTGAACTATCCAGTCACGGACGGGAACACAGGGGCGTCAATTCAAGTGAATGCGGTTGAGTGGCTTCACAGAGTGCGAATGAAAACAATTCTGACATCGTATGAAATATTGGCCGAAAAAGCATTCGAAGTAAGCCAGCATTATTTGATGCTGGCCCGCGAGCTAATCATGGAACAGATTAGAGTGGAGGAGTTTGCTGGGAAACCGCCGTCTCGCCAAAAGTGTTTATTCCTATGTGAAACTGTGGAGGAAGCGAAAACCTGGCTTCCTTTGCTCAGTGGCACAGGCGCAGTGTGCGAGTTGACATGCACAGGCAAGTTTCTCCGAACCGATTCGAGTCTTATGGTGAAAACAAGCGAACCGCTATCGGTAACACGAGACAAGGCGCGAGCTTATTGGAGCGGCGACGCGAGTAGCGATCCGCGAATGGAAATACTGTTTGAAGGAGAAGCCAAGGTCACGGCGATTGGTCTGTGATTCCTTTTGTAGGATCATTTGTTTCACCATCGCCTATTTGCGTGCTCAGAGGCCCGCGCTTTGCCCCATTGTCGCGGTTATCTGTTTGTTCAAATGTTGGAACAACTCCAACAGCACTGAGAAAGCACCTCCGAGGTTTGCCATTGCCGACGTCTCATCTTCGCCCCACGCCCAGAATTTCACCACGACCGCATTGCCTTGCTTATCGTTTTCAACAAACAGATGCGGCCATTCACCGAAGAATATTACGGCTGGGAAATTCTCCACTTGATGCTTGAGGAGATCGTGGGCGTTCTTTTTTAGCCAGTCGACGTTCTGTTTGGCCGCGTTTAGTGCCAGATTTCTAAACAGAACGGTTACGCGACCGTGGATTCCAATGGGGTCGGTTTTAAAAACGACGCGCACTGGTGGAGGCGTTTTGACGTCCACTTTTGGTGGTATCAACCCGCAGTCATTTGTCTCAAAGTGCGAATCGGGGCCGTTTAGCCAAGTCAAAAGCGTATAAAACGCTTTGATTGCCGGATAGTGCTGCCAAGGTTTGAAGTCCTCCAACACGAGCGGTATTAACTCGGGATGCTTGCGGAAATCCCAATAACGAGCATCCGGCTGATGCTCCACGACTGTCCATGGATGATGGCGAGGCGCGACAACTTCCGAATCGTAATCGACAAACATTTTGAACCTCGGCACCGAATCACATGGATTTTAACCCAGTTGAGGTGCTGGCGAGGAGATAAACTGCAAGGAGGCGCTTTAACGGAGCTAAGGCGGAGCTAACAATTGGACCTGGAACTTGACCGCGAAGCGGCTCTGAAGAGCTGGGCCGCGAATAACGATGCCGTCAAAGAATTCTGGCTTTTCGGCAGTCGAGTTAAAGGTACATCACGCCCAGAGAGCGACGTGGACGTGGCCTTAATCTTAATGCCCGAAACCGACAACACGAATTGGGCATTCGCGAAATACGTTGAGTGTCGCAATTTGTGGAAGAAGCAACTTCAGCGAATTGTCGCGCGACCGATTAGCCTGTGCGTGATCGAACCTGGAGAGAAGATGTACGACGAAGTTTTAAAGACTGGTCAGCGTTTGTGGTCGCATATTGATTGCTGACGGAGGGATATCAGTCGCGAAGCAAACTACGTATTTCATCACGTATTTTGTATGTACGATAAAGGTAGACGCATGCGCCAACAAAGCAACCTCCTAGCATTATTGCGGCCATAACGCTTCCGCTCTGAACTGCTTTGTAAATAAGGAAGGCATTTCCACCTAGGCCAAAGGCAGCCAAAAGAAAAATCCACCAAGAAATGAAGGCGTACCCAACTAAATGGCGGGGTTTCATAACGTCACCATAGGTCGCTGGTCCGTCGCATTTCATTGTGGTGCAACTAGGGTGTTAAAAGCTAGTCCTTCGAAAATGCGCCAATGCGGCAGTGTCGAAACGAATGAATTACAAATTGGTGAAGCAGTCGAAAGATGCAGCGGAGAGACAACTAACGATTGAATGAGCTTGGTGTGTCACGACGTTTCTTGCAACCCGTGACCGGGGTGATCAGACCGAAACTCTCTGTTTGAAGGATTCCCCAAACGGCAAGTCCGGCGTTGAGCTCAACGAAATCCCAAACCTCTCTTTGAAGCCGCGCTGGCCTTTCGGCAAAATTTTCAACGCCCGGGTGTCGCGGATGCGCGCGATCCAACCGAGGTCGAAACAACGCTCGGCGAGCGCCGCACCCAGTGCGCCTGCAAGATGCGGCCGCCGCTCACTCCAGTCGAGGCACGGCCGGCAGAACGTGCGGCGGCCTTCCTTGACTTCGTCAAGCACGACGCCGAACTGCGCCAGAAACTTTTCGCCGGCGCGGGTGACCATGCCGCCGTCTTCGGTCAGCACGACATGCTTATGACGCGTCAGCGAATCCGCCAGCGCGACGCCGAGAATGCCGGCGATATGATCGTAACAGGTGCGCGCCACGCGCAATTGGCCATCGCCGTTCCAGCGCGGACGATAGCGCTGCGGCCCGTCGGCAGCGACGACCATGATGCTCTCGATCATGCGGGCGATTTTTGGCGATGCAAGCCGGAAGTAAGAGTGGCGGCCTTGTTTGGTGAGCGATAGCAGCTTGGCGCCGACGAGTTTGGCGAGATGTTCGCTCGCGGTCTGCGGCGAGACACCAGCGACATAGGCGAGTTCGCTTGCCGTCAGCGCGCGGCCGTTGATCAGCGCCATCAGCATGTTGGCGCGCGCCGGATTGCCGACCAGCGCGGCAATTTCGGCTATCGCAGGTTGATTTCCGGTCATCGGATCACTCCCACCAAAACATAGGCCCGGCCGGCGGCCGATTCCAGCGGCGACACTTCGGGAATTCCCGAAGTGATGAACCCGGTCACGGTGCCCCGGGTTGTCCATATTCCAGATAGGCAAGAACCCGACAACAACGGAACCCGGCGATGAGACTATCCGCCCTGCCCCGCAGCAACGACGCTCCACCGCTCGCGCGCGCCGCGGCCGCACGCGTGATCCGGCTTCCCGGCCAACGCTCACCGCTTGCCAAATCGCTGACGCTCGCGGCGATGAGCCTGGGCTACGTCGTCGTCCAGCTCGACGTGACCATCGTCAACGTGGCGATCAACACCATCGGCAATTCGCTCGGCGGCGCGCTCGCCGATATGCAGTAGATCGTCAACGCCTACACCATCACCTTCGCCGCGTTCATTCTGACCGCCGGCGCGCTTGGCGATCGCATCGGCGCCAAGCGGGTCTTCGTCCTGGGTTTTGCGATCTTCGTCCGGGTTGGCATTCGCCCCGATGATGGCGGCCGTGCTGGCGACCAATCTCATTGCCGCGCGGGTGACAGCCGCCATCTCGGCCCGGCTCACGATCGCCGCCGGCCTCGCGATCATGGCGGCAAGCTGCGTCGGGCTGGATCGGCGGGCTTCATTCCAGGCACGAAAATCGCGCTGTGGCTGCGGCCGTGCTGACGCTCATCGCTCTGGCGGCCGTAATGATCGGCGTGCGGAGGCAGGGAAGTCAAAACCCGACGTGAACTTTACATCGCCATGATCGGCCGGGCTTCGAGCGCCGGCTGGCGCGGCGCGATGCCGGCGAAAGCCGTGCCTTCGTTGAACCACGAGGCCGGCGCCGGGTGGCCCCACAAGGTTTGCCGGCGCGGATCGGTCAGCGACCAGCGGATCGGGGCGTGATCCGGATCGACGGTGAGATAATCGGACGTGAATAATTCGATCCGGTGACCGTCGGGGTCGCGCACATAGAGAAAGAAAGCGTTGGAAATTCCGTGCCGGCCGGGACCGCGCTCCATGTTGTCGAGATAACCGCAGGTCGCCATCACATCACAGATGTGGATGATGTCGAGCACGCTCGAAGTCCAAAGCCCGACGTGATGCAACCGCGGGCCGATGCCGTTGGTGAAAGCCAGATCGTGGACGTTGCCTTTGCGGTGCATCCAGACCGCCCATAGCCGCGGATCGGCGCCGTCGGTCTCGGTATATTCGGTCAGGCGGAAGCCGAGCTCGCGATAGAAATCGTAGCTCACCTGCACGTCCGGCGTGAAGCAATTGAGATGATCGATGCGCTGGATGCGCGCCCCGAGATGGTGCGAGTATTGCTGCAACATCGATTCGCCGCGATCCATCTGCGCGTAAAGGTCGAGCGGCATGCCGAGCGGATCGGCGGTGCGTAAAGTTCGGCCCTGATGCGGTAGTTCCGGAAACGACGTCGGCAGATTGCGGCGGCCGAACCAGAAGGCAGCGCGGTCGAGGTCTTCCTCGCTGGCGAGCTTGTAGCCGAGCGCGCGGGCGTCCGGCTCGGGCGACCGCCGGAGCACGATAGAATGATGGTTGCGCTCCTCGATGCCGCGCAGAGAAAGCGCGTCCTCGGTCTCATCGCTGAGCAATAGCCCCAGGCAATCGACGTAGAAAGCGCGCGCGCGGCCGAGGTCGCGCACACCGAGCTCGACATGGCTGGCGCGCACGACGTTGAAGGGTGGGTCGAAAATTGGGGTGCGGATCGGCATGGTCGCCGCCATTGACGGGTCTTGCGGCGACTTCTAACACATCGCGCGGACGGCGGAAGCCCGCCGGCGGAACGGACACCAGGATGCGGCTTGCAAGCTATAATCTGCGCGGACGGCCGAGCTTCGGCGCGGTGGTCGGCGACGGCGTTGTCGATCTGCGGGCGCGATTGAGCCGCTTCGCCACGCTGCTTGACGTATTCCGGGCGCAAGCGCTCGATCAGGCGAAAGCCGCCGCCGAGGGCGTGCGTCCCGAGGTGCCGCTGGCCGAGCTTGAGCTGATGCCCCCGCTGTCGGCGCCGGAAAAAATCCTCTGCATCGGCATCAACTACGCCGACCGCACCAAGGATTACGACATGCCGGACAAGCCGAAATATCCGAGCATGTTCTACCGCGCGCCGAACTCGCTGGTCGGCCACGGCGGCAATCTTATCCGCCCCAAAGTGTCCGAGGAACTCGATTATGAGGGCGAGCTCGCGATCGTTATTGGCCGCGATTGCAAACACGTGCCGAAGGATCATGCGCTCGGCGTCATCGCCGGCGTGACGTTGTGCAACGAAGGCACGATCCGCGATTGGATCCGCCACGGCAAATTCAACGTCACCCAGGGTAAGAATTTCGACGCCACCGGCAGCATCGGCCCGTGGATCGCAACCGGCATCGACCTGACCAAGCCGTTGCGTCTGACCGTGCGCAAGAACGGCAAAGTCACCCAGGACGACACCACGGCGAACATGATCTTCTCGTTCGCCGACATCATCGCTTACGTGACGACGTTCATGACGCTCAAGGCCGGCGACATTATTTCAACCGGCACGCCGGTCAAGACCGGCCCGAAGACCGATACGGCGGTCTGGCTCAAACCGGGCGACACCATCGAGCTCGAATGTCCCGAGGTCGGCGTGCTGCGTAATACCGTTGCGGACGAAGCGTGACGACAATGCGCGCGGCTTGCGTCATCGGCTGGCCGGTCGAACATTCGCGCTCGCCGCTCATCCATAATTATTGGCTCAAGGCTTACGGCATCGACGGCGACTATCGCCGGGAGCTGGTGCCACGCGAGGAATTTGCGGCCTTTGCCGGATCGCTCGCCGCGCGCGGCTATGTGGGCGCCAACGTAACCGTGCCGCATAAGGAAGCGGCGCTGACGCTGTCGCAACCCGACGACAGGGCGCGCGCGGTCGGCGCCGCCAATACGCTGTGGCTCGACAACGGCGTGTTGCGCTCGACCAACACCGATGTCGAAGGATTCATCGACAATCTCGACGCCTGCACGCCGAACTGGGATCGCGACCTCGGCAAAGCGGTGGTGATCGGCGCCGGCGGCGCGGCACGCGCGGTGACCTATGGGCTGCTTGGCCGTGGCGTGCCGCACATTGTCATCGTCAATCGTACGGCGGAGCGCGCCTCGGCCTTGCGCGAAAACTTCGGCGAGCGCGTGGAGATTGCATCCTGGAATGATCGCAACGACGCGCTTGTCGATGCGCGGCTCCTGATCAACACCACGACGCTCGGCATGGCGGGACAGCCGGCGCTTGCTCTCGACGTCGCGCGGTTGCCGGCGCATGCCATCGTCGCCGATCTTGTCTACGTGCCGGCCGTCACTCCGCTGTTGAACGCGGCCAAGGTGCGCGGACTGCGAACCGCCGACGGCCTCGGCATGCTGCTGCATCAGGCGGTGCGCGGCTTTGCGCTGTGGTTTGGGAGAAAGCCCACGGTGACGGCGGAATTGCGCGCGCTGGTCGAAGCCGATCTGCGCGCCCCCGCCGCAAAGCCCACCCGGTAACGCGCGGATAACGGGGTTGTGTCCGCGGGCGCCAAACAACATCCGCTAGCATCCATCGTCGGGAAGAAACCAATGGGGGCATGCAGATGATGACGGTGACACGACGGATTGTTGGCGCAAGCGTCTTTGCGCTGTTGTTCGCCGGGATAGCGGCGGCCCAGACACCGGTGCGCGTGCGCGGCACGATCGAAAGCGTCGACGGTTCGATGCTTGGGATCAAGGCGCGGGACGGCGCAACGGTGAAGGTGAAGCTCGCGGATAACGTTCGGCTTCTTACCGTGAACAAGATGTCGGTTGCCGACGTCAAACCAGGCGTTTTCGTCGGCATCACTGCCATGCCGCAGCCGGACGGCACTCAGAAAGTCGTGGAAGTCCACATCTTTCCGGAGGCCCTGCGCGGCACCGGCGAGGGGCACCGGCCGTGGGACCTCATGCCGAACAGCACGATGACCAACGCCAACATCGAGACTGCGGTCGCCAGCGCCAACGGGCAGGAACTGGTGCTTAAATACAAGGACGGCGAGAAGAAGTTTATCATGCCGCCGAACGTTGAGGTGGTGATGTTTGCGCCGGCCACCATGGCCGATGTGAAGGTTGGCGAAAAAATCTTCGTTGTTGCCGGGAAGAAATTGACCGATGACACCATCGAAGCCCCGAGCATGGTGGTCGGTCACAACGGCGTCAATCCACCGATGTGAGCGTTCGACTGAGCGTCGGCGGGCAATACCGACCCGCGTCAGCGCTGTGTGGCATAACAATTGCTCTGTGTGTTGCGGCCTGCCGCAGGCCGCAACAACACTTAGGAGGACGTCCATGACGCGAGCCCAACTCATCGAGAAACTGCTCGACATCAAGCGCGAAAATGGCTGGAGCTGGAAACACATTTGCGCCGAGATCGGCGGCATGTCGCCGCTCCTGGTGACCGGCGCTGTGCTCGGCCAAATGAAGCTGACCAAGCCGCAGGCGGCCAAAGCCGCCGAGCTGTTCGGGCTGAGCAAGAGCGAGCAGGCCCTGCTCAACGAGGTGCCGCATCGCGGCGCGCCGATGCCGCCGACCGACCCGCTGATCTACCGCTTCTACGAATTGATCATGGTCAACGGCCCGGCGCTCAAGGCGCTGATCGAAGAGGAATTCGGCGACGGCATCATGTCGGCGATCGACTTCGACATGCAGATCGAGCGTCAAGCCGACCCGAAGGGCGACCGCGTCAAGATCGGCATGTCCGGCAAATTCCTGCCGTTTAAATATTACGGCGCGACCGGCAATGCGCAGGCCTACGGCTACAAGGAAGAATGACCGGCATTCAGGCCGCAGCGATGACGCTGCGGCCGATCTTGTCGATACCGGTGATGCCGGTCAGCGCCATGGTGGTGCTGAGTTCGTTGCGCATGATTTCGATGGCGCGGGCGACACCTGCCTGTCCGCCGGCGCCGAGGCCGTAAATGTAGGCGCGCCCCGACAGGCACGCGCGGGCGCCAAGAGCGACCGCGCGCATGATGTCCTGCCCGGAACGGACGCCGCCATCGAACAGCACCTCGATGGAAGAGCCGACCGCATTGGCGATCGCCGGCAGCACCGAAATCGACGACGGCGCGCCGTCGAGCTGCCGGCCACCGTGGTTCGAAACCACCAGCGCCGCGGCGCCGGTCTTGACCGCGAGCCGGGCGTCTTCAACGTCGAGAATACCTTTGAGAATGAGTTTGCCGCCCCATTGCGCGGCGATCCATTCGACGTCCTTCCAGTTCATCGCCGAATCGAACTGGTCGGCGGTCCATTTCGACAACGAATTGACGCCGTTCATCCCGGGGACGTGACCGGAAATGTTGCCAAAGGTTCTGTTTTTGCTCCGCGCGATACCCGCGAGCCAGGCCGGCTTCATGGCGATGTCAAGGATGTTGGCGATGCGCCACTCCGGCGGAACGGTCAGGCCGTTTTTGATATCGCGATGGCGCTGACCGAGGATTTGCAGGTCGACGGTGAGCACCAGCGCGCTGCATTTGGCGGCCTTGGCGCGATCGATCAGTGCGCGGATAAAGCCGCGATCCTTGATGACGTAGAGCTGGAACCAAAACGGCTTATCGACGGCGGCGGCAACAGCCTCGATCGAGCAGACCGACATGGTCGACAGCGTGAACGGGATTCCCGCCGCTTGCGCGGCGCGGCAAGCCAATATCTCGCCGTCGCCGTGCTGCATGCCGCAAAGCCCGATCGGGGCAAGTGCGAGCGGCAACGCCACCGGCTCGCCGAGGATCGTGGTGGCGGTGCTGCGTTTGGAAACGTCGACCAGAATCCGCTGGCGCAGCTTGATGCGCTCCAGATCGGAGCGGTTTGCCCTGAGCGTCTCTTCGGCATAGGAGCCGCTTTCGGCGTAATCGAAGAACATGCGCGGTACCCGTCGGCGCGCGGCCTGCCGCAAGTCCTCGATGCAGGTCATCGTTTTCATCGGCGTATTCCCCAGGCTTGTTCTCCGATAGCATAAAGTGTGGCGGAACACCGGTCAGCCTCGAGGCGTTGAATCGGGCAAGATCAGGAAACCATGAGGCAGCCGATCATGAATGGCCCACCGGAACGCAAACCCCGACATCGTGGTGGCAAAACCGAGCCGGAACCCAAGCGCACAGACACCCTGGACGATCAGCTTGAACAGGGCCTGGAGGAATCGTTTCCGGCCTCCGATCCGGTCGCGGTGACCCAACCGCCGCATAGCCGCTACGACCGGCGGAAGCCTTAAGTCGCCGCCGACGCGACAGAACCGGTAAACGCCGTCCCGCGATAACCTTGATTTTTCGAGGCAAATTTTCCCTGACGTGGTGGAAAAAGCGTTACGTCCGGGTGTAAGACTATTGAATATTTTTTGAGGCAGATATCACGGCCAGCGGGTTAGTATCGACGCTCGGTTGGGAGGCGATGGGGGACAATGGCCCGCAAGTATTTTGGGACCGACGGCATTCGCGGCCGCGCCAACAGCACGATCACGCCGGAACTGGCCCTGAAGGTCGGACAAGCGGCCGGTCTGGTTTTTCGCCGCGGTGAGCACCGCCACCGGGTGGTGATCGGCAAGGACACCCGCCTTTCAGGTTACATGATCGAGACTGCGTTGGTCGCCGGCTTCTCGTCGGTTGGCATGGACGTTCTGCTGCTCGGTCCAATGCCGACGCCGGCGGTAGCCATGCTCGCTCGCTCCATGCGTGCCGATCTCGGCGTGATGATCTCGGCGTCGCACAATCCATTCGACGACAACGGCATCAAGCTGTTCGGTCCGGACGGCTACAAGCTCTCGGACAAAGTCGAACAGGAAATCGAGCGGCTGATCGACGCCGACATTACCAAGCGGCTGGCCAAGGCCGAAGCCCTCGGTCGCGCCAAGCGAATTGACGGCGTCCACGACCGTTATATCGAATTCGCCAAGCGCACCTTGCCGCGTAATATTTCACTTGAAGGTTTGCGCGTCGTTATCGACTGCGCCAACGGCGCGGCATATAGCGTCGCGCCGGAAGCGCTTTGGGAGCTCGGCGCCGATGTTATTTCGATTGGCGTCGAGCCGGACGGCTTCAACATCAACCGCGAATGCGGCTCGACCTTTCCCGACGCTTTGTGCCGCAAGGTACGCGAGATGCGCGCCGACATCGGCATCGCGCTCGACGGCGACGCTGACCGCGTCGTCATCGCCGACGAGCAAGGCCACCTGGTCGACGGCGACCAGCTGCTGGCGGTCGTTGCCGAAAGCTGGCAAGCCGACGGGCGGCTCGCCAAGCCGGGCGTCGTGGCAACGGTGATGTCCAATCTCGGCCTTGAGCGCTATTTGCAAACGCTCAAGCTCTCGCTCGTGCGCATGCCGGTCGGCGACCGTTACGTGCTCGAGCACATGCGCGAGCATGGCTACAACGTTGGCGGCGAACCATCCGGCCACATCATCCTGTCCGACTACACGACGACCGGCGATGGTTTCATCGCCGCTTTGCAGGTGCTGGCGGTGATCAAGAAGCTGGACAAACCGGTGTCGCAGATTTGCCACCGCTTCGCTCCACTGCCGCAAGTGCTGAAAAACGTGCGCTATCGCAGCGGCAAGCCGCTGGAAAATTCCAAAGTGCGCGCGGCGATCGAAGACGCCGAGCAGCGCCTCAACGGCCACGGCCGGCTGGTGGTGCGCCCGTCCGGCACCGAGCCGGTGATCCGCGTCATGGGCGAAGGCGACGACAAGGCGCTGGTCGAGGAAGTCGTCGACGTTATCGTCGATGCGCTGACCGATCACGCGGCGTAACGCGACCGTTTAGCTTTGCGACTTCAGGTATTGCGCGAAGGCCTTTAGCGTCGTTTCAGAGACGTGATGCTCGATGCCTTCGGCGTCGGCTTCGGCCGCCTCGGTCGGCACACCCAGCGCACGGAGCAGATCGACCACGAGCCGGTGCCGGACCCGCACCCGGTCGGCCAAAGCATGGCCCTTGTCGGTCAGGAACACGCCGCGATACGGGCGCGCGGTGGCAAGACCGGCGCGCTTGAGCCGCGAAATCGTCTTCACCGCCGTGGCATGCGATACGCCAAGCCGCCTGGCGATGTCGGTCGGGCGCGCTTCGCCGGCGCTCATCAGCAGGTCGGCGATCAGTTCGACGTAATCTTCCAGCAAAGCCGTCGATTGCGCCGACCGCGTCTTGCCAAAGCGGCGGGCCTGGGTGCCTTCGGCCGGAAGCTTCTCGACGGCATCAACCCGCCTGCGCTTTGCCGCTTCAACCATCGCCAGCGTCACCCGTCTGCCCGGGAAGCCGCCCTCCCGCTCCGCACGCGACACCACATTTTTACATCCGTGTCAAAGTTTAGCATAGGCTACATATTGTAGCCGTTGACCCACTCGTGCCGAGTACCTATAAGTGTAACCGATGCTACACTTTCAAGTGAGTGCTTCATGTCGGCCGCGATGGCCCAGGTGACCAAGCGGCACCGTCAAACGCTGTCCGAACGCACGGTCGCCGCCGCCCGCCAGGCATTGCGTGGCGAGCCGGTCGGCTGGCTTGGCTATGCGGCATTCGCCGGACCGGCCGTCATTGCTTCGATCGCCTATGTCGATCCCGGCAACTTCGCCACCAACATCCAGGCCGGCGCCCGATACGGTTACGGCCTGCTTTGGGTGGTACTGCTCGCCAATCTGATCGCCATGCTGTTTCAGGCGTTGTCCGCCAAGCTCGGCATCGTCACCGGCCGCAATCTGGCGGAGCTGTGCCACGATCATTTTTCGCGCCCGGTCGTGCTGGCGATGTGGGTGGTGAGCGAAATCGCTGCCATGGCGACCGATCTCGCCGAATTCCTCGGCGGCGCTATCGGACTTTCGCTGCTGCTTCACTTGCCGTTGCTGCACGGGATGATCGTTACCGCGATCGTGACCTACGGTTTGCTGATGGTTGGAAACTTCGGTTTCCGGCCGATCGAGCTGATCATCGGCGGCATGGTGAGCGTCATTGCGCTCTGTTACGTGGTCGAGATGTTTGTCGTTCCAATCGACTGGGGCGCGGCGGCGATCCATACCTTCGTGCCGCAACTCCCCGACGGGCGGGCTCTTTTGCTCGCGGTCGGCATCGTCGGTGCGACGGTCATGCCGCATGCGGTCTATCTGCATTCCGGCCTGACGCAGGCGCGCATGCCGCTCCACGACGATGCCGAGCGGCGCCAAGTGCTGAGGTTTTCCAACCGGGAGGTGATCGCCGCCCTGACCATCGCCAGCTTGGTCAACTTGGCCATGGTCATGATGGCCTCTAGCGCCTTTCACGCCGGGCATGCCGAGGTCGCCGAGATCGAGACCGCGTATCACATGCTGACGCCGCTGTTTGGCGCCGGCGCCGCATTCGTATTCCTCATTTCGCTGATCGTGTCGGGCATATCGGCTTCTACGGTCGGCACGATGGCGGGCCAAATGATCATGCAGGGCTTTGTCAGCTTCCGCATCCCGATCTGGGTGCGCCGGCTGGTCACGATGCTTCCTGCTTTCGTCGTGGTCGCGCTGGGCGTCAACGCGACGAACGCGCTGGTCATCAGTCAGGTGATACTCAGTATCGCGTTGCCACTGCCGATGATCGCCTTACTGATCTTTACCGGCAGGACCGACATTATGGGGATGTTCGCCAACGGCCTGCTTACCCGCATTGCTGCGACAATCGGTACCGCCGTGGCGCTGCTGCTCAATTTCTTTCTGATCGCCCAGACTTTTGGAATCGCGCTGCCTGATTTCCCCGGCTTCCGTTAACGACCTGGTGATTAGACGCCGGCGCGCAATGTGTGCTTATTGCCCGTGGGTTGAAGTGCGGCATCTTTGCAATCCCCGAGGGAACGGCATGAGCAAATCGAGCTTTGCAGTTGCAGCAGCGATAGCGGCAGCACTGTTGTGGGGCACGGCCGCCATCGGCGCGCAGCAACTCGGCACCGCCGATGAAGCCAAAGCAATGCTCGATCGCGCAGTCGTGGCGTTAAAGGCCGACAAAGCGGCGGCGCTCGCCCAATTCAACGACAAGAGCAACAAACAATTCCACGAGCACGATCTTTACGTCTTCTGCTTCAACACCACCGACGGCAACACGGTGGCGCATCCGAATCCTGCGCTGATCGATACTGACATCCGCGCGTTCAATTTCAACGGCGATCCGATCGGGCAACGGCTTTTCGACGGGGCGAAGGGTCCAAACCAGACGGCGGTGGATTATTTGTTTCCAAAATCGGGAACGACCAAACCGGTCCCCAAAGAATCCTTTGTGACGCGGGTCGGCGAATTGGGCTGCGGCGTCGGCTATTACAAATAACCGGCGCCGGCGCGCGCGGAAATAAAACTTAAAGCGAGACCGCGATGCGGCCTCGCTGCTTCGTTAGACGGTCTTTAGGTTTTCGGCAGCCGACTTGCCGGTCTTGCGGTCCACGACGACCTCGAACGCGACCTTCTGGCCTTCGCGCAGCTCGCGCAGCCCCGCACGCTCAACGGCGCTGATATGGACAAACACGTCCTTGCCGCCGCCATCGGGCTGGATGAATCCATAGCCTTTTTGCGCGTTGAACCACTTCACGGTTCCGTTGCTCACGTGACACTCCTCTGCAGAATCAAAATAGGAGCCGCGCAAGCATGCACGGCCCGGTTCGTTCGAATTTTTGGTGAAGGATCGTAGTCAGGCGCGGTATCGTCGCTGCGTGGCCTAGTCGTTCGGCCGAAAAACTCGACGCGAGCATTTAGCCAGAACCTCGCGTCATCCGCAAGGGCGCACATGCCGGCTGGCGCGCGTCGCGGCGGTTACTGCGCCCAAGTTCCCGCCGTCACATTCGCGTTTAGAATCAAGCTGGAACGATCTGCCTGATCGGATCGCCATCATATTGAGTAAAACCCGGCGGCTGTCCTCACCTCACCGTGATGAAGCGCGCCGGGCCGCCGCCGCCCCCAACACCTCCGTGTCACGACTTTGCCTTCACGCCGTTCGCCGCCTGCCAGATGCGCGCCGGCGTCAGCGGCATATCGAGATGCTCGACGCCGCGTTCGCGCAGCGCGTCGAGCACAGCGTTGACCACGGTCGGCGGCGCGGCAATGGTTCCCGCCTCGCCGATGCCCTTGATGCCGAGCGGATTGGTCTTGGCTGGAATTTCGACCAGCTCCGACAGGAATAGCGGAAAATCGCCGGCCCGCGGCATGCCGTAATCGAGAAAACTTCCGGTCATGAGCTGGCCGGTTTCTCCGTCATACACGATGTTTTCGAACAGCGCCTGGCCGACGCCTTGGGCGATACCGCCGTGGATCTGACCCTCACAGATCATCGGATTGATTGCCATGCCGAGATCGTCGACGGCGGCGAAGCGGTCGATGCGCACGGCGCCGGTATCCGGATCGACTTCGACTTCGCAAACTTGGCATCCGTTCGGATAATTGGGCGCGCCGCCGGGAACGCCGGACCAGGTGCCGACGCCGTCAAGGCCGAGCCCCAATTTCAAGACCGGCCCGGCCGGAGCAAAAAAAGCGCGAGCAACGTCCGTAATCGACATGCGCTTGTCGGTGCCGATCACCGTAAACGTTCCGGCGTTGAATTCGATATCGCCGGGTGCCGCCTCCATGATCGCACCCGCCATGTCCTTGCCACGGGCGATAACCGCGTCCGCCGCCACGCGGAGACCATTGCCGCCAACCAACGAGCTTCGCGCCGCGAAGGTGCCGCGGCCGAACATCACCTTGTCGGTGTCGCCCTGAATGTAATTGATCGCCTCGAACGGCACGCCGAGCCATTCCGCGACAAGCTGCGCGAACGCGGTGGCATGACCCTGGCCGTGCGAATGGGTGCCGGCGACGATCGACACCATGCCGCCCGGATCGAATCTGATTTCCATGCGTTCGTTGAACACACCGCCGAGCTCGATGTAGGGCGTAACCGCGCGGCCGCGCAGTTTGCCGGTTCGCTCGCTGTCGCGCCGGCGCGCGGCAAATCCGTTCCAGTCCGCAAGCTTGAGGCACTTGTCCAACAGCGTTTCGAACTCACCGCTGTCGTAAACGTGATGGGTCGGCGTGTGGTAAGGCAGCGCCGACGGCTTGATGAGATTGCGCCGCCGCAACTCGACCCGGTCAATTCCAGTGACTTGTGCCGCACGCTCGACCAGCCGCTCGATCAAATAAATCGCCTCAGGCCGTCCGGCCCCGCGATAGACCGACGTCGGCGTGGTGTTGGTGAACACCGCGCTGGTCCTGATGTCGATCGTCTGCACGTCATAGAGACTGGGAATGAACATTAGCGACCAGAACAGCGGGGCGGTCGCGGCGGCCCACCAATAGGCCCCGAGCGCCTGATAGGCGGTCGAACGGATGGCGAGGAATTTTCCGTGCTCATCGAGCGCGAGTTCGCCGTAGACAACCTGATCGCGGGCATGATTGTCGCAAAGCAGGCTCTCGCTGCGGGTCGCGGTCCATTTGACCGGACGACCGCAACGCTTGGCGGCCCAGAGCACGAGGATATCGTCAGGATAAAGATTGGCCTTCATGCCAAACCCGCCGCCGACGTCGGGCGACGACACCCTGATCTTCGATTCCGGCAGGTTCAGCGCCGCCGACACCGCCGCGCGTACGCTGTGCGGGTCCTGCGAGGTGGTGTGCAGCGTATAGCGCCCATCCGCCGCCTCGTAGACGCCGACGGCGCAGCGCGGCTCGATCGGGCTCGCCGTCACCCGGTTGTTGATGAGGCGGACTTTCGCGACGTGCTTGGCCCGGGCGAAGGCTAAGTCGGTCGCCGCCTTGTCGCCGAACGCTATCGTCACGCCGATATTGCCAGTCGGACAGTCCGGCCATATTTTCGGCGCTTGCGCCTTCGCCGCCGCTTCGAGATCAATCAGCGCGGGCAACGGCCGATAACGCACCGCCACCAATTCGGCGGCGTCGCGCGCCTGCGCTTCGGTCTCGGCGACGACGAAAGCGACATAATCGCCGACGCGCCGCACGCGATCGCTCAGCAGCACCGGGCGGATTGTGGCAAAGCCCTTCGGCCCGCCCCAGGATTCCGGCATGAAAAACGGCGGTATGCCGTTGACCTTGTCGGCGAGCGCATCGGCTCCGATGAGGACGCAAACGACGCCGGGCGCGGCTTTGGCCGCACTCGCGTCGATGCCTTCGATCACGGCATGCGCGTGCGGCGAGAGAACCGCCACGCCATAGCATTGGTGCGGTAAAACAAGATCGCCGACATAGGCGCCGCCGCCGGTGGTGAAGCGCCCGTCTTCCACCCGGCGAACGGCCTGCCCGATACCGAATTTTGCCATCGCCCGGTTTCTCGCGCGGCATCCGCTCGCATACAGAAGGCGCCGCCGGAAAGATGATAGGCGAGCTTGGGTGGGTCCGTGAAGCCGACGCATGGTTGAGGATGGGGCGCAAAGTGCCGTACGTTCGGCCTCAACACAGGAAGTTGGGAGGAGGCCATGCGGATCATCGACCTTTCGGTTGCACTCAAGGCGGGAATTGCCTCCGATCCCCCCAACATGCTGCCGAGCATCGAATACCGGGACCACAAAGAGGGCGGCAGGGAATTCGCGGTGACCTTCCCGGGGCTCAAACCCGAGCAGCTCCCTGATAGCGAAGGCGCCGCCATCGAGCGCGTCACCATCACCACGCATAACGGCACGCATCTCGACGCGCCCTGGCATTTCGCCAGCACGATGGACGGCGGCAAGCCGGCGTTGAAGATCGACGAAGTGCCGCTGGAATGGTTCTTCGCGTCGGGCGTAAAGCTCGACTTTCGCGGCAAGCCGGACGGTTATCTCTGCAAGGCCGACGACGTACAGCGCGAGCTCGACCGGATCGGCTACGCGCTCAAGCCGCTCGATATCGTGCTGGTCAATACCGCCGCCGGCGCCGCTTACGGCCAGCCGAACTTCATCGACAAGGGATGCGGCATGGGCCGCGAAGCCACCCTGTTCCTGACCAAACAAGGCGTGCGCGTCACCGGCACTGACGGCTGGAGCTGGGACGCGCCGTTTTCATTCACCCGCAAGCGATTTGCCGAGACCGGCGATGCCAGCCTGATCTGGGAAGGCCACAAAGCCGGCCGCGAGATCGGTTATTGCCACATGGAAAAACTGGCCAATCTCGATCAATTGCCGCCATTCGGCTTCAAGGTCTGCTGCTTTCCGGTGAAGATACACGCCGCTTCCGCCGGGTGGACGCGCTGCGTGGCGCTGCTGGACGATTAGAAAAACAGGCCGCGAGCGAGACCGCGAGGAAAATCAGAAAATGAAAATGCATGTCCTATCCGGCGGGCGCCTGCGGGTGCGCAAGACGATGTACGACGCCGCCGCGCCCCGCGACGAGACCATGGATGTGCCGGTATCGGCAATCATGCTGCGTCACGCTCAGGGCAACGTGCTGTTCGACACCGGAGTTCATCCGGATGCGGTCGAAGATGCCGAGGCCCGCTGGGGCAACCTCGCCAAAATCATGAAACCGGTGAGCGAACCCGGCGACAACGTCGTCAACGCGTTGGCCCAAACTGGGCTTGGCTGCGACGACGTTGACGTGGTGGTGTGCTCGCATCTGCACGCCGACCATTGCGGCTGCAACGCTTTCTTCAACCGCGCGACATTCGTCATCCACGCGAGCGAGATCGAAGCCGCCCGCGCGCCGCGAGCCGAGCGGCAGGGCTATCTCGCCAGCGAATGGACTCCCCCCGGCCCGCTCGACACGCTTGCCGCCGAGCGCGATCTGTTCGGTGACGGCCGCATCGTGCTCATTCCCCTGCCCGGCCACACGCCCGGCACGACCGGCGCTCTGGTCGCGCTGGAGAGATCCGGCACGTTCCTGTTGGCGTCCGACACCGTCAGCCTGCGCTCGACGCTCGATACCGGTGTCATTCCCCGCAATACAATCAATCCCGGGGCACTGACCCGGTCGCTCGCCGAGGTCCGCCGCATCGAGGCGCAGGGCGCCACCGTGCTGTGCGGCCACGACGCCGCGCAATGGGCAACATTGCGCAAAGGCGCCGACGCATATGACTAGCGCGCCGGAAATATATACCCGGCCGAAAATCATAGGCGCGCGCATCAAGCGCACCGAAGATCCGCGGCTCTTGACCGGCGGCGGCGCGTTTACCGACGACCGGCATCCGGCCCGGATGTTGCACGTCGCCTTCCGCCGCAGTGACCGATCGCATGCGCGGCTTCGCGCCATCGATTGCGCGGCCGCGCGCGCGGCCCCCGGTGTTGTCGCGGTCTTCACCGCCGAAGATTTGGCCGAGCACGTGAAGCCGGTGGTCGCAACGTCGAAGATGCCGAACTATTACGCGACGCCGATCATTCCGCTCGCGCGCGGCAAGGTGCGCTATGTCGGCGAGCCCATTGTCGGTGTCGTCGCCGCGAACCGCTATCAGGCCGAGGACGCACTCGAACGCATCAGCATCGATTACGAGCCGCTGCCGGCGATTGTCGATGCCGAGGCAGCGGCCCGCGCCGGCGCGCCGCTCTTGCACGAGGAAGCCGGCACCAACGTCCTGGTGAGCCGCGAATTCAAGCGCGGCGACGTCGACGCCGCAATGTCATCGGCTGCCTTCCGCGTGCAGGGCCGTTTCCGCATGCGGCGCAAGACCACCGTCGCGATGGAGCCGCGCGCTTGCCTTGCCGAATACGATGCCGGCCGCGACGCACTGACGTTGCATTCGGCGACGCAGGTGCCCGGTATCGTCCGCGACGCGCTGGTTTTGGCGTTCGGGCTTCCGGCCGAGCGGATTCGGGTGGCGGCGCCGGACGTAGGCGGCGGCTTCGGCGGCAAGGGCTCGCTCTATGTCGAGGAATTGTTCGTTTGCGCGGCGGCGCGGCTGCTCGAACGCCCGGTGAAATGGACCAGCGACCGCCTGGAAGACCTGGCGACCAGCAGTCAGGCTTTCGACGAAATCGTCGATGCGGAACTGGCGCTCGACCATGAGGCCCGTATCGTCGGGCTGCGCGCCGACGTCATCGGCGACGTCGGCGCCTATTCGATCTATCCGTGGACGGCGGCGCTCGAACCCGTCCAGGTGGTGAGCTTCCTGCCCGGGCCGTACCGGGTGCCGAACTACCGCGGACGCGTGCAGGCGGTGGCGACCGCAAAAGCGCCGACCGGCCCCTATCGCGGCGTCGGCCGGCCGATCTCGACGTTCGTGATGGAGCGGCTGGTCGACATGGCCGCCGCCAAGATCGGCATCGACGCGAGAGACATTCGCCTGCGCAATCTCATCGCCGCCGAGGAATTTCCCTACAAAGTCGCCTCCGGTATCGTCTGGGACAAATCGGGTTTTCAGGAAGGCCTGAACGCAGCCTGCGCGGCGATCGGCTACGACGCGTTGCGTGCCAGGCAAAAGCAGGCGCGCGAAGCCGGCCGGTGGGTCGGCATCGGCATCGCCTGTTATGCGGAATTGACCGGCATCGGCTCACGGATTTCGGTCGCGCCGGGCATGCTGCTGAACACCGGCACCGAGACGGCCATCGTGCGCATGGACGAAACCGGCCACATCGCCGCTTCGTTCGGCATCGCCTCGCATGGACAAGGGCTCGAGACCACACTGGCGCAGATTGTCGCCGAGCATGTCGGTGCGCGCTTCGAAGACGTGCGCGTCGCGCAGGGCGACAGCAGCCTCGTTCCCGGCTCGACCGGCACCTATGCCAGCCGCAGCCTCGTGCTCGCCGGCGGCGCCGGCACGCTTGCCGCGCAGGCGGTGCGCGAAAAGGTGCTCAATGCCGCCGCGCACCTGCTGGAAGCTTCGCCCGCCGACCTCATCGCCGAGAACGGACACGTGACCATCGCCGGCACCGATCGTTCGATCACGTTTGCCGAGATCGCGCATGCGGTCTATTCGGACGCGACACGACTGCCGCCCGAAGCCCACGATGAACTGACCGCAACCAAAACCTACGACCCGGTGTTCGGCACGACGACATCGGCGACGCATATCGCCGTGGTCGAAATCGACCCGGAAACCTATCAGGTGCGGGTCGATCGCTTCGCCGTCGCCGAGGATTGCGGCCGGCTGGTCAATCCGATGATTGTCGACGGCCAGGTACACGGCGGCGTCGCCCAGGGCATCGGCGCCGCGCTGTACGAAGAAGTCATTTACGACGATGAGGGCCAGATCACGACCGCAAGCCTTGCCGATTATCTGGTGCCTTCGGCGTGTGAAATTCCCGCCATGCAGGTCGTGCATCTGGAGAGCGCCTCGCCGACGACGCTCGGCGGCTTTCGCGGCATGGGCGAAGGCGGCACAATCGGCGCGCCCGCGGCGATAGCCAACGCGCTCACTGATGCGCTCGCGCCACTCGGCATCGGGATCAACGAACTTCCGGCAACGCCGGAGCGTCTGTTCCGTCTGATCGAGGCGGCGCGCTTGCGAACTTCGGAAGCTGGCTACTAGGCCGAAACCTGAAAGGGCGAACATGGAACTGGGGCTGAGAGGAAAAGTCGCCGTGGTAACCGGCGCGACCAGCGGCGTCGGTCGCGAAATCGCGCTCAGTCTCGCCGCCGAAGGCGCGCACGTCGCGGTCAATTATCGATCGTCCGCCGCGGAAGCCGAAACGCTGGTCGGTGAGATCACGGCAGCGGGCGGCAAAGCCAAAGCTTATCAGGCAGACGTCGCCGATTTTGCCGCGGTCAAAACGATGATCGAAAAAATCGTCAAGGATCTCGGCGGCCTCAACATCCTGATCAACAATGCAGGCTTGGCGATGCGCCAGCGTTTTATTGAAACCAAGCCGGAAGACTGGCGCCGACAGATCGATGCCTGTCTTTATGGCGCCATCCACTGCTGCCACGCCGCCATACCGCATCTTGATGCCGGCAAGGACGGCCGCATCGTCAGCGTGATCGGCGATTCCTCGCGCGTCGGCGAATCGGGGCTGGCGATCGTCGCCGCCGCCCGCGCCGGCGTGGTCGCGTTGATGAAATCGCTGGCGCGCGAACTCGGCCGCGCCGGCACCACCGCCAACACCGTTTCGCTCGGCCTGGTGGAGACGCCGCACGACAAGGAATGGGTCGACGCCAACCGCGAGAAATTGGTCAAGCTTTACCCGGTCCGCCGTCTCGGCCTTCCGGGCGACGTGGCGCCCATGGTCACACTGCTGGCTTCGCCGCATTCGGGCTGGATCACCGGCCAGGTGGTCAGCATCAGCGGCGGCTACAGCATGGTGTAGGGCATGATCCCGAAAAGTGGACGCCGGTTTTCGGAAAAGATCATGCCCCAGGATATTCGCCCGTGCTGCATACCGATCTGATCGCGCCGATTGCGGAATTGCTGCGCCGACACGCCGCGGTGCGCGGCGAAAAATGCGCCTATCGCGACGCCCACGGTGCCTTACGCCGCGCTGCTATTGCGTACCGGCAACTTCGCCGGCCATCTCGCCGACCTCGGCGTCGCACCGGGCGATACGGTCGCGATCTTCCTGCCGAACTCGGTCGCGTGGGTCGAAAGCCTGCTCGCCGGCGCGCGCGCCGGCGCGATCAGCGTACCGATCAGCTGTGAATCAACGGAGACGGAGATCAGTTACCGGCTCGCTGACGTCGGCTGCACGGCGGTCATTACCACCGCCGAACGCGCCGACGTTGTCGCCAGGTTCAAGGCGTCGGCAGCCAATCTTGTGACGCTGATTGCGACCGATCGCGGGACATGCAGCACGGCGATATTGCGCTACGAGGATCTCGTGACAGCGCCGGCACGCTCGGCGTACAAGGTGCCGCAAATCGTGCAAACAATCGCCGAAATCCCGCGCACGGGTTCGGGCAAGTCATTCGCTATAAGCTGCGCGAATTACTGAAGGCTTGAAGTCGACGATCGGTCGGGCCGACCGTCAAATCGCCGCCGGGATCGGACTCGGCATATCGAGCATCGGCAAATCGACCCGCCGCGCGGGCGCCGCCGCTTTGCCGGCGCGCGCATCTTGCCGGTCATAGCCGCTGACGGATTGCGTCCCGGCGGCCATCGAAGAAATTCCGCCGATTATCGTGGCGCCCTGCTCAATGCTCAACATGCCGCAACTGACATTTCCTTCGACCCGGCTGGTCGCGTGCAGGATCAACAAACCCCGCACGTCGAGCTTTTCCAGCACCTTGCCGAAGATCTCCGCGTTTTGCGAAACGGCGACGCGGCCTTTAATGGTGCCGGTTTCACGCACCAGCAGGTTGGTGACTGTTATGTCGCCTTCGAGCAGGCCCTCAACGACAACGGTCTCGGACTGAAGCACCGCTCCCTTGATGGCGACCCCCGCGCCAACATAAAGTTTGTTCGCTTCGGGTTTGAACGGTTCCGACATTGATTGCCGCCCTTCCCCATGGGTGGTGCGCGACGCGACTCAGAAAGTTAATCTACATTCATTGTGCCGGGTTGAACGAACCGGCCTGCCCACGGCAGCGATTTATCCACAGAATAACCGCGTAAGTTGAGGGAAGTCCATGCAGCACGTCAACCTCCACCGGCCTCTCGGCTGTGCGGCAACTGGCGTTTTCAGAGCGGGATAAGGCGATGGCAGCGGATGTGATTAAAATCGCGCGAACGCTGAGCGACGAGCATCGCCTCGGCGTCACCTATCGGCCGTTCGCCGCGGCCAGCGGAATTGCCGACCTCGCGGATGCTTATGCAGTGCAGCGCGAATATGTACGGCTGCTGCTGGGCGGCAATGGCGCCGGCGCGGCCGGCTACAAGATTGGGCTGACCACCAAGCGCATGCAAGCGATGTGCAACATCGACAGCCCGGTCGCCGGTGTCGTTCTCAACGATCGCGTGCATGCGTCCGGCGCGACCGTACCATTATCCAACTACGGGCACGCGGGACTGGAGTTCGAAATTGCCGTCCGCATCGGGCGCGATCTTCGCCCAAACGGACGGACGCCGGAACTGGCGGAAGTTGCCGACGCCGTCGAGGCGGTCGCGCCGGCGATCGAGATCATCGACGATCGGGGCGCCGATTATCGCGAACTGGATGCGCTCTCGCTCATTGCCGACAATGCGTGGAACGCCGGCATCGTGCTCGGCTCGTTCGGACGACCCTGGCCCGATCTCACGTCGGTCGAAGCGGTGGTGTCGCTTGACGGCACGATCGTCGATCGCGGTTTCGGGCGCGAGGTGCTCGGCCATCCGTTTCATTCGGTGGCTTGGCTGGCGACGCATTTGGCCGAAACCGGATCGATGCTGCGCGCCGGCGATGTGGTGATGACTGGAAGCCTGGTGACCACCAAATTTCCCGATAAATCTTCGCTCTATCGTTACGCGCTGACCGGCCTGGGCACGGTCGAGCTGACAATCAAGGTCTAGGGCATGATCCGGAAAAGTGGAAGCCGGTTTCCCGAAAAGATCATGCTCAATCGAAATGCTAGAGCGAAAATCGATTCGATCTGAAACGATTTTGCTCTAGTGGAGCGGATTTAACATTCGCTACCCACCTCGCGGCAGGCTCGTGAAGCGAATGTCAAATCCAAGCTCCACTAAGACGCATACTTGCTAGTGGTCCTTTTGATTCTAAATTCGCATGAGAGGGTGCCGAACACGGATCCGAATGTTAGAATCGGACCACTAGCGAATAAACGAGCCGTTTTGCAGTTCGGCGACGGCCCGCTGCAATTCCGCTTGCGTGTTCATCACAATCGGGCCGTACCAGGCGACCGGCTCTTTCAGCGGCTTGCCCGAAACGAGTAGAAACCGGACGCCGTCGTCGCCGGCCTGCACGGTGACTTCGTCCCCGGAGTCGAACAGCACCAGCGAGCGATTACCGGTCTGTTCGCGTACCAGAGCCTCGTTGGCGCCTTCGGTCTTCTCAGTCAAAACACCGAACGGCTCCGACGCCGCACGGAAACTGCCCGAGCCCTCGAACACATAAGCA
>DATKRE010000124.1:0-5461 GCA_035532335.1 Xanthobacteraceae bacterium | reverse complement strand
GAACGTTGCGATAATTATATGGGTCCGTCGAAAGTTCCATTTAATCAGGAAGTTTTCCGATCAGGAAGTCTTTCAATCAGGAAGCTTGATGTCTTCATGCGGAAATAAATGATTGAAAACGATGATTCCGACGATCGATAGAGGAGCGGCAAGAAATGCGCCGATTGGTCCCCACAACCAGGTCCAGAACGCAAGCGCAATAAAGATCAATAGCGGATTGAGCGTCACGCGGCGGCCCACGACGGTCGGAGTGATGAAATGTCCCTCTGCGGTCGTGAGCGCGACCAAGCCCAAAGGTGCGAGCAAAGCGTGGCCGAGTGACGGGAAAGTGACTAACCCCACGCCGAACAGCGTGACGACCATGATCGCCGGTCCGACATAGGGTATGTAATTCAGAACCGCCGCCAGCACCCCGAAAATTACCGGGTTGGGCAAGCCGAGTAAAAATGCGCCGATCGCCACGATGGTGCCGAGCGCAACGTTAATGATCGTCACGATTGCGAGGTAACCGGCTAAATTCTTCTCAACGTCATTCATGATTTTCAGGAAGCGCAATTTTGCTTCTCGTTCGGCGAACAGCGACACCCATCGGGTACGCAATTCAAACTGCCCGCCCAGGCAGAACACCAAGGTGCCGAAGAACAACAGCAATTCGCCGACCGCCGGAGTGACAAAAGCGACCACCGGCAAGACGACGCCCGGAAGGCCGACGTTCGCGCCTGCGCCCGACGTGGTCGATTCGCCGAACACAGCGGTCTGCAGCTGGCGCATTGCCGCGAGCGGTGCCTCCAGCACGGCGAATTTTTGCCTGATGCTTGTCCAGATTTCCGGCGCTCGCCCGATCCATTCGCTCACCGGTCCGGCCACGGCGGTTACGGCAAGACTGAGGACGCCCAGGCACAGAAAAACGATCAAGAACGCGGTGATCCAGGACGAAACGCCGTGGCGCCTGCCGAATTTGACGAGAGGCGCCAGCGTCGTGGCGACGACAACAGCGGAGAGGATCGGCAGGAGGATCGCGCGGCCGAAATAGAGAAACGTGCCAAACGCCAGGAGAAATAGGCCGATGGTCGCGGCGCGGCTCAACGAGCTCCAGGCGATGCTTACGTCCTCTAGCGGTCGCGAATCGCTCATCGCCAATGAATGGCGGACTTCTCGCTTTGGCCTGACCTGGTCCACGTGCGGTCCTCGCCCCCAGCTGAATGGTCCCGCGGCATTAACGCCGCGTCCGAACCGGGGTTCCGGTAAGCGGAAGGTAAAGGCGCCGAAGCCCTTTGCGCCGCGCCAAACGCTTGTTAGAAGGCCCGGCATGAACGATACGCCGGCGAAAGCGCGCGATTACAGCGAAACGCTGTTTTTGCCCAAGACCGACTTTCCCATGCGCGCCGGCCTGCCGCAGAAAGAGCCGGAAATTCTTGCGCGCTGGAAGAGCCTCGGCCTCTATGAGCTATTGCGCGCGGCGGCCAAGGGGCGTCCACGTTTCGTCTTGCACGATGGGCCGCCTTACGCCAACGGCAACATCCATATCGGCCACGCGCTCAACAAGATCCTCAAGGACGTCGTTACGCGCAGCCAGCAAATGCTCGGCTACGATTCCAATTATGTGCCGGGCTGGGACTGCCATGGCCTGCCGATCGAGTGGAAGATCGAGGAGGATAATTACCGGGCCAAAGGTAACGCCAAGCCGGATTTTTCGAATCCAGCCGCGTTGGTCGCGTTCCGCCAGGAATGCCGCGCGTTCGCGCAGCGCTGGATCGGCGTGCAGAGCGAGGAATTTCAACGATTGGGCGTGGTGGGTGACTGGCCGCACCCCTACACCACCATGGATTTTTTCGCGGAAGCGCAGATTGCGCGCGAACTGATGAAATTCGCCGCTAACGGCACACTTTATCGCGGCTCAAAGCCGGTGATGTGGTCGGTGGTGGAAAAGACCGCGCTCGCCGAGGCCGAGGTCGAATACGAGGATTACGTCAGCGACACCGTATGGGTGAAGTTTCCGGTGTTGGAAGCATATGAAAAAAACCCGCAAGCGCGCCAGCACACTTTGTCCGACGCAAGCGTTGTGATCTGGACCACAACCCCGTGGACCATTCCCGGCAATCGCGCGATCAGCTTTTCGCCCAAGATCGAATACGGTCTATATGTTGTCGAGGACGCCCCGAGCGATAATTGGGCAAAGGAAGGCGAACGCTTCCTTCTGGCCAACCGTCTTGCGTTGGACGTGCTCAGGCAGGCCCGTGTCACGGCGTTCAAGAAGCTTCGCAATGTTTCATTGCTTGAACTCGAGACGATGACTGCTGCGCATCCGCTGCGTGGTTTGGTCGGCAATTATGAATTTCCAGTCCCGCTGCTTCCGGGCGACCACGTCACCGAAGATACCGGCTCCGGCTTCGTGCATACCGCGCCTGGACATGGCCGCGAAGACTTTGACGTTTGGACGGCGAAAGCGCGCGAACTTGGCGAGCGCGGCATCAACACGACAATTCCTTATACCGTCGACGCCGATGGCCGTTTCACTGACCAGGCGCCGGGCTTTACCGGCAAGCGCGTGCTTACCGACAAGGGCGAGAAAGGCGACGCCAACGAGGCGGTGATCAAGGCACTGACGGCGGCCGGTATGCTGATCGCGCGGGGACGGTTGAAGCACCAATATCCGCATTCCTGGCGCTCGAAGAAACCGGTGATTTTTCGCAATACGCCGCAATGGTTCATCGCCATGGATCGGCCGATTGAACTGCTTGCGGGCGACGGCAAGGGCAAGACGGTGCGGGAGCTTGCGGCGCGGGCGATCAAAGCCACGCGCTGGGTGCCGGAACAGGGCGAGAGACGCATCACCGGGATGATCGAAAGTCGGCCCGATTGGGTGATCTCACGCCAGCGCGCCTGGGGCGTGCCGATTGCCGTGTTTATCAGCGAGAAGCCGGACGGTTCGATCGACATCCTCAACGATCCGGACGTGAATGTCCGCATCATTGAGGCGTTCGAGGCAGAGGGGGCCGACAGCTGGTACCAGCCGGGCGCGCGCGAGCGCTTTCTCGGTAAGCGCGCCAACGAGAGTTGGCAGAAGATCGACGACATTCTCGACGTTTGGTTCGATTCCGGCTCGACCCATGCCTTCGTGCTTGAAGACGCGCAGCACTTCCCGGCACTCGCCAACGTGCGGCGTAAGGCGGATGGTGGCGACGAAGCGGTTATGTATCTCGAAGGTTCCGACCAGCATCGCGGCTGGTTTCAGTCGTCGCTGCTCGAATCCTGCGGCACGCGCGGGAGGGCTCCGTTCGACATCGTCCTTACCCACGGCTTCGTGCTCGACGAGCGCGGCTACAAGATGTCGAAGTCGCTCGGCAATGTCACCGCGCCGCAGGACGTTATCAAACAATCCGGCGCTGATATCCTGCGCATGTGGGTGTGCGCCGCCGATTATGCCGACGATCTGCGGATCGGGCCGGAAATCCTGAAAACCACCGTCGAGACCTATCGCAAGCTGCGCAACACACTCCGCTGGATGCTGGGTAATCTCGCCCATTGGCGCGGCGAAGCGCCGGTGACGCTCGACAAGATGCCCGAGCTTGAGCGGCTGATGCTGCATCGGCTCGTCGAGCTGGACGCGATCGTTCGTTCGGCCTACGCCGATTTCGATTACAAGCGCATTTTTGCCGCGCTCAATGCGTTCCTCACGGTCGATCTTTCGGCGTTTTATTTCGATATCCGCAAGGACGCGCTTTATTGCGATCCTTATTCATCGATCAAACGCCGCGCCTGCCTGACCGTGCTCGATCAGCTGTTTCGCTGCACCGTGATTTGGCTGGCGCCGATGCTGTGCTTCACGACCGAGGAAGCCTGGCTGGCACGCGATCCGGCCGCCACCTCAGTCCACCTTGAATCGTTCCCGGCCATGCCCGAAGCATGGCGCAACCAGGCGCTGGCGGAGAAATGGCGCGATCTGCGCAATCTCCGCCGCGTGGTGACTGGGGCGCTTGAACTTGAGCGCGCCGCCAAGCGGATCGGCTCGTCGCTCGAGGCCGCGCCGATTATCTATGTCGCCGACCCGGAACTCTTCGGCGTTGCGACCGAAGTCGATCTTGCGGAACTATGCATCACCTCGGGCGCGACGCTGGTTAAAGGCGAGGGGCCGGCCGCAGCATTCCGCCTCGATGATGTGCCGATGGTCGCGGTTGAGCCGCGCCCGGCTGCGGGGCGCAAATGCGCCCGCTCCTGGAAAATCTCGCCGGCAGTCGGCGGCGATCCGCAATTTCCCGACGTGACGCCACGGGACGCGCAAGCGCTGCGCGAATGGGACGCCATGCGCAAAGCGGCGGAGTAGGCGGCATGGCCGACGCCGCGCAACGGCAGGCGCAGTCCTCATACGCTTGGGGGCCGTTGACCGCGCTCGGGGTCGGCATCGCGATCGCCACCGGCATCGCCGATCAGACCGCCAAATTCTGGCTCCTGGATGCGTTCGATCTGCCGGAGCGGGGCCGCGTGGCGCTGACGCCGTTTCTCGATCTGGTGCTGATCTGGAACGCCGGAATTAGTTACGGCCTTTTTCAGCAGCACAGTGCGCTTGGGCTATGGAGTTTGCTCGTCCTCAAGGCCGCAGCGGTGGCGGTTTTGTGGGTTTGGCTGGCGCGGTCGTCTTCGCGGCTGACGGCGGTTGCACTCGGTCTCATCATTGGCGGGGCAGTAGGCAACGCGGTTGACCGCTTTCATTGGCCGGGTGTGATGGATTTTGTGCTGTTTCACGTCGATACGGCGACTTTTACGTTCCGCTGGTACGTCTTTAACCTTGCCGATGCCGCCATTGTGGCGGGCGTTGTCGGATTATTGTACGATTCGCTGCGATCCAGGGTGCCGTAAAAGCGCCCTGATCCCAGATAAAACACATCTGGTGGGGCGTGCGTTTTGGCGCCTTGGGTGAGGGTATGTCGCAACATTTCGATCTCGGCCATCTGGCCGACCCGGCACGCAAGCAGAGGACGCTCTTTCGCGTACTGGCTGCAGCGACTTTGGTTGCCGTCGTCATCGGCGCTGGCGGCCCGGCGCGTGCGGGTGATGACGGCAGCGAGGCGCAGGCTTCAGTCTGGTCGAAGTTCATGCGAAACATCGGCCTCAAAAAATCGCCGGATGCCAGTGGGGCGGACGCAGGTATCAATTACTCCGAACGGCCGCCGCTGGTTGTGCCTCCCTCGCGCAACTTGCCTCCACCGGTGGCGGAGGCGAGCGTGCCGTCGGATTGGCCGAAGAATTCACCCAATCCGGTCAAACGGAGTAAAGGCAAAGCGGCGATCATCCCGGAAACGGCGGTGCAGACTCCCAATCCTCCTTACCAGAAGAAGCCATGGTACAATCCCATCGGCTGGTTCGACAAAACGGAATATGCGACGTTTGCCGGCGAGCCGGTGCGCCAAAATCTGACCGATCCGCCTGCCGGGTATCGCGTTCCGTCGTCCGACCAGCCCTA
>DATKRE010000123.1:0-22946 GCA_035532335.1 Xanthobacteraceae bacterium | reverse complement strand
CGCGATAGAAAGGCTTTGCCGGTGCCTTGCCGTCATCCCTAAGCGTCCGCTTCAGTCGTCGCTCAGCCGTCGCTCACCTGGGCCATATAGCGCCGCCCGATCAGCCAGCAAGCCACGATACTAACCAAAAAATGTCAATCTAAGGATGGGGCGAGGATTGCCACGATCCGTAGCGGTTCACCGAACTCCCCCGCAGGAACGAAGTCGGCGCCCTAAGGATATAGTCCTGGTATGCCGGAATTCTTCTGCACCGTCTGTGGTTATGGATTCCGGCTCTCGCCGACGCTCGGCCGGAATGACGGGAGTGAATTTACCCGCTCATTCCCGCGGAAAGCGGTAGTGGGCCAGCCAATTAGGACAGACAGCCCGCGACCGGTTAGCGCCAGGACGACGACGCGGCTATACCGACACAATGCCCCTTCATGAATGCGATTTATGGGCGAACGGCCGATGGAATCTGATCGGCATTGACGTCGGCTGTAATATGCCAACCGACCGTCGAATGCGTTGCCCGGAATGTCACGGGCGCGTTAGACCCCATAAGCGGGGTAAGAACGGCGAAGCAGCACATTTCGAGCATGCCGAACGCAGTCCCGGCTGTACTTTGGGGGATTGGTTTGATGGTACTCGTCGCCTCCACCGGAAACCGCTCGAATGATCAAGCATCCAAAGCGGCCGCGCTACTCGCCCTTTTTGGGAAATGGTTTCAGTACGAGCGCCTTGTCTTCATAGCCGTAGGAGCATTTATACTATCGTCAGTTTGTGCCATTGCGGCGGCAATCGTCTTGGTTAGAAAAATCGACCCCGACTAGTGGGAAGATGCAACTCACGTCCGACAACATCGTCACAATCAGCGCGGCAATCCTCACCGTGGGCGGAACGATTGTTGGGGTCATCATTGCAAATAGAATGGGCCATTCCCGTTCGTACAAAACAAAGATTTGGGATCTGCGCCGCCCAGCCTATGGCTTAATACTTTCGGAATTGGGATTCATCGAACGGATTTGCGACAACGCGGATGAATATATCGCAGAGGATCAGGATCGCTATTTCGCTACTGTTGAACAGAAAGACAATGCAGAGATCGCGAGACACATGGCGATTATCCGCAAGCGTTTCGCCGAGGATTATCTGATCCTTTCGAGTGATTTCATCTCGTTATACGGGAGTCTTCAAAAAGAAATGGCCAGCGACCCGTACAACAGCGTTCCGCCAGAGGCGCACGAGGCATTCTCCGCAGCCGTGAGAAAATTTCGACCACTCTTAATTGCGTTGGCCAAAGCCGAAATAGCCCCGCGCTAGGACGCGCCCATTATCAGCAATCGTTTACTTCAGCCACGGAAGCCATGGCTGATCCTGTAGAGCAATAATGGCCTGAAGAATTGCAGCTATTGCGGCACTACAAGCCGCCGCCGCGCTCCACCGGCTTTGTTTGATTACTGCCTTGCCGAGATCGTTAAGCTCTGGACTTTGCGCGTAGCTACTAAGTGTTGGACCGATGACCAAGTGCGAAGGTTCATTTAGAACATGCACATCGATCGAAAACTGCTTTGGTGTTTTCATCACCGCTGAACGAAGCCATAACATCGCGGCGATTACGGCAAAACCGGCTGATGTTATTTCGAGCAAAAATCTCATACCGCTTTCGATTTCTGCCGCTTCTTCGATTGCGCCGGCACGCCTTTCCGCCCGATACTCTTGAGAGGCTTGGGCTTCGTATTCACCCGGCTTTGACCGCGGATAGGAAGCGTTGTTGCGCTTCCTCTTCGCTGTATTGTTCGTCCGTGTTTTTTTGCGTCATGAGTCGAGTATATGGCAAAACGCGTTCCGTTCCAATCTGGTCGCCGTCAATGCATATTTTGCATGAGGCAACCGCTAGAAATCGTCATATCCAAAGAACATGTTTTCCCAGACTGGCTTCGGGCTATCTTTCCTCGCACAGCGGATACTACTCACACCCTTGGCGTTCTTGAGTGGGCAAGTTCACCGGGGCGATCTACGCCGAAAGAAACAAATAAACAGCGACCTGGCCATTTAGGAACAAAGAAAGTGCGACACGTCTGCAAGACGTGCAATGAAACGTGGCTGAGTAACAACGTCGAAGTCCCCGCGAAACCAATCTTGATCCCGCTCATCAAGGGCGAGCGTGTAGACATCGATTCCGCAGCGCAAAAGATTTTGGCAACTTGGGCCGCTAAGACGGTCATGACTGCGGAATACGTGCACCCAACCAAGGTCGTGATTCATTAGGCACCTGATGTTTGTCGTGGTCAGCAGTTCTTGGCCCCGCATGTGGGAGATTATCGATTCGCTCGGCAGCCCCAATGTCGGCCTTGCGCGAATTTGGCCGGTCACAGAGGAAGCCATTTCGTGGCCGCGACCGTTTACCCTGAACGACACCTCCGCCGAACAACTCCCCACCTATCTTGTGCGCGTTGCCGAGCACGCGGTTTAAGGCTCGGCATGCCCAACAGGCGCACGGCGAAGCCTTGATTTCGCATTATTTTTCCTCATGACAAAAGGCCCCTCTATTTATCAAGGGCTCGCTCGGCCGGAATGACGGGAGTGAATTTACCCGCTCATTCCCGCGGAAAGCGCGTCACATTTTTCTTGACCTTGGTCACTGTTTATGTTACGCACAAGTATCTCGCTTGTGTGCGGGCGCCTTCCGGAAGGCATGCCGTAAGACGAGAGCGAGACGCGGTCCCCGCGGGCGGAATTGCCAATCCGCACTCGGGCGGCTTTCGGGTCCCCGGTCGACCGGCATTAGGACCGGTCTGCACGGAGCGTGCTTAACCGCGGCATCTTATGGCGAAGCGGGCAAAACACCCGTCAGCCAACGCCGCGGGAAACCCGGTTCTGGAGCTGAGCCATCGGGGTGATAGCCGGTGGCGAGTGCCGCAAGCGTGAGCGCCGAAAGGCGGCGTACCCCCCTCCCTACCCTCCCCCACAAGGGGGGAGGGAAAAGAGGATCAGGGCGCGCGCCGCGCTAGTCGCGGACATTGACTGGACAATGCGCCTCTCGGCGCTCCGCTTCCCGTCTTCTTTCGTGTGCGAAGATTCTTTCGTCGTTGTCGTGACGATGCCTCGGACGCCTAGGCGCTGCGAGAACGATTTCGCATGTTCGTCATTCCGGAGCGCACCGCCCGCCTAACGCTCGCTCAAGCGAGCTTCGGTGGGTTTGAGTCCGCCGAAGCGCAGAGCGCGAAGGCGGAAAGGCGCGAACCCGGATCCATACTCCCGGTGTGTCAGAAATTCTTCTGCATCGTCCGTGGTTATGGATTCCGGCTCTCGCTGGCGCTCGGCCGGAATGACGGGCGGAGGAGCGAATGCGTCGCGAGCACGATTTTCTGCACTCACCCCTCCCCGCAAGAAGGAAAAACATTACGCCTTCGCGCTCGGGCGAGCGGCGACGGCGCCGTGCCAGCGCCGCACGTTTTTCAGATCGTCGGGCACCGCGAGCCTGGAGACTTTCATGAAGTCGACGGCGACCAAAGCCGTGATGTCGGCGATGGTGAAATGCTCGCCGGCGATAAAGTCGCGGTCTTTCAATTCGCCGTCGAGGAACGAAAGGAAATCGACGATGCGCGGCTTGTTGGCTTCTCCCCAGGCCGGCACCTGCGGATCGACCAGGACCTTCATCGCCGGGTGCAGGTGCTGGAACACACTGGCCACCGGCAGGAAAAAATGAATTTCGGCACGCCGGTTCCACATCTCGACCAGCGCGCTTTCCTTGGCGCCGCGGCCGAACAGCGGCGGATCGGGATGCAGCGCCTCGAAATAGCGGCAGATGGCGACCGATTCCGCGATCGCGGTGCCGTCGTCGAGCACCAGCGCCGGCACCCGCAGCATTGGGTTGAGGGCGGCATAAGCGTCGGTGCGGTGCTCGAGCGCCATGATGTCGAGCTGCTCGGTCGGCACCGTAACCCCCTTCTCGGCCAAAAAGATGCGCACTCGGCGCGGATTGGGCGCGCGGCCCGAGTCATAAAGTTTCATCGCAAATCCCTTCCCTATCCTGTTGAAGTTAATCGCTTATCGCCTGGACGCGGTATCGACCCGCCTGCCCCGCCACCGCCGGCAGGCCGCAAAGATGAAATTTTACTTGGCGTTTTCTCCGTCGCGTCAACGTCCCTTAAGCGTGGCTTTAAGAATTTTGGGCGCTTTTTAAGCCAAGTTATCACCACGGAATGCAATGCCAGCAACGACCAGTGAACCGCGCGAGCTTTCGACGCCCGGCGCCGCCGATGCGCCATCGACCAAACGGCGGCTTGCCAGCCAGCATGTCCGCGAGGCGCGCGACCGGCTGACCTCGACCAGCGGCACGCGTCCGGTGTTCGACTACGAACTGTTACGCCAATTCGCGCAGAACCGGCTGTCCGGCTCGCTGGTGACGCTCCCACTCGTCGTGACGATCGGTGCGCTGTCGAGCTTGTGGACCGGCGCGCTCGCCTCGGGCACCTGGACCGCCGGCGCGCTCATCATCCATCTCGTCATCACGCGGCTGTGCCGGCAGTTCCTCGACGAGCCGCCGTCGACCGCGAACCTGCGCTCGTGGCGGCTGCGCTTCATCCTGCTCGATTTGTTCTTCGGCGTGGCCTGGACCTTCATCCTGATCCACCCGCTCGGCGGCGACGAACAGTCGGGCACCTTCATGCTGTTCGTCATGCTGCTGGTGGTGGCGATCTCCAGCATGCTCGCGTCGAGCCTGCCGATCGCGGTCTTGGCGTCCACGCTGCCGGTCACCATCGCGATTGCGCTGAACTTTATTTTGAAGGGCACGCTGCACAATTACATCCTGGCGGTGATGGTGCTCACCGCCGAAGGTTATTTCTCGCTGCTCGCCTATCGCCTCTACTCGACGACGCTGGCGACGCTGGAGGCCCGCGCGGAAAAGGACGCCCTGATCGGCGAACTCGAACAGTCGAAATCGATCTCCGACGAGGCGCGCCGGCGCGCCGAAGCCGCCAATATCGCCAAGTCGCGTTTCCTCGCCCAGATGAGCCACGAGTTGCGCACGCCACTCAACGCCATCCTCGGCTTCTCCGAAGTGATGAAGGGCGAGATTTTCGGCGCGCACGCGGTGCCGATGTACAAGGACTATGCCGGCGACATCCACAATTCGGGCGTGCATCTGCTCAACCTCATCAACGAGATCCTCGATCTCTCCCGCATCGAGGCCGGCCGCTACGAACTCAACGAAGAGGCGGTGTCGCTCAATCGCGTGGTGGAGGATTGCCACCATCTGCTCAAGTTGCGCGCCGGCAATCGCGGCATCACGCTGCATGAATTGTTCGAGCCGGACATGCCGCGGCTGTGGGCGGACGAGCGCGCGGTGCGCCAGATTTGCCTCAACCTTCTCTCCAACGCGATCAAGTTCACGCCGCAGGGCGGCGAAATCTGGCTCAAGGTCGGCTGGACCGCCTCCGGCGGCCAATACATGAGCGTCAAGGATACCGGTCCCGGCATTCCCGAAGAGGAAATCCCGGTGGTGCTTGCCTCGTTCGGCCAGGGCTCGAATTCGATCAAATCGGCCGAACAGGGCGCGGGCTTAGGCCTGCCGATCGCCAAGAACCTGATCGATCTGCACGGCGGCACCTTTGCGCTGAAATCGAAACTGCGCATCGGCACCGAAGTGATCGTGACCTTCCCGCCGGAGCGGGTGATGTCGGCGCTGGCGCCGATTGCGGATGGCGCCGCACCGCCGACGCAGCCGCAAATGGACGTCGCATCGTCGTCGATGTCGATGTCGATGTCGCCCGACGACTCGACCAACCGCGCGCGACGGGCGCTGTTTGGGACTTAGCGCGCGCCTTGAAGTTTCCTACATTGCAGCGACAATCGCAGCGGTAAGGATGGCATCGGTGCGCCTACGCCTCTTGTGGTTGCTGCTAGCCGGGCTCGTGATCGCCCTTTTGATCCTGACCACGCGCGGCGGCGACGGTTCGGTCGGCCCGCTGTCGAGCGCGCAATTCGGCTCGCTCGCCTATACGCTCGCGCTATTGGTCTTTGTCGGCTCCGCAGTCGTGGCGATGTTCCGCGGGCGCCTCATGCAGGCGATAACCGCGGCGCTGGTTTGGGTCGTGGTCGCGCTGGCACTCGTCGTCGGCTATTCGTACCGCTTCGAACTGCGCGGCGTCGGCGAGCGCGTCATGGCCGAGCTTATTCCCGGCTATGTCGTTTCGCATGGGCGCAGCGTCGAGGTCGCCCGCACATTCAACGGCGATTTCGACGTCACCGCCGAGGTCAACGGCGCGCGCGTCGGCATGGTGCTCGATACCGGCGCGAGCTCGGTGGTGCTAACCCGCGAGGCGGCAAAAGCCGCGGGGCTGCCGCTGGAGGTGCTGATCTATTCGGCGGAGGTCGACACCGCCAACGGCCGCACCCGCGCCGCTCCGGTCAAACTCGACCGCATCGCCATCGGCGGCCTGGTCGAGCGCTCGGTCGATGCGCTGGTGGTGCAGCCGGGGCAGTTGAAAACCAGCCTGCTGGGCATGAGCTTTCTGAACCGGCTGCAAAGCTGGGAAGTGCGTGGCGACCGGCTCTTGTTGCGTGGTTATCCGTAAACGAGGCCAACGAGAAAGCGCAGAGCCACCAGTTCGAGGAAGCCGCCGAACGCGATCTCGAGCGTCCGCCGCGACAGGCGGTGCGACAGGTAAGCGCCATACGGCGCCATGAAGCTTGCGACCGGCGCCACCACCACGACGCCGATCAGCGAGACAAAGCCGAGCGACAGCGGCGGCAACTGCGCCTGGTGCGGCAGCCCGGCGAGCATAAAGCCGATCGCGCCGGCGATGCAGATCGGGACCGCGACGCCCGACGAGGTCGCAACCGCGTTGTGGATCGGCTTGCCGTAAAGCGTCAGCACAATCGTGGAAATGGCGCCGCCGGTGACGCCCATCAGCGAGCCGCCAAGCCCGATGCCGAAGCCGTAAAGCGTCATCGGGATGCGGCCGGGCAATTCGTCGCTGATGTTCCAGCGGTTGCCGCCGAACATAAGCTTGATGGCGATCAAGGTCGCGATCAGAACAAAGAGGATCGTCATCAAGGTCGCCGGCGCAAAAGCGGCAATGGCGGATGCGCAAGCAACGCCGACGACAGCCGGCAGCGCCCATTGGCCGACAATGCCGGGGATCACAAATCCTTTTGCCCGGTGCGTCAGATAGGAGCGGATGGTGGTCGGAATGACGATTGCAATCGATGTGCCGAGGCAAAGCTGCATGCGCACGTCTTCCGGAACCCCGAAGACGCGAAACACCTCGAACAGCACCGGCACGATCATCGAACCGCCGCCGATCCCGAACATACCGGCCAGCAAGCCGCTGATGATGCCGCCGAATAATATCGCGAGAACGAGCCAGAGAAATTCGTGCCAGGGAACGCCGAGGATCATTTGCGCTTGCAACTTTCCGGAACTGAAATCAGGCCGCGATCGCTTGACGGTTTCCGTCCCGCACGTGCGTGAGCGCGGCAAGCAAGAGTCCCGCCCCGGCGTCGCTCGTCGATGCCGCGGCAAGCGTGCGACGATAGGTTCGCGCACCGGGCGTCGCACGAAACAGCCCATGCAAATGCCGGGTGATGGAATGAAGCCGCGTGCCGCGCCCCGCTTCGCGCTCAATATAGGGGATCAGGGCCGCGGCGGTATCTCTTGCCGAGGCAAAGCGCGGCGCTTCACCGAACACGAACCGATCGACATCAAGAAGCCGCCACGGTTCCTGGTAAGCGGCGCGGCCCATCATCACACCATCGACATGCGCGAGGTGCGCCAGGGCCGCCTCGAGGCTGCCGATGCCGCCGTTGATGACGATCGTCAGGCGGGGATGCGTCCGTTTGAGCCGATAGACGCGCGTGTAATCCAGCGGCGGCACTTCCCGATTTTCCTTCGGCGACAGCCCATCGAGCCACGCCTTGCGGGCGTGCACGATCAGCGCGTCGACGCCGGCCTGCTCTACCGCGTCGGCAAAAGTCCCCAGCGCCGGTTCAGGATCCTGATCGTCGATACCGATGCGGCATTTGACCGTCACCGGCACGGCAACGGCGGCTCTCATTGCCGCGACACATTCGCCGACCAGCGCCGGCTCGGCCATCAGGCAGGCGCCGAAGCGGCCTTCCCGCACCCGGTCCGATGGGCAGCCGACATTGAGATTGATCTCGTCAAAGCCGAGATCGGAGCCGATGCGCGCACAGGCGGCGAGAGCGACCGGATCGCTGCCGCCGAGCTGAAGCGCGAGCGGATGCTCGGCCGGGTCGAACTGCAGAAGTCGCTCGCGGTTGCCATGCAGCACCGCTCCGGTGGTGAGCATTTCGGTATAAAGCAGCGCGCGGCGCGTCAGCAGGCGATGGAAGAACCGGCAATGCCGGTCGGTCCATTCCATCATCGGCGCAACGGAGAATTTACGGGCTCTATCGATCACTGCTAAACCATGGTCTAGGAATACCGGCTCGCAATAGCGAAATTTGCCGGCCCAGTCACTCCTTGTATAGCGAAGCCAGCCATCGTGACGCAGGGATGAACGACAAAGAACGAGCCGCACTCGGATCGATTGCCGCTTCGGCCGGCCTGACGCTGGCGAAGGCTGTCGTCGGCCTGCTCACCGGCTCGCTCGCCATTTTGTCGGAAGCCGGCCATTCGTTGCTCGATGTCGCCGCGACCGTGTTGACCTATGTCGCAGTGCGTATCTCCGGCAAGCCGGCCGATGCCGAGCATCAATACGGTCACGGCAAGATCGAGAGCGTGACGGCGTTGATCGAAACCGGCTTTTTGTTTCTGCTCGCTGCCATCGTGATCTATGAAGCCGTGCAGCGACTCGCAGGCGAAAGTAAACATGCGGTCGAGGCGAGCGGCGCCGCTTTCACCATTATCGTCATATCCGTCGTGGTCGATTTTTTCCGCGCACGGACTCTTGGCCGCGTCGCCAAAGCAACGTCGAGCCAAGCGCTGGAAGCCGACGCCCTGCACTTTCGCACCGATATGCTCTCGTCAATCGCCGTGCTGGCAGGGCTTGCCGGCGTCGCGTTGGGCTATCCCTTCGCCGATGCCGTCGCGGCTTTGGTTGTTGCGGTGTTTATCGGTACTGCCGGCTGGCGTCTCGGGCGGCGCACCATCGACACATTGACGGACACCGCTCCAGCCGGCGTGAGCGAGCGCATTGCGGCGATCGCGCGGCGCGTTCCCGGCATCGTCGCCGTTGAGCGCGTGCGCGTACGGCCCGGCGGAGCCGTGCTGTTTGTCGATCTCAGTATCGCCGTGAGCCGCGCGCTGCCGCTCGATCGCGTCACCGCCATCAAGGAGCGGCTCAACCGCGACGTGGCCGCCGAGTTGCCCGAGGCCGAGACAACCATCACCACCGAGGCGCGGGCGCTCGACGACGAGACGGTGCGCGAACGCGTCATGCTGATCGCCCGCAACAAAGGGCTGGCGGTTCACCACGTGGCCGTACAGGCGCTAGCCGATCGTCTGTCGGTTTCGGCCGATCTTGAGGTCGAGGGCACGCTGCCGCTTTCGGCCGCGCACGAAACTGCGACGCTCCTGGAGGACGCGATCCGCGATGAACTCGGGCCGGACGTAGAGGTTGAGACCCACATCGAGCCCTTGCCGGCTGTGGTACTTGCCGGCCGCGATGCCGGCGGCGCTCGCGTCGCCGAGATCGGCGCGGCGCTCTCGGCGCTCGCCGCCGACTCAATCGGCCTTAACGAAGTCCATGACGTGCGCGTGCGCGAAACCGCCGACGGCGAGATCGTCAATTTTCACTGCCGGGTTGATCCGGTCCTTTCGGTCAGCGACGTGCATGACCTGGTTGACGGTATCGAGCAAAACTTGCGCCGACGCTTTCCCGGCATCGCCCGCGTCATCGGTCACGCGGAACCGGGGCGCTAGGTGAAGGAAAGCTGAGCAGCACGCCGAGAAAAGAAATCTGCCTCGCGCAAGTCTTGCACTTTTCATCGTCGTGTAAAGCTTCTACATCAAGGCGATCATGCGCACCGAAGAGCCGCGTCCGTTCCGCCTCAAGGATTACCGCCCGCCGGATTGGCTGATCGAAACCGTCGACCTCGACGTTTCGCTCGATCCGACTGCGACAATTGTTCGCGCCACGCTATGGGTTACGCCGAACAGCGCCGGCCGCCTGGCTCCGCTTGTTCTCGACGGTGAAGACCTCAAGCTCCGTTTGCTCACGTTCGACGGCACCCCGTTGCCGGCTGCAAACTTCGTCGCCACGCCGGACCGGCTGACCATCGCGCAGCCGCCTCGCCGAGCGTTCGAGTTGGTGATCGAAACCGTCATCGACCCCGCCGCCAACAGCCAACTGATGGGTCTTTACCGCGCCGGATCCACGTATTGCACGCAATGCGAGGCGGAAGGCTTTCGCCGCATCACCTATTTCCTCGACCGTCCCGATGTGATGGCGGTCTACACCACCCGTATCGAGGCCGACAAAACCGAGGCACCGGTGCTGCTTGCCAACGGCAACCTTATCGACCATGGCGATGTGCCCGGCGGCAATAAGCATTTCGCGGTTTGGCACGATCCGTTCAAGAAGCCGTGTTATCTGTTTGCGCTGGTTGGCGGCAAGCTCGCGCGCGTCACCGACTCTTTCACCACCATGTCCGGGCGCAACGTTGCGCTGCATATCTACGTCGAGCCGGGCAAGGAAGATCGTTGCCTCTACGCCATGGATAGCCTCAAGCGCGCCATGCGCTGGGACGAACAGGCTTTCGGCCGCGAATACGATCTCGATATTTTCATGATCGTCGCGGTTTCGGCGTTCAACATGGGAGCGATGGAGAATAAAGGACTCAATATCTTCAACGACAAATACGTACTGGCGTCACCCGCGACCGCGACCGACAGCGACTATGCGCATATCGAGGCAGTGATCGCGCACGAATATTTTCACAACTGGACCGGCGACCGCATCACCTGCCGCGACTGGTTTCAGCTTTGCCTGAAGGAAGGGCTCACTGTCTTCCGTGACGAGGAATTTTCGGCCGATCAGCGATCGCGCGCAGTGGAACGGATCGGCGACGTGCGGGCGTTACGTTCGCATCAATTCGTTGAGGATGCCGGCCCGCTGGCTCATCCAGTGAGGCCGGAGGTCTATCACGAGATCAACAACTTCTACACGACCACCATCTACGACAAGGGTGGCGAAGTTGTCCGCATGATCAAGGCTCTGCTCGGCGCCGAATTGTTTCGCAAGGGGATGGACCTCTACTTTACCCGTCACGACGGCGAAGCAGCGACCGTCGAGCAGTTCGTGCAGTGCTTCGCCGACGTCAGCGGGCGTGATTTCTCCCAGTTCATGCTTTGGTACACCCAAGCCGGAACGCCGGAGGTCCGGGTGGCCCCGCACTACGACGCGCGCGCAAAAACTTTTCGCCTCGACTTGACGCAGACCGTGCCGCCGACACCCGGCCAACCTGAGAAGGCGCCGATGCTGATCCCTCTCGCGGTCGGGCTGGTCGGGAAAAGCGGCGCTGATTTGCCGCTGATGGTCGACGGCAAGCCGCTGGAGCGGCGCATCATCGAGCTGAGCCAACCGGGCCAAAGCGTTGTCTTCACCGGCGTCGCCGAACGCCCACTCCTTTCGCTCAACCGCGGCTTTTCCGCGCCGGTGAGGCTCGCTCTGCCAATCGAGCCCGACGATTTGCGATTTCTCGCGACGCACGATTGCGATCCGTTCAATCGTTGGCAAGCGGCACAGACATTGGCGATGTCCGTGCTGACCGCGAAGGTTGCGGCTCTGCGTCGCGGCGCCCCTGCCGGCGAGGAAGCCGGCTTGGCGGTCGCGCTTGGCGCGGTCCTCGCCGACACCACGCTCGAGCCGGCATTTGTTGCGCTGACGCTGATGCCGCCCAGCGAGAACGATATCGCCCGCGAGATCGGCCATGATATCGATCCGGAGGCGATCTTCGTTGCACGCAAGAATTTGCGCGCCGCCGTCGGCCGTAACCTCGCCGCGACGCTCGCAGAAAAATACCGGCAGATGATGACGCCGGGTCCGTATCGGCCGGATGCGGCCAGCGCCGGCCGGCGCTCGCTTAAAAACGTGTGCCTCGACCTGCTGACCGCAACCGAGGACCCTGAGGCGATCGCGCTTGCCTTCTCTCAATACCAGAGCGCCGATAACATGACCGACCGCATGGCGGCGCTGGAAACGCTGGCCTTGCACGACCGACCGGAGCGTACGCAGGCACTCGAGGCCTTCTATGCCAGCTACCAGGACGATCCGCTGATTATCGACAAGTGGCTCGCCTTGCAGGCGGCGATACCGGAACCGGGCACGCTTGATCGCGTGCGGGCACTCACCGCACATCCTGCATTCTCCATGGCCAATCCCAATCGCGTGCGGGCGCTGATCGGCTCGTTCGCACAGGTCAATCATACCCAGTTCAACCGGGCGGACGGCGCTGGCTACGATTTCGTGGCGGATACGGTGCTCACACTCGATCCGAAGAACCCGCAAGTTGCGGCTCGCCTGATGGGGGCCTTCCGCTCCTGGCGTGTGCTGGAGCCGCAGCGGCGCGAACATGCCGAAGCGACTTTGCGCCGCGTCGCGGCTGCACCGTCGCTGTCGCGCGACGTTGGCGATATCGTTGCCCGGACGCTCGCCGCCGAACGATAACCGCTCTGGTCGCTCTATACCGCGGAGCCGGGCGGGAAAGTGGGCTTGCGTTTCTCAAGATGGGCGGCGAGCCCTTCCGCCGCCTCCGGGCCGGTGAAGCCCATAAACTCCAACGCCAAGGACGCGTCGAAGATCGGTCCGGCCTGGCGAAGCCAATTGTTGAGGGAAAATTTGGTCCAGCGAATGGCGCTTTGCGCGCCCTCGGCCAGCCGAGTCGCCACCTTGAGCGCTTCGCTGTCCAGATCGGCATCCTCGACCGCCAGGCCGACAAGGCCGATCCGCTCCGCTTCGGCGCCGAGCAGTTGATCGCAGAGCAGCAGATAATATTTGGCTTTGGCCATCCCGCAAAGAAGCGGCCAAATAATCGCCGCATGATCGCCCGCCGCGACGCCCAATCGCGTGTGGCCGTCGATAATGCGGCAATCCTTGCTGGCAATCGAAATGTCGGCCAGGAGACCGCAGACCAGTCCGGCGCCGACCGCAACTCCGCGCATGGCACTAACGATCGGCTTCGAGCAATTGATGATGTTGTAGACAATATCGCTCGCCTCGCGCCAGACGCGGGCGCGATCATCGAAATTACCGATGATATCCTGGATCATCCCGAAATCGCCCCCGGCGGAAAACATCGTGCCGGCGCCGGTGATAATCGCGACGTTGATTTCAGGGTCGGCGTCGACATCCCGCCAGACTCGTGCAAGCTCGGCGTGCATGGCCCGATCGGCGGTATTGAATTTGCCGTTGTCCATCGTGATGCGCAGCACTTTGGGATGCGGCGTATCGAATTTTAGCCTCGTGTAGTCGGAATAACGCTCACTCATGATGCATCCCTCGCCTACCGTTTCTAAAAATCCTGGTTAGACCGCAATGAAACCGTTTCTCTGTCAAGACGAGAAGCGGCCGTCACGATGCGAGGAACGGCATCGCTGCCGCGCGTCAGTCAAATTCGAACGTGGCGGAACTTCACTGATGAACTTACCTTCGACGCCGGGACGCCAAGGGCATCTGCACCATCCCGTTGATTTGACTCACGCTTTGCCGGCGTCAGCGCCGTCGGCGCGAAACATCAAAAAAGCATTGGATGGAATTAAGAAAAATATTGACTCCCGACTCTCGACAAATCAACGCGCATCGATTCATATCGGCGTGATTCGGAAAGAACTGCAAAAGTTAATTCCTTCCGAACGCGGGTGCGGGGACGTTCCAAAACGGAGGCAGGCATGGCGCGCGCCGATCTGGCGAGTGCGTCTCTACGACCGGATTCGATCCAGGGCTTGGCAAAATCGATTGCCAAACCCGCCTACCGACGCTTGTTGAGCGCGGAACCGCTTCTGCGCCGCGCCGTCCCGGTTCTCATCGTCGCTTTTCTGATCACGATCTGCATCGGCGCCGCGGTGCAGGTGCTTGAGCAGCGCCGGCAAGTCATGCTGCAAGCGCGGCAAGCAATCGAGGCGCTTGCCGATCAACTGGCGATCGAGCTTGATCGCGCCGGCCGCGAGGCAAAAGGAACGCCGGGCCGCACGGCGGCGGCTCTCGACCGGGCATTGCCCCGTTGGGCAACGGCAGGCAAGCGGTCGATACTTGTCGCCGGTTCGGACGGCATCATCGTCGCCACCAATCCATCCGATCCGCAGAGGATCGGCCGCCGCATTCTTGATGTCCTCGGCCCGTCGCAAGCTTTGACCGCGTATGGCCAGGAAAGCGGCACACTCGAGATCACTTTGCCGGACGGTAAGGCGGCGTTGGCGACGGTGCGGGCGCTGCGTAACCCGCTCGGCCTCGTCGCCGTCACCGAACGCGCCGACGACGCACTCGCGGGCTGGCGTTCCGCTACCGCGCTCACCGTCACCTTGTCGGCCACGACTGGATTTGTCGTTCTGATCCTCGGCTTTGCGTTTCATTGGCAGGCGACGCGCGCCCGCGAGGCAGACGCCATCCACGACACGGTGCGTTGCCGGATCGATACGGCGCTCGATCGCGGCCGCTGCGGCCTCTGGGACTGGGATTTGGCCCGCGGCCGGGTGTTTTGGTCTCGCTCCATGTTCGACATCTTGGGGCTGCCCGCCAAGGACGATTTGCTCAGTTTCGGGGAGCTTGATGCGCTGGTTCATCCGGACGATGTCGATCTCTATGAACTTGCGCACCAACTCGCCGATGGCGGGATTAGTTCGATCGATCACGCCTTCCGCATGCGGCATGCCAACGGTCACTGGTTGTGGCTACGGGTACGCTGCGAACTGATACGTCAACAAGCCGACGCCGGCCCGCACCTCATCGGCATCGCAGTCGATGTGTCCGAGCAGAAGGATCTGGTGGAGAAAACCACTGCCGCGGATTTGCGCCTGGCCGACGCCATCGAAACCATCCCCGAAGCATTCGTGCTGTGGGACGCCGATAACCGGCTGGTACTGTGCAATTCGAACTTCCAGGAATTACACCGGCTACCTGACGCCGCCGTCATCGCCGGGACGCCCTATGAAACCGTGGTCGCCGCCGGACGGAAACCGATCGTCCGCACCACCATCGCAAATGAGGACTGCCAGCGGCAAGGCGCGCGTACCTTCGAGGCCCAGCTCAATGATGGACGCTGGCTGCATATCAGCGAACGCCGCACCAAGGACGGCGGCTATGTCTCCGTCGGCACCGACATCACGAAAATCAAGCAACACGAACAAAAGCTCATTGAGGGCGAAAAGCGCCGGATCGCAACCATCAACGATCTGCGCCATTCGCAGCAGGCGCTTGAGCGCCAGACCGGCGCACTTGCCGATCTTGCGGGAAAATACGCGGAAGAGAAAACCCGCGCCGAGGACGCCAATGCGGCCAAATCGAAATTCCTCGCCAACATGAGTCACGAGCTGCGGACTCCGCTCAACGCCATTATCGGTTTCTCCGAAATCATGGAATCGGCGATGTTCGGACCGCTCGGGGCCGACAAATATCTCGAATACTCGCGCGATATCCGCGAGAGCGGCCAATATCTCCTCGACGTCATCAACGATGTTCTCGATATGTCGAAGATCGAAGCGGGCGGCATTCACCTTCATCCGGAGCCGGTGGAGCTTGATCCTATCCTTACCGACTGCCTGCGGGTCGTCGTCGGCCGCGCCAACGAGAAACATCTGACGTTAAATTCGCAGGTCGCGCCTGGTATCAAGCTCACCGCCGACCGCCGGGCGCTCAAGCAGATCGCAATCAATCTCCTTTCCAACGCGGTGAAGTTTACGCCCGATGACGGAGCGGTCAGCGTCCGCGGCCGCATTCGCGGCGGCATGGTCACGATCGCGATCGCCGACAGCGGCATCGGCATCCCGAAAGACGCCCTGCGTAAACTTGGCCGGCCGTTCGAACAGGTCGAAAGCCAGCTGACTAAATCCCATCAAGGGTCGGGCCTTGGGCTGGCCATCGCCAAATCGCTTGCCGAATTGCACGGCGGCAGCATGCGCATCCGCTCGGCGCTGGGGAAAGGTACGACTGTCTTCGTGCGGTTGCCGCTTTCGCAAAACGCGCCGGCAACTGCCGACAATGATGCTGACCCCCTCCCCCTGGCGAGCTGACCGGCCCTTGCTGTCACTATGCCGCGCCTATAGATGTGGCATGATGTGAATTATTGCCGGATAGTCGCATCGTGCCACAACAAATCAAAACCGGATTTCGTGCGCTGCTCGATGCCGCCGAGCGCGAGATCGAGACCTTATCGGTCGAACAGGCGATCGCGCTGCACGGGCGCAACGACATAAACTTCATCGATCTGCGCGATCCCCGCGAGCTTGAACGCGAGGGTCGCATACCCGGCGCGTTTCATTGCCCGCGTGGCATGCTTGAGTTCTGGATCGATCCGGAAAGCCCCTATCACAAGCCGCTCTTTGCCGAGGACAAGCGGTTTGTGTTTTTCTGCGCCGGCGGCTGGCGCTCGGCCCTCGCCGCCCAAACGGCACATCGCATGGGGCTGCAGCCGGTCGCCCATATCAAGGGCGGCTTCGGCGAATGGCGCAAAGCCGGTGGTCCGGTCGAGCCGCCAACGGCCAAGCCGAAATCGGGCTAAGGCGCCTTCCCCAAAATCCGCACGAAGCACTCGCGCACCTGCCGCTGCGTCTCGGTAAGATAGGCTTGCAGCGCGGGAAAGTCGGGCAAGTCGGCTGCGCGCGCGAGCAACGCAAGGACGCCGGCACCCGCCGTCTTCGGATCAAACGCGCCGGGCAGACAAAGTCGCAAGATTTGCGTCAGGTCTTGCAGGAACAGCACGGCCGGACGGAGTATAGTCGCGTCTTCCGGCTTAAGGATGCCGGCACGGGCCGCCTTTTCCAGCGTGCGCACGGTCGAGGTGTCGAGAATATCCGGCGCCGCCGCGGCATGCACAAGTTGCAAATATTGGGCGATGAATTCGATATCGACGAGGCCGCCTGCCGCGTATTTTAGATCCCAAGGATCGGCATCGCCCTTCTCGTTAGCGATCGCACCTCGCATCTCGACGACGTCGGCGGCGGCCTTGTGCGCGTCGCGCTTCTTCTTCAACACCGCATGGATTGCCGCTTCGACTCGCGCTGCGAAGGCGGGCGACGCCGAAATAACGCGAGCGCGCGTTAGCGCCATATGCTCCCAGGTCCAGGCCTCATGCTCCTGATAGCCAGTGAAGCTATCGATATGCGTCGCCAACGGGCCGGAACGGCCGGAAGGCCGCAGTCGCATGTCAACGTGGTACAGCACCCCATAATTGGTCTGCACCGTCAGCGCGCTGATCAACCGCTGGGTTAAGCGAGCGAAATACTGAGCGCCATAGAGCGAACGCTCGCCGTCGGAGTTCGGATATGCAGCGTCGAAATCGTATACGACGATCAGATCGAGGTCGGAGCTTGCCGTCATCTCGCGCCCCCCAAGCCGCCCGAGCGCCACAATGGCCGTCTCCTGCCCACGCAAATGGCCGTGGGCGGCGGCAAAGTCTGCCTCGACCCGCGTGTGCAGTGCGCCAACGAGAACATCGGCAAGGCCGGCAAAGACGTCGCCCGCCTGTTCCGCCGACAACGAGCCCGACAAAATGCGCGCGCCGATCAAAAACATGTTTTCCTGGCCAAACAGTCGGATGGCGTCGAGCATGGCCTCGTAGCCCGGTGTATCCGCAAGCAAGCCGGCCAGTTCCGCTCGCAGCCGCTTTGCATCGGGCAACGCGCCGAAGAAGCTCGGATCAATCAGCGGATCGATGACGTGCGGGTATTGCGAAAGAATATCGGTGAGCCGCGGCGCAGTACCCAGGATGAGCGCGATGAACCGAACAAGTTCGGGATTTTGCCGCAGTAACGACAAAAGTCGTCCACCGGCCCGCAAGCCGGCGAGAAAGTAATCAAGCGCGGCAAACGCTTTGTCCGGATTTTCGGCCTTTGAGAACTGATCGATGACGACTGGAATGAGTTCGGTAAGATTTTTTCGCGCCTGCTCGCCATGCAGCGCGCGATAAGACCCCGCCTGCCAGCGCCGCACCGCGGCGACAAGTTCGCGCGGCTGGCGGAACCCGATTTCAGTCAGCCGATCGAGCGTCTCGTGATCGTCCTCGCCTTCCCCGGCGGCAAACGACAGGTTCTGCTGCTGTGCGAGCAGAGCCGGAGCGCTTTCGAACAAGCGGACATAGTGCTTTTCGACCGCGCGCAAATGCTTGAGCAATTCGGCCGCGAACGCATCGCCGTCGGCAAACCCCAGAAATCGGGCAAATATTTCGAGTGCGTCGCGCTCGGTCGGAAGCGTGTGGGTCTGTTCGTCCGCCATCATTTGCAGCCGGTGCTCGACCCGGCGCAAAAAGTCGTACGCCGCGCTCAATTCGGCGCACGTCGCGGCATCGATCCAGCCGCCGGCCGCAAGCGCCACCAAGGTTGCGATCGTCTCCCGGCCGCGCAAACCCAGGTGGCGGCCACCGGCGATAAGTTGCTGAGTCTGCACGAAAAATTCAATTTCGCGGATGCCGCCTCGACCGAGCTTGATGTTGTGGCCTTCGACCGCAATTTCGCCGTGGCCCCGGTAGGCATGAATCTGCTGCTTCATCGCGTGAACGTCGGCGACCGCGGCGTAATCGAGATACTTCCGCCAGATAAACGGCGCGAGCGCGCCCAGCAGCCTTTCGCCCGCGGCGAGATCGCCCGCGCTTGGTCGTGCTTTGATCAGTGCCGCCCGTTCCCAGGTCTGACCCCGGCTCTCGTAATAATCGATAGCGGCGTCCATCGAGATAGCGATCTGCGTTGAGGACGGATCCGGACGAAGCCGCAGATCGACGCGAAAGACATATCCATCCGCTGTTCGCTCCTGCAAAAGCTTGACCAAGTCGCGCGTGAGCCGAACGTAGAATTGTCCCGGCTCGATGTCGGCAGCAAGCCGGCCGGCTGCTGGGTCGAAAAACACCATGAGGTCGATGTCGCTGGAAAAATTAAGCTCGCCGCCGCCCATCTTGCCCATCGCGAGCACAACATAGCCCGAGCCCGCCGCCGGATCGCGTGGATCAACCGGCAGGAATTTCTTGCGCGCGGCCGCTTCGCGGAGAAGATACTGAATTGCCAAACCGAGCGTCACGTCGGCGATTTGCGTGAGCGCGCCGGTTACTTGCGCAACGGACCATACCCCGCCGGTGTCGGTCAAAGCGCTCAACAGTGCCGCGTCCGCCTTGGCACGGCGAAGAATACGCGCAATTTTCGCCGGCGCCCGCGCCGACCGAGCCGCGTTGCGCGCCACTTTCACGATCCCCGCAAGCGACTGTTCCGGGTCGCTGGTGAAGAACCGGAGCGCGCGCGAAGGATCGGCCTCGATAAGGTCCCAAAGATACGGCGCCGTTTCTGCGATACCGGCCAAAAGTTCGCTGAGCTTGCGATGTTCCCCGACCAGGGACGCGAGCGCTCGGCCGTCGGCGGTGCCCACCAGGCCTTTCAGCCACTGCGAAAAACGACGGCGCCCGATCGCCGAGGGACGCGGCAGCGCGTCGGCAAGTTGCCGCACAATCGCCGGGTCCGTGATTTGTTTGCGCGGTTTCCTCGGCGCAGGACGCCGCATCAGGGCCCCGCCGGCCCGGCGCGCGGGAGAACAATAACGCTGCGCAAGCCGGGGTGATTATCCTCGAGCTTGAGTTCCCCGCCATGTAGCCGCGCGACCGCAGAAGCAAGACTCAAACCAAGTCCCGATCCCGGCTGCGAGCGGGCTTGTTCCAGCCGCACGAAACGTTCGACCACCCGGCCGCGCTCGGATTCGGCAATGCCGGGACCGCGATCTTCTACTGCAAGCGTGATGCGCTCCCCTTCGGCGCCGGCTTTGACTACGACCTCGGCCGGCGCACCGTTGATCCTACTCGCGTCCGGACTGGCATATTTGATGGCGTTGTCGATCAGATTGGCCAGTGCCTGACTTATCAGCTCGCGATTGCCCCGCACCGGCGCCACCAACGGCGCCTCGACCTTGAGCACGAGACCATTTTGCTCGGCGAGCGGCTCGTATAAATCACCGATGTCGCGCGCGATCGCGGCGGCGTCGAATTCAGTCATGTTATCGCGCGCATGGCCGGACTCGGCGCGTGCGATCATCAATAGTGCGTCAAAGGTCCGCATGAGTTCATCGGATTCGGCAATGGTCGATTCCAGCGCCGCACGGTAATCGCCATCGCTTTTGGCGGTGCGCAACGCCTGCTCACACCGGTTGCGCAAGCGGGTGAGCGGTGTTTTCAAATCGTGCGCGATATTGTCGGAGACTTCCTTCAGGCCGCCCATCAGCGCCTCAATGCGTTCCAGCATGGCGTTGACATTTTCGGCGAGCCGGTCGAGTTCGTCGCCGGTGCCGGCGATCGGCAAGCGACCGGCCAGATCGCCGGCCATGATCGTGTGCGCCGTGTCGGTCATTGCATCGATCCGCTTGAGCACGCGGCGGCTGACGAAAAATCCCCCCGCCACTCCGAGCACCACCACCAGCGCGAATGACCAGCGCCCGGCATTGGCGATAATGCCGTAGATACGCTCGCGTTCCTCAAGGTCGCGTCCCACCAAAAGCCGGAAACCTCCCGGCAATTCGACGACCAGCACCAGCGCCCGATGCTCGGTATCGTCGGGTGCCTCGATCCGCCGGTAAAGCGCCTCCACCCAACCGGGATGGTCGAGCGCTCCAGGCGCCAGCGCGCCGACATTGCCGGCGAGTGCCTCGCCGGTCGGCGTCGTCACCAGATAAAGGTTTGAGCCCGGCCGCCGCGAGCGCAGGTCGATGAACAGCACCAGTCCGCGAATGCCAGCGTCACGGTATTGCTCGCGCAGCCGCCCAACTTCGGATGTCACCGTCCGGGTTATCTGCTCGGTGATGAGCCGGCGCGTATTTAGCGCGAAGTAGCCTAGCAACGAAACTGCGAACAGGACAAACACCAAGAGATAGACTAGCGTCAGTTGAAACGCGGTCGTGCGCAGCAGTTTCCCCAGCGCCGTCACGTTCAGAGACTCTCTCGCTGCAGGCGCAGCTCGTCTTCGGAGAAATCGTCTTCCCAAAATTCAAGCGGAACGCGATCGCCGTTATCGCGTTTGGCCGCCTCGCTGCGCCTCAATTCGACACGGCGGATTTTGCCGGAGATCGTCTTCGGCAGATCGGCGAATTCAAGCCCTCTCACTCGCTTGAACGGTGCAAGAGCCGAACGGCAATGGCGGAAAATCGACAGCGCGGTCGCGCGATCGGGCGCATGTCCGGGCGCGAGCGCAAGGTAGGCTTTCGGCACCGCAAGCCGCAGCGGATCGGGCGACGGCACAACTGCGGCTTCCGCCACCGCCGGGTGCTCGATCAGCGCGCTCTCAAGTTCGAACGGGCTGATCCGGTAATCCGACGATTTGAAGACGTCGTCGGCGCGACCAACATAAGTCAGATAGCCTTCGTCATCGAGAGTAGCGACATCGCCGGTCCGATAGACCGCATCAAGGATCGGTACCACGCCGCCGTCGTCGCCCTGATAGCCCTGCATCAACCCGATCGGCCGCGGCGTCAGCGTGAGGCAAATCTCCGCCTCCTTCGCCGCTGAGCCTTCGTGATCAAGCAGGGCGACCTGATAGCCGGGTAGCGGTCGCCCCATGGAGCCGGCTTTGAGCTTTTGCCCCGGCGTATTCCCAACCAGCCCCGTTGTCTCGGTCTGGCCGTAGCCGTCGCGGATCGTGAGTTTCCAGGCTGCCTTCACCCGTTCGATCACTTCCGGATTGAGCGGTTCACCGGCGCTGATCAGTTCCTTTAACTGTACGCGCCAGACCGCGAGATCTTCCTGGATAAGCATCCGCCAAACGGTCGGCGGCGCGCAGAAGGTCGTTACACCGCAGCGTACGATGGTATCGAGCAAGCCGCGGGCGTTAAAACGCCGTTGATTGGCGATGAAGACCGTCGCTCCGGCATTCCACGGAGCGAAGAAACAACTCCAGGCGTGTTTCGCCCAACCGGGTGAAGAAATGTTTAGATGCACGTCACCGGATCGAAGGCCAAGCCAGTACATGGTCGACAGATGCCCAACCGGATAGCTTTGATGGCTGTGTAGAACGAGCTTTGGCGTCGCCGTCGTGCCTGAGGTGAAATAAAGAAGAAACGGATCGTCCGCGCGAGTCTCGCCGTCCGGCAAAAACTCTGCCGGCGCCTGATAGCTATCCTCATAAGCGATCCAACCCGGCAGGCTTCCGCCGACGACGATGCGGGTATAATCGCCGGGCAATTCGGCGAATTTCGGCGCGACATCGGCGGCGGCAACGACATGGCGAACGCGGCCGCGCGCAAAACGGTCAGCCAGATCGTTGCGCGTGAGCAACAAAGTCGCCGGCACAATCACCGCGCCAAGTTTCATCGCAGCTAGCATGCACTCCCACAACGGAGCGACATTGCCGAGCATGAGCAGGATGCGGTCACCGCGGCGCACACCAAAAGCGCGCAGCGTGTTGGCAACACGGTCCGACCGCTCGCCAAGTTGCGCGAACGTAAGCTTGACCTCGGATGATCCATCCTCGTCCGTCAGCCAAAGAGCCGCCTGCTGATTGCCGCGCGCCATGCCGTCGAAGTAATCGAGCGCCCAGTTAAAGCGATCGAGCTTCGGCCATCTGAAATCGCGGTAGGCGACCGCGTAGTCCTCGCGGTGGCGGATAAGAAAATCACGGGCCGCGAGAAAAGCGGTCGCGTTACCCGAAGTCATGGCAATCTCCCGGGCGGAACGAGACAGAGCTAGTGGAGCGGATTTAACATTCGCTACCCACCTAGCGGCAGCCTCGTGAAGCGAATGTCAAATCCAAAGCTCCACTAAGACTCATATTCGCTAGTGGTCCTTTTGATTCTAACATTCGCATGAGAAGCTGCCGAATACGG